>NZ_LJIB01000002.1:0-436692 GCF_001295785.1 Rhizobium sp. AAP116
AGCCCGGTAGCTCGTCAGGCTCATAACCTGAAGGCCGCAGGTTCAAATCCTGCCCCCGCAACCAGTTTGGTCACTTATCTCTCAGATCGGACAGATCAAACGTCTTACCGCCTCCATGCGGTGGGGGCGGTTTCTGGCGTTTAGACTGTCATCCCGAAATCAGATGCGTGAGCTGCGATTTCGTTTCGGCAGGCCCCTAAACATCTGGGGTAGTCGAACCGCGCTTTCGAATTTTGTGATGGTCGATGCACGTTTCAGAGATCTATGACGAGGCACAAGAAACTCTGGGTGAACACGTTTGAGGTCGGACCGGACTGTGCAGATGATCGCCTTTAGGTGATCTCCCTGGGATCCAGTTCTTCAGGTCACACCCTCTCGCGTGGCGCAGTCGGGAAACCGTCGTCTCTCCTCAATTGGTCTGAACCGCATGGATAACCTCACGGAACCGGCAAGCCAAAGGGTCGTCGGTTTTAGCGACGGCGCCATTTCCCAAGTGGGTGGACGGGGCGCCGTGTTCGACAGAAATCCCTGCGCTGAAAGCGTCGCCACGCATTTTGGCCAGACGACGCGGCTAGCGGGTCCGATCCTGATGGGCCATCTCTCGAACTTCGCCATGACGACGACGACTTTGCTTCTCTTCGGCTGGCTGGGCAGTGCCTCCCTCGCCGCGGCAGGTCTAGCGATCCGTGTGGCTGTCAGCACGAATATTCTGGCGGGAATCCTTCTTGTCGCCGGCGTCGCCGCCTCCGGCGCCAATGGCGGACGGGACGCCAAGCGCGTTTCCGGTTTCTACTGGAACGGTCTCTATCTGGCGCTGGCACTGTCGGTCCTGTCCTTCGCGTGGATGACCGTAGCGCCCGGCCTGCTTGCCGTGCTCGGCCAACCTCCAGAGGTCGTGGCCGAAGCCGAAAGGATACTTCACGTCTTGCGTTGGGGCGAACCGGCAAATCTTCTGCGTCTCGGGTTGATGCGCACCATGCTTCCAGCGCTAGGCATGACGTGGATCCTGTATGCGCTCACGCCTCTCTCCCTCGTGCTCTATGTCGTCGCGGGGTTTGGTCTCGTTTTTGGCTTTTCTGGTCTGCCGCCAATGGGTGCAATCGGAATTCCCGTCGCTCTGGTCGGCGTGACGTGGCTGACGGCGCTGGTCATGCTGGCCGCCGTTCATTGCGGGCGCAGTCGTTCTCTCATTCCCTTCACACGGATCCGACTGTCGCTATTGCGGGAGCTTATCCGGACTGGCCTGCCGATCGGGACTTTGCAGGGCGTCGACGGGATCTTCTTCCTTATCGCGACAGTCGTGGTTGGCCAGTTCGGAGCTGCTGCGCTTGCCGCACACCAGATCGCGTTGAATTTCGGCACAATCGCCTATTCGCTGGCGGTTTCATTTGGTGACGCCGCAGCATTGCGGATCAGCTATCGGCGAGGTGCACTGGCCTTCCAGGACGCGCGGGTGGCCGGCTTCGTCGGCGTCACCATGGGCACTGTCTCGATGGCCGCTGCGGCTCTGGTCGTCCTCGCCTTCCCGAACGTCTTTATCGGCCTGTTCATTGACATCAATGATCCGGGCAATGCCGCAACGCTGGCAGCGTCGCAGTCACTGGTGCTCTTTGCCAGTCTCTTCATCTTCGCCGACGGCGTTTACGGTACCGGGATGGGCGTGCTGCGGGGGCTTGGAGATAACCGCTATGCGATGTTGGTCGTGATCATCGCCTATTGGGGAATTGGGCTCCCTGTCGGCGCTGCTTATCACCTACTCGTCGGGTTCGGTATTGAAGAGGTCTGGCTGGGGCTTGCGACTTTGCAGGGGTTTATTGGACTGGTTCTCATACAGCGCTATGCCAAGGTCACACGGCAGGATCCAATATGAGCAAACAGGAACTGGGCTCTGGGAGAACCTCGCTGCATCACAGTGAAGCGTGCAGCGGTCCGGGACAATTGCCGTCCCTTGATGCGTCGGATCTTGCCAGCGTGACGGCTGCGGCAATGCCGATCGTCACCGGACACGAGCCGGTTGCGGCTATCCCGCGCTTTGCGCTTCCGTTGTATAGGCCGATCAACCGTCTCGCTGTGCTGCACAGCCAGGGTAGGCAGAAATGGATCGCCGTGCCTGACAACATGCGCGGCTCAATTCTCTTCATACTGTCGGTCGTGATGTTTTGCATCATGATGGTGGCCATCAAGAAAATTGGTGCCGGGTTGCCGCTTCCACAGATATTGCTGATCCGGCAGGTGATCCTGACCATGATACTTCTGCCGCTGTTGCTCGGCGATCTCTCGCGCGCGCTCAGCACCCAATACCTGGGAAGACACATCGTACGAGGGCTCGTCTGCCTTGGCTCGCAGTACACCTATTTTCTGGCGCTTCTGTATCTGCCACTCGCAGACATGACGGCGCTCGGCTTCAGTCAGGTCATTTTCATGACCATTGCCGCCGTCGTTATTCTCAAGGAGAAGGTGGGCTGGCGACGGTGGCTGGCAACGATGGTCGGCTTCGCCGGTGTCCTTATTATGCTGAGACCGTCTGGCGGGACCGTCGACGTCTATAGTCTGGTCGCAGTCTTGAGCGCGCTGCTTTTGTGCGGCGTCACCGTATCGATCCGGTTGATGGCACGCACCGAGTCGACGGAAACCGTCATGCTCTACCAGTCTTTCGTGCTCTGCGCGGCCTATGCGGTGCCGACCTTTCTGTGGTGGCAGTGGCCAACCAGGGAAGAATGGGTCCTCTTGGCTGTGATCGGCATAGTCGGGACGCTGGGACAGTATCTCTTCACACTTGCATTCCGGGTGGCGGAGGCTTCAGCGCTGGCGCCTCTGGAATTCACCCGGCTCCTGATTGCTATCATCCTCGGCTTTTTGGTCTTCAGCGAAATACCCGAGATGTCGACCATGCTGGGTGCGGTGATCGTCATGGGCTCAACGATCTACACGGTTCGACGAAATTCGCGGCCCGAAAACGCAGATCGAGCGAACGCGTTGAACCGATCAGGCCCGTAGGAACAGGACGCTTGTCAGGACGCGACCATAGCCAGCTTGCTGGTCATCGGAATGCTTTCCATATGGGTGTCGATGAGACAATCGACGAACCGGCGCGCAAGCTTGAATTCGCTGGAACTTGGCCCCGTCACCGCCGCGATGGCATGCACCCGTCGGGTGAGATCCTGGCGCAGCACCCGCAGCCGGCCCGTTTCGACATGCGGTTGAGCAACGTGGTCGGGCAGATAGCCGATATTGCGGCCCGACAGGATCAGCGTCATATGCGCATGTGCGCCGTATCCAATATCTCCACGGGTTGCTGCATTCCGGATCCGTTCGGGATGGAAGTGTTCGAGATGGCCGCGATTGGCATAGACAGCACTTTCGATCTGCTGCAGCGTGATGTCGGAATCGCGAATGTGGAACAGCGGATGCGCCCGGCCGCAATAGATCGCCGCCGTTTCCGGAAACAACGGTTCGAATGTCAGTTGGCTGAAGTGGTCGTCGGTCAGGCCGATGCCGACGTGAATGAGGCCGTCGGCCACATGACCTGTCATCTGAAATCCCAGCATGACTTCCAGCTTGAAGCGCGCATTGGGGTAGTACTCGGCCAGCCGGCTGATGGCTTCCGCAATGCGCGAACGCGGATTGTCGACGATGTGGTCCTGGACTCCGATGATCAGTTCATGTCCGGCACTGTCATTGAGATTGGACGCCCGCTGCTTGAAGTTCTCCACCGAGGCGAACAACTCCTTTGCCGCCTGATAGACGACCTCGCCCTCATGATAGAGCTTGAAGCCTTTCGGGCCGCGCTGGCAGAGCCGAACGCCGAGGCGAATTTCCAGCGATTTCAGATATTCGCTCAGCATGGATTGCGAGAGGTTCAATACCGACTGGGCAGCCGTAAAACTACCCTCCTCGACGATCGTGCAGAAGCATCGCAGCAACTTGAGGTCTACATCATAGATCTGGGACAAATTGGACATTGTAAACCAGTTCTGACTGTTTGAGCCGCCCTATTAAGTTCCTCAGCAAAGATTGTGCCAACACAAGAAACGCATTTGCGATCTTTGATAAAAGTCAACTTTTCAAGGGCTTGGAATCCGTCGCACTCAGGGGCAACGCCAACGAGCCGTTGCCGGACATGCGCGAACTGCTCATGTAAATGGCATGGCTTGACCCGAATGGTGCGCCGCAACACTTTCTGGGCGCGGAATGACAGCTTGCGCAGCTTTTTCACTAAGACGTAAAGTTGCAGATGTTCTAGGGGAGTCCCTCCCGACACAAGCAAGATACTATGATTGCAGGGAAACGGCCTGTTCGAAAAGCATCCATCCTGACCAATCAAAGCATCGAGCTTTGCCGATGGTCACTCATGCTGCACTGCGATTAACGTTCCTTCACCCCCCTTTACCTGCGGGCCGTTCTACGGCTGCGGCAGGTACGATGGATGCAAGGACACAGCGTAAAATGCCCAAGAGCTTTCACCTCGCCTGGTTCATGAATTTCTCCGTGGATGACTGGAATGCTCCCTTCTCTGCCGGTGGGAAACCCTGGGACGGAAACTTCTATGTCGACATGGCGAAGGCCATGGAGCGTGCCTGTTTCGACTATATCATGCTTGAAGACACATTGATGATTTCGGAGGCCTATGGCCACAGCATGGAGGTCTACCTCAAGCATGCTCTGATGGGGCCGAAGAGTGATCCCATGCCGCTTGCGGCACTGATCGCCAGCAAGACAAGCAATCTCGGCGTTGTCGCTACAATGTCGACCATGGCCTATCCGCCCTTCATGCTCGCCCGCCTCTGTGCGACGGTCGACAGCATCTCCGGCGGGCGGTTCGGGTGGAATATCGTGACCAGCGGCGAAAATCTCGCCGCCCAGAACTTCGGCATGGACGAACTGCCCCCCCGCCAGGACCGCTATGACATGGCGGATGAATATGTCGAACTCTGCAAGCAGCTGTGGGGCAGCTGGGACCAGGATGCCGTCGTGCTCGACCGTGAGACCGGCACCTATGCCGACTTCCGCAAGGTCAGACCCATCAATTTCGTTGGCAAATACTATAAATGCCGCGGGCCGCTGAATTGCGTGCCCGGCCCGCAGGGTCGTCCGACCTTCGTGCAGGCAGGGGGATCGCCACGTGGTCGCCAGTTCGCGGCGATGACCGCCGACAGCATTATTGCAGCCGCATCCGGGATCGAAGCGATGAAGGAATATCGCGATGATATTCGCGCTCGTGCGGCAGCCGGCGGGCGTGATCCGGACGAGGTGAAGGTGTTCTTCATCGTCACCCCCGTCTTGGCGGAGACCGAAGCCGCTGCCAAGGCCAAGCTCGACGACTATGTCAGTTCGCCCGAATATCAGGTGAAGACGCTGGCCTCCATCAGCTCGGTCACCGATATCGACTTTTCGCAATTCGAGCTTGACGAGGAACTGCCCCGGCTGACCACCAATGGCGAGCAGGGCTCACTCGACGCCTTTGCGCAATGGGGCCGCGGCAAAACGCTGCGGCAGCTGATCAGCGATAGGGCGACGCGCGGTCTCGACGGCGTCGTGGGCACGCCCGACCAGGTGGCCAAACGGCTGGGCGAGGTGATGGAGGCCGTCGGCGGTGATGGTTTCCTGATCAGTTCGCCCTTCCAGAAAGTCAGCCGCCAGTATGTCACCGAGATTTGTGAAGGCCTCGTGCCGGCCCTGCAGCGCCGTGGCCTGACCCGCACGGCATACACAAAGCCGACGCTGCGCGAGACCCTTCGCGAGTTCTAGGAACCCGCGCCGGGAGTGAATGACCGATCTGCATCAGACAAGAGGACATCAGACATGCCAAAGCGCTTTCACCTCGGTTGGTTCATGAACTTCGCCGTCAGCGAGTGGAACCATCCCTTTGGCGCCGGCGGGCGGCCATGGGACGGGAACTTCTACATCGACATGGCAAAGGCCATGGAGCGCGCGTGTTTTGACTATATCATGCTCGAAGACACCCTGATGATTTCGGAAGCTTATGGCCACAGCACCGAGGTCTATCTGAAGCATGCGATCATGGGCCCGAAGGCGGATCCCGCACCGATGGCGGCCTTGATCGGCGCCAATACGAAGCATCTCGGCGTCGTCGCAACCATGTCGACCATGGCCTATCCACCTTTCATGCTCGCTCGCCTTTGTTCGACACTCGACAGCATTTCTGGCGGACGTTTTGGTTGGAATATCGTGACCAGCGGCGAGAATCTCGCCGCCCAGAACTTCGGCATGGATGAATTGCCGCCCCGTCAGGACCGCTATGACATGGCGGACGAATATGTCGAACTCTGCAAGCAGCTCTGGGGCAGCTGGGACCAGGATGCCGTCGTGCTCGATCGTGAGACCGGAACCTATGCCGACTTCAGCAAGGTGCGGCCGATTGAATTTGTCGGCAAGTATTACAAGTGCCGCGGGCCGTTGAACTGCGTGCCTGGCCCGCAGGGGCGTCCGACCTTCGTACAGGCGGGGGGCTCGCCGCGCGGTCGCCAGTTTGCGGCCATGACCGCCGACAGCATCATTGCGCCCTCTTCAGGTGTGGATGGCATCAAGGCTTATCGGGACGATGTCCGAGCAAGGGCACAAGCCGGCGGACGCGATCCGGATGAGATCAAGGTCCTGTTCGTCATTGCTCCCGTGCTTGGAGAAACAGAAGCCGAAGCGCATGCAAAGTTTGAGCGGATATCGGCGCATCCCGATTACATCGAGAAAGTCCTCGCCTCGATTAGCTCGATCACCGATATCGACTTCTCGCAGTTCGATCTGGACGCTGAACTGCCGCACCTGACCACCAATGGCGAACAGGGGTCACTCGATGCCTTTGCGCAATGGGGCAGCGGCAAGACTTTGCGCCAGATCTGCATGGAGCAGGTATCGCGCGGAATCGACGGACTCGTCGGTACGCCCGATCAGGTTGCCGACCGTCTCGGGGAGATCATGGAGGAGGTGGGAGGCGACGGCTTCCTCATCACGCGCCCCTTCACGACGACGATCAGCCGCCAATACATCCTCGAAATCTGCGAGGGCCTCGTACCAGCGCTGCAGCGCCGGGGTCTAACCCGGACCGAATACACCAAGTCAACCCTGCGCGAAACGCTGCGAGAATTCTGATCACCTTCTGAGGCCACGATCAGGTGCCAACATCCGAAAAGAGGTCCCCGATGACACAAGCAATCAATGAGATCATCCCCCCGACGACGGAACCAGATGTTGCTTTGACATTGCGGCTTCCCGTCGAAGCTCAGGACTACCGGAACGCAATGGCCAAGCTCGCGGCGGCAGTGAACATCATCACCAGCACAGGCGAGAACGGTTGGTGTGGCTTTACCGCCTCGGCGGTGTCGAGCGTGACGGACAGCCCGCCGACACTGCTTGTTTGCATCAAGCGCACCGTCCAGGCACACGGGACGATTGCTGCATCGGGCGTCCTTTGCGTCAACACGGTCGCCGGACCGCAGGAGGAACTGGCGATGACCTTTGCAGGATCGGGCGGCAACAAGGATATGGCACAGCGTTTCGCCGGCGGAGACTGGACCCAGCTCGTCACCGGCGCGCCTGTATTGACCGGTGCCATCGTCAATTTCGATTGTCGCGTGACCAGCGTCAGTACAATCGGCACGCATGATGTCTTCTTTTGCGAGGTTCTGGCCGTGGCCGGCCAGGACACTGTGGAAAGTGGGGCTCTCATCTATTTCGATCGGAAATTCCACGCCGTCGCCTGAATGTGGTCCGGCGTAGCTTCAAGCAAATGGCATGGCGAACGATAGGAGACAGCAGTGAACATCATGACCCCGGAATTCCAGAGGACGAAGACGCGACCGGATGGGACAGTCGCGAGTGCTGCGGAGATCATAGAGGAGGCGCGGCAGGGGCGGATGTTCATTCTCGTCGATGACGAGGATAGAGAAAACGAAGGTGACATTATCATCCCCGCATGTTTCGCCGACGCCGATGTCATCAACTTCATGGCGCGGAACGCCTGCGGCCTGATCTGCCTCGCCATCACGCGGGAACGCGCAGAAGCACTGGCATTGCCACCTATGGCTCCTGTTACTACCGCACCGTTGAAGACTGCATTCACCGTTTCTATCGAAGCCCGTCAGGGTGTGACTACAGGGATTTCATCACATGACAGAGCACACACCATCGCAGTCGCGACCGATCCCGAGGCTGGGCCGTCAGATTTGGTGATGCCAGGCCATGTCTTTCCGATTGTTGCCCGCGATGGAGGGACGATCACGAGACCGGGTCACACCGAAGCGGCGGTGGATGTGGCCCGTCTCGCCGGACTGCCGCCGTCCGGCGTCATCTGCGAGGTCATGAACGAGGACGGGACCATGGCGCGCCTACCGGACCTGATGACCTTTGCCAGGCGTCATGGAATGAAGGTCGGAACCATTGCCGATCTCATCGCCCACCGCTTCGCCATCGGCGATCATCCCTTCCCAGATGCAGGCGCGGCCACCTGTCATGCTGCAATGCGTTGACATCGCTGGCACCTCCACCAGGAGGATTCCACTTTCCGTCCTAGATCAATCGCTGGTCTCCGCCGGACATGTGCCGGCGCAGGCAATTCGTGACAGCGTCACGCTTGCCCGCGCCTGCGAAGGTTTCGGCTATCACCGCTATTGGGTTTCGGAGCATCACGGCAATGCGGCCATGGCCGGATCCGCGCCCGAAGTCCTTTTGGGTGCACTTGCCATGGCGACGCGCACGATGAGGATCGGTAGTGCTGGAGTTATACTCCCGCATTATGCACCCTTGAAGGTTGCCGAACAATTCCGTGTGCTTGAAGCGCTCGCACCTGGGCGGATCGATCTCGGGCTTGGTCGCGGTCCCGGTGCCGATCGTCAGACCGCCTATGCCTTGAGACCCGATGCTCTGGATAATCCCGTTTCCATGTCTGCGATGGACAGCTTTCCCGCCAATGTCGAGGACACACTTGCCTTGGTTCGCGGTGAGCCACTCGGTGATGACCATGTCTTCGCCGGAGTTTTCGCACAACCCCGAGGGCCAACGGCACCTCAGCCCTGGATCCTCGGGTCAGGCAAATACTCCGCACGTCTCGCAGGCCATCTCGGGCTGCCCTTCTGCCAAGCGCATTTTTTTGGCAGCGACAGCGAAGCCTCCCAGGCAATCGGCGCGTATCGCGCAGGCTTTCGCGCCTCGCCGACCCTGACAGAACCCCTTGTCGGCCTGTGCCTCATTGCTATGGCGGCGCCAACCAGTGCCGAGGCCGAGCGCCTTTTCCTCTCGTATGTCCCCTGGCGTCTCTCGAGAGATGCCGGACGCATGGTGCCGTTGCAGCAGCCCGAACACGCAATCGCAGCGGCTGTCGGCCTTGATCAGGACACGATCCAGCGTCTGCGCAAAACGGCGGTGTTCGGTACCCCCGACGAGGTTTTCGCCAGAATTGCGGGGCTCAAGACCGGTTACGAAATAGACGAGATGGTGATCCTCGCGCCGGCATATGAGCTCTCTGTTCGCATGGCCTCCTATGGCCTGATTGCGGGGATCAATCAAACACAGGCAACAGATGACCGACCGGCTCGAGCGTCCGAATTCTGGCTATGACCGTCCACAAACCATCGGAGACTTCGTGATGATAGAGATCGGCGCCATTCCCCCAGCAACCCCCGAGCTGCCGACGATTGATCAAGGCACTTTCTGGCGCACCCTTGGCACACGTGCCACCGGAATGACGATCGTCACAGCCAGGAGCGACGAGGGACCTGTCGGATTTCTCGGCCTGTCTGCGACACACGTGGCGGCCGACCCCGCAACCATGATGGTCTCAATTGATCGCAAAACCAGCGCGCTTGCAGGCGTCCTGTCTCAGAGACACTTTGCAGTCAACTTTCTCGATGCAGCCGCTGCTCATGTCGCGACCGCGTTCGGAGGTAAGTCCGGACTGCAGAATGCCGACCGTTTCGTCGACGACGAATGGGCGACGCTTGCAACCGGCGCCCCAGTCTATTGTCGGGCTCTTGGCGTCTTCGATTGTCTCGTGGAGACCGTTGTTGAGCACGGCAACGTGTCCATCGTTATAGGAAGGGTGGTCGCGGCCTCCTCCCGCGCCGATGGCGAACCCCTCCTTTTTTTCCGCGGCAAGACGATCGAGGGCCTACGCCAGCCAGATTGATTGGCTGGAAGGGCGCCTGACAGACTTTCTGTGTCAAAGTCATGCTGCGGGCAAACTGCCGTGAACGACGTCGGTTGCAGAACTTACTGCGGCATCAGCAGCACTATCGATCTATTTGGTTTCTACTTGCGGACGTTCTGAAAGGAACGGTGCAATCCTGCATGATGTGACTATGCAGATTCTAGCAATGACACTCTATCTGCGTGCTGTTCGTTGATTAAAAAAACATCATCGCGATGCAATAAGATGCGCCAAAAGCTTCGGTTCAGCCGGAGTTCATTTTCAGTTTTCACCATGTTTATCAGCAGGAAACGTCGCTACGGTCCTCATACTGCGATGCAGCAAAGCAACATCCTCAAGGGAGGTAGGTAGCGGCTGCGAAGGAGCGCGCGTTTCATGCCAACGAATATGTTTCATCTTGGATGGTTTCTGCAGGGCTCAAGCATTGGTGGCTGGGGCGATAAATGGTCCGGAAATATTGCCAGAGAATGGATGCATCCTGGCGCCTATCTGGATCTCGCTCGTGCGATGGAGCGCGCTTGCTTTGACTATATCCTCATTGAAGACTCGATCTATGTTGGACAAAATTGGCAGGACTCCCGCGAAATATTTCTCACCAATGGCATCAGCGTCCCACGTCAGGAACCCTCTGTCGTTGCAACCCTGATGGCGGCTGCGACCACACGGCTTGGCATTGTTCCGACTTTGTCGACCTTTGCCTACCACCCCTATCTCACCTCTCGGATCGTCGGCACGCTCGACCAGATCTCGCTTGGACGTGGCGGCTGGAATGTGGTGACCGGCAGCTCGGATCTGTCTGCTCAGAACTTCGGAATGGACAAGCTCGCAGACCATGATGAGCGCTATGTCATGGCCGAAGAATACATGCAGATCTGTCAGGGACTCTGGGGGTCCTGGGAGCCGGGGGCGATCGTCGGTGATCGCGACACTGGGGTGCTTATCGATCATAACAAGGTCCATACGATCGATTACAAGGGCAAATACTACGCCTCGCGCGGTCCACTGAATTCCGGCCCTCTCCCCCAGGGCCAACCTGTCATCGCCCAGGCCGGCGGCTCGAAGAGCGGCAAGGGATTTGCCGCGCGCTATGCCGACACCATTGTCGCGGCGCCGAAGGGCGTGGAAGCGATGAAGCAGTATCGCAATGACGTCCGCGCCGAGATGGCAGCCATCGGGCGCGATCCGGACAAATGTAAGGTTCTCTTCCTCGTCCAGCCGATTTTGACAGAGACGATGACGGAAGCCGCTGAACGTATAGCCGAGCGCAAGGCCGCATCCGAGAAATACATCGATCAGCGTCTGGCGCGCTTCGGCTGGAGCACCAATCTCGACCTTTCTGGCTGCGATCTCGACGCCCCGATCGGTGAACTCACCACCAATGGCCATCAGTCCAGTCTGGCCCAGTTCCTCGCGCGCTCATCCGGCAAGACCCTGCGTGAGGCAATCATCGAGCATACCACCAGCGGCTATTGCGTCGACATGGTCGGCACGCCCGAAAGCATTGCAAGCCAGATGGCGGAGGTGATGGAGGAAGTTGGTGGCGACGGTTTTCTCATCGAACAACCGAATGTCAACCGGCGCACGATCGCCTCGATCACCGACGGCCTCGTCCCGGTCTTGCAGCATCGCGGACTGACACGAAAAGCCTACGCGCATGAGCAGCTGCGCGACAATCTTCTGGACTTTTAGCATCCGCAGACACGGCTCGATCCGACATCGCCTTCCCCATCTTCATTTCCAGGGAGTTCTCTCATGTCCATGCATTCGAAAACCATACTGACTGTCGCTTCCATGCTCTTGGGAGCATTGACACTCACGGCGCGCCCGGCTTCGGCGGAAAAACTTCTCCTTGGCAACGAGGGCGTCTATCCGCCCTTCAGCATCGTTGCGTCCGACGGTTCACTCACCGGATTCGAACCGGCACTCGCACGCGAGATGTGCAAGCGAATGAATGTCGAGTGCGAATTTGTCGTCATGGATTTCAAGGCGCTGATCCCATCCATTCTGCAAGGCAAGTTCAACATCCTCGCAAGCCAGCTTTCGCCGACCCCTGAGCGCTTGGAAAAGCTCACATACGCACTGCCGATCGTCTATAATCCGGCGACCTTCGTCGTGCGCAAGGACTCCAATCTGACCTTCACGCCAGAGGGGCTTGGCGGCAAGAACCTCAAGCTCGGCCTTCAGCGGGGCGCATCCTCGATCCCCTATGTCGAGAAGAACTTCACCGGGCTGTTCACGCCTGTCCTCTACGACAATCCCGACCAGATGCAGCTCGATCTGCTTGCCGGTCGCGTTGACCTCGTCTTCGATTCCAAGATCAACTGGACGCTCGAACTGATCAACAAGCCTGAAGGCAAGGACTACATGCTTGCTGGTGGCGATCACTGGCTCGGTGATCCGGCGATCCCGGCGAATGAGCGCGGTTATAGCTGGGCCGTGCGCAAGGGTGACGAGGCGATTGTCGAGCGCATGAACGTTGCCCTGAAATCGATCATCGAAGACTGCACCTACACCAAGATCCGCAAGGAATATCTCGACATCACGATCCTGGCCGGCGAGGAGGCCTGTGCAGCAGCGTCCGAATAGGGCGGTGCAACAGGCGCTCACCTCCGCTTTTCTCCTGTCTCCAACCAATAGGAATGAAGTCCATGGGCATGCTCTCAATACAAGGCATCAGCAGGTTTTCTTCCTCCAACCGGGTCGGGGGTCGGCGACAGGCTAAGGTGCGCCGCCGAATAGGTGTCGTAGCCGGCATGATGGCCCTTCTTCTGGGCCATCTGCCTGCCGCGGCCGAAACCCTCAAGCTCGGGAACGAGGGGGTTTACCCCCCGTTCAGCATGGTCGACGCCGCTGGAAACCTGACCGGCATCGAAGCCGATCTGGCGCGTGAGATGTGCAAGCGCATGGACGTCGAATGCGAAATCATCGTCATGGATTTCAAGGCGCTGATCCCGTCACTGCTGCAGGGCAAGTTCGACATTCTCGTGTCGCAAGTCACGCCGACGGCCGAGCGCAAGGAGAAGATGTTGTTCAGCACCCGGATCGTCGCCAATCCGATGGTGTTTGTTCTTCCCGCGAACGGTAACTACACGATGACCAAGGAAGGGCTCACCGACAAGGGCCTGAAAATGGGGCTGCAACGGGGCGGCGCGCACATCAAGGTGGCGCAGGATCTGTTCGGCGATGCCGTCGAATATGTCCTTTATGACAATCCCGACCAGATTCATCTCGATATGGTCGCAGGCCGCATCAACATGTCCTTCGAGGCCAAGCTGAACGTCGTTGTCGATTTTCTTGGCAAGCCGGAGGGCAAGGCCTTCGAGATCGTTGGCGAAGAATACTGGATCGGCGAGGCCTCTGTGCCTGAAGATGAACGCGGCCTGTCCTGGGTGGCCCGAAAGGGCGAGGAAGCTCTGGTGGCCCGCATGGACACCGCCATCAAGGCGATCATGGCAGACTGCACCTACACGGCCATCCGCAAGAAATACATGGACATCGCCATTCTTCCCGAAGACGAGGCCTGCGAAGGCAAGACCAACTGAACACAGCCTCTTTGCTGCTCTCACGGATGAAAGGGTTCCGACATGGAAATATCATCAGCGGAGTTTTGGGGATATGTGCGCCAGATCGGCGGTGGCGCGGTCGTGACAATGCAACTCTTCGTCGCCGGATTTTCCCTGGCGCTGGTGCTGGGGACGGTGATCGGGATCATTACCCTGTCGCGGAATGTGGTGATCCAGGCCGTCTGGCGGGTGTATTCCTCGATCATCATGGGTGTCCCGTCCTTGCTTGTCATCTTCCTCCTCTATTATGGAGGAAGCGCGATCCTGACCGGCCTGTTCGGCATGTCGCGCTCCATTGATGTCACCCCGTTCGGAGCGGGCCTCACGGCGCTCACCATCGTCTACGCGGCTTATGTCGCCGAACTGCTGCACGGCGCCGTGCGCAATCTTCCCAAGGGACAATTCGAAGCCTGCGCGGCACTCAACCTGAGTGCATTCCGGGCGTGGCGACACGTAATCCTGCCGCAGGTGGCCCGCCTTGCCTTCCCGGGGCTGGTGAACATCTGGCTGATCGTTCTCAAGGATACCCCGCTGGTGTCTCTCGCGGGTTTGAACGACCTTGTCGCCAATGCGAAAATCGCCGCCGGCGCGACCAATGAGCCTTTCGTCTTCTTCATCGCGGCGTCGCTGTTCTTCATCGTCTTCAGCGCGCTGACCATGCCATTCGCCGCCCGTATTGAAGTTCGCTTCAACCGCGGCCTAGCCAGGGTGAACACATGAACGCGCTCGTGATCGACTTCGCCCTCGTCTGGGAGTCTCTGCCCGCCATGCTCAACGGGCTTTGGACGACGATGCTGGTGACCATCATCGTCCTGGTCCTCGGCCTGATCTTCTGTATCCCGCTGACGCTGGCGAGAATGTCGTCGAACCGGGTCTTCGCTCTGCCGGCGGCCTTTTTCGTGATGTTCTTCCGCGGTGCGCCGCTGCTGATCCTTCTCTATCTTGTCTATTATGGCTTTGGTCAGATCGAGGCGCTGCGCGACGGGCCGCTTTGGTTCATCTTCGGAAGCGCATTTGCCTGCGCCGTGATCGGGCTGACGCTCAACCACCTTGCCTTCATGGTCGACGTCGTGAGGGGAAGTCTTGAGGCGGTTCCTGCCGGGCTTAGCGAAGCCTCGAATTCGCTCGGAATCGCGCCACGCGACACCTTCCGCTATATCCAGCTACCGCTGGCGATGCGGTACGGGATCAAGGCCTACCAGAACGAAGTCGTCATGCTGACCAAAGGCACGGCCGTCATCAGCGTGATCACCATCATCGACCTGACAGCAGTCGCCAATGAGGTCTTCGAGAGAACCTACGACCCGTTTACCCCGATGCTGACAGTCGCAGCCTTCTACTGGGTTCTGGTCAACGTGATGCGGCTTGGTTTCCGCCGGCTTGAATCACACCTGAACCGTCATCACGCGGCCGAGGATGCCCGTCGCAATGAAAAGCCGGTCAAGACCATCGGCTCTCTCCTGTTCCACCCATCCAGCTGGCTGAAAGCCAAGCGCTCGATGCTGGTGGCCCGCAAGGAGCATGCCCTATGACCGGGGTTGCCCCTCCCCAGAACGAGCCGTCCCTGTCCTCCTCCATTGCCGTCAGCATGAAGGGCGTCGAGAAATGGTACGGCAAGTTCCGAGCGCTGAACGGAATTGATCTTGAGGTGCGACGCGGCGAGAAGATTGTGGTGTGCGGTCCCTCGGGATCCGGCAAATCCACCCTCATCCGCTGCATTAACCGCCTGGAGCCGCACGATGAGGGGTCGATCATTGTCAACGGCATCGAGCTCGACGGATCACCAACGACCACGCAGGATGTGCGCATCGAAGTCGGTATGGTGTTTCAGCAGTTCAATCTGTTTCCCCATCTGACCATCATGGAAAACTGTACGCTTGCGCCGCGCCTGGCGCGTGGCGCGACCGTCGAAGCGGCAGAGCGCCTTGCCCGACGCTTTCTTGACCGCGTGCAGATCGGGGATCAGGCGCATAAATATCCGAGCCAGCTCTCGGGCGGACAGCAGCAGAGGGTCGCGATCGCCCGGGCCTTGTGCATGGAGCCGCGGATCATGCTGTTCGACGAACCGACCTCGTCGCTGGACCCCGAAATGATCAAGGAGGTTCTGCAGGTCATGGAGGACCTGACCGACGACGGACTGACCATGATCTGCGTGACGCATGAAATGGGCTTTGCCCGTCGGGTCGCCAATCGATGCATCTTCATGGATAAAGGCGAAATTGTCGAAGCGGGGCCGGCCGACAGCTTTTTCGAGGCCCCGCGAAGCGAAAGGTTGAAAACCTTCCTGTCACAGGTTCTGCATTGACAGTCGTCCTTTGAATGCACTGTTTGACTGCGGTCTCTTTCAAGTGTGGCTTGAGAGATTTGTACCGCACCTGAAAACGCGAGATCAGTTTGACATCAAGACGCTTACGCCGCAGGACTGGGCTGCCGAAAGACGGTTTAGACATGGGTGGCAGAATGAGCGGTAATCATTATTTTTCGCAGGTTGGCGGTCTTCCGCCGCAGACACAGACACTCTCCAGCAAGGCGGTCTTCAAGACAGCCTATGCGGTAATCCCGAAGACGGTGATGAGCGACATCGTCACCAGCGTCCTGCCGCATTGGGATGGAACCAGGGCATGGATCATCGCGCGCCCGTTAAGCGGCTTTGCTGAAACTTTCGCCCAGTACATCATGGAGGTCGCGTCCGGTGGCGGCAGCGTCAGGCCGGAACCGGATGCACGGGCTTCGGCGGCGATTTTCGTCGTCGAGGGCGAGGGCAAGATCGCTTATGACGGCCACGAGCATCCGCTGCGCGCCGGTTCGTTCGCCTACCTGCCCGCGGGGGCGAAATGGACCTTCAAGAACGAAAGCGCGGCGCCGGTCCGGTTTCACTGGGTCCGCAAGGCGTTCAAGGTCGTTGATGGCTTGGACCCGCCGCCGGCCATCTTCACCCACGAAGACGATTGCGTTATGCACGCCATGCCCGATACCGAGGGCCGCTGGGCAACCACCCGGTTCATCGATCCGTCCGACGTGCGCTACGATATGCATCTCAACATCGTTACCTTCGAGCCGGGCGCCATCATTCCTTTCATGGAAACGCACATCATGGAGCACGGGCTCTATGTGCTGGAAGGCAAGGCCGTCTATCGATTGAACGAGGACTGGGTGGAGGTCGAGGCTGGCGACTATATGTGGCTCCGCTCCTTTTGCCCCCAGGCCTGTTATGCCGGCGGCCCGGGACGCTTCCGCTATCTGCTCTACAAGGACGTCAATCGCCATCCTGATTTGTGAGGTGTGCCGAGCGTCCCACCTCACAAATGAAGGGGCGGGCTTGTTCCGAACCTCGTTCGGGTGACCCAGCATGACGGAGCCAACGCATCCCATATCGGTCACCCGAATGTCCGCTGTTATCCTGAGCCCCCCAGCTGCGAGCATCCTCCTTTCAGCCCCAAAACGGTATCGCTAGGCGCAAGACACTCAATACCCGAGACTCCATCTATCGCGGGTTGTTATGCAGAAGCATTGGGCGACGCATCCAAAGACGCAGATATTGCAAGTCTCTGTGCAATCAGGCCCCCGCAACCACTTTCACCGAACTCCCTTCAAGATCCTTTCCAGTTTTAGGTTGGGCCAACGCAATCAACGCAGTGATGGCACCTTCAAGCTCGATCGTAGTTCGGCCATCGACCTCGCGGATGGTCACTGATGAGATCAGGCTGCGAATGTTCTCCAGAGCCGAGGTGCGTATCGCGGTGTCATTGAGTGTCTCGGCCAATGCTGCCACCTTGCGACGATAGACTTCGCCAAGATTAGGATGAAGGCGGACGCGAGAGGGGGGCAGCGGCCGACAATCGCGCGTCCAGTTCCGCAGCTTGCGCTTCCATATTCTCCAGCTTCTCTTTGAGGCCCGGTGTGCGAAGTCCATCGGCGATAGCATCATAAAGCCCATCGAGCCGGCGCGCGATTTGTCCGCGTTGGTTGTCAATGCGCTGTCGTTCCGAATCTTGGGAAGCCCCACCGGCGTTCGCCTCGTTCGCATACTCCTTGATGAACTGCGCAACGGCTTCGGGCTGCATCAAACGCCGACGCAGCAGGTCGAGAATGACCTCTTCCAGTTCACGACGCTTGAAGGAGTGAACCGCAACCGCTTGCCTCAACAAGAGCGAAGCCGAGAACACCTTTGCTCGCGCACTGTTCTTCAACCGCCTCGGAGAACTGCGCGACCGGACTTTCGCGAGCCAGTTCTACCGAGAATCCGGACATAACCTGGTGACCAACGCCATAGTCTATTGGAACACGCTCTATCTTGAACCAGCGTTGGCCGTGCTAAACCGGGAAGGTGTCGCAACGCCGCCCGACGTGATCAAACACATCACTCCGCTTGGATGGCAGCATATCAGTCTCACTGGCGATTACATCTGGACCCCGACGGACGGCGCCGATCTCAGACCATTGCGGCAGGAAACCTCCATCCCCGCAGCATGAGCACCCTATGTTCTCAAAATTCGGACAGGTCTGCCACTTTCGTGTCGTGACGCCAACAAGGCGAAAACGCCGTAGGGCTTGTCCCCCGTGACTGGCCCGCGTTAAGGCTCTGGTATTCTGACCGGTGTGGTGGCCTTGATGTCCGGATCGGTCGTCGCGGCTACGGATACCGCTCCAGTTTTAGGTGACTTAACTGCGTCTTGGTCGATGGTGGCATGATGGATGACCTGCTTTGATGCTGCAGCGAAAGCGGGATAACCATAGGCCACGGTTGCAGTGGACGCGGCGAACCCCGGGTCTCTCACCGACAGCCCGGTGAGGAGATCTGCGAGCACGTCCGGGCCAAGCGCCTGATGGCAGTATCGCAGTCGGATCTCTCTCGGCTCGTTGCGGCCAAGCTCGACGTCGCGGCCGATGATCTGCCACGCGTAAACGCAGCCGCCTTTGTCGCCCAGTTTGCCGGTCGCTGCGCCATAGGCGCCGTAAGCGTTGCGGCGGATGACCGGATCGATACTCATTGATACACCCGGGAACTCGCCCCGCAGCGTTCGGATGATCTCGGCACGGTCAGGCCCTTTCCTGAGCGTCGATCTTGAGGCGGCTGAGGTTGATATCGTCAGCGCGTTTTCGCCCTGCAGTGTTGTTGTGTTCGCCCAGACCATAGTTTGCCTGGTCACTCCATCCGTAAATGTCTGGCGAAGGCCGATCGGCATCTCGCCTAGCCCGGTCAGTGAAGCAGAGGCGAGATGAACGGGCAGTTCGCGGTTGCCTGTCGCGACGGGCATATTGCCGGTCATGCCATCAAGGAAGGGATCCTCGACGGTCGTGCAGCCGTGCAGCGCAAGCAGTGTCAGGATCGCAAGGATGTTTGGCTTCACTAGTTGATCCCCATGCGTTCGTTGATGGCCGCGATGCCCCTGCTGTTTGCCGGGTCTGCCATGACCTGATTGAGCTGGGCGAAGATCGCGCGCGACTGGGCCAGATTGCCAAGGTGGTAATGGCTCCAGCCGCGCATCTGGCTGATCCCCACCGGCTCCGGCATGATCTGCAGGCGGGTGTTCAGCGCTTCGAGCGTGACGCGATATTGCTTGCGATCGAAGGCGGCGCGTGCCCGCTGCCAGAGAAGCTCGGCGCGCAGTTCCCGGTCGCGGAGCGGCGTCAGGCTGTGCTGCATCAGCAGAGCCTCTGCGTCGTCGGTCAGATTGGCGCGAAGCAAAGTGAGGCCAAGGCCATAGGCGGCATCATCCGCCTTGCCGCCACCGCCCGCGAGACCGGCCGTGAAGGCCTGACGCGCTTCGGCCAGATGGTTGAGACCCAGAAGACACCAGCCCTTGGCGACCTGTGCATCCGGCCGCAAGGCTGTCCTGGCTTCAAGCCGCCGCAACTCGGCAACACAGCCACCATAGTCCTTTTTCTGCAGTCGCGAGAGATAGCCGGCCTGAACGCCTGCGGGTGCCGAGACCGATTTCCCGGCCCGCTCGCGCGGTTCCGCTACTGATTTCAGCTCGGCGAAAACCGTTTGATAGGCGTCGCCATGCTGTTCCCGCAGGTTTGCAAGGGTTTTCTTTTCGCCCAGTCGCGTCAGAGTGAGGGCCAGGCCTTTCAGACTGTCTGCCTCGGCCTTCCATTCGAAGGCCTTCGCAAACCAGCCACGCGCCGGCTCGAACTGGCGCGAGTTATAGGCATACCAGGCGATGAGGCGGGCGTGATCGGACGATTCCGTCTTCTGGATCGCTTCCGAATAGCGGGTCACGACACGTTCATCGATGTCGGTCTTCCCCTCGCCCTTGAAAGGGAAGGATAGCTGATCGAGGAGGAAGGCGTCCTGCCCGGCAAGCATGTCGAGGTGCTCCGTGACAAACGCATAGGCCTCCTCGTCCTTCGATTGGTGGGAAAAACTGAGCGCCATGCCGCGGACGGCTTCCGGCGTCGCCTTGTTCTGCAGCATGCGCTGGAAGAAGTTTGCTGCCTGGTCCGGCTGCTCGATCTTCAGCATGTACCAGCCCATGAGGGCGAGGTCTTCCGGCGCTTGAGCGCTCTCGGCAACCGTCCTGACGGCGGCAATCGCCTCGGGGCCTGGTTGAGGTGCGCCCGCAACGCCGGACGCGAAGTCTCCCATTTCGCGGCGCATGAGATCAAGGTTGAGCGATCGCATCGAGAGAGCGAGTTCGGGATCCGCAGAGAGCACACGGATCGCCTCGCGCAGATCGGCTGCCGGAATGTCCTCCATCGCCTTTTGCAGGGTGGTCAGCACCAGTTCATCGGAAAACGCCTTCTCCGGCGTCCGAAAAAGGATGCTGCGATAGACCGCCGTCAGTGCCTCCTGCATCTCATTTGCCCGGTAAGCGTCAAGCATCATCCAGAGCAGGTCGATCTCGGTTTCCTGTGCAGGGTCGAGCTTTGCACCAAGACGAATGACGGTCACAAAGTCCTTCGCCTCGTTTGCCTGCGTCATGGCAAATCTCAGCTTGCGCCGCTCGAGCTTGCTGACGAAATCCTCTGACGGTTCCCAGCCCACATGGCTTGCGGCGATCCGGCTGATTTCCTGCTCGATACCGGCATAGTCATCGCGCTCGTAAAGTTGCCAGAGCGTTGTCTCATCGACATGGTCGCCGGCATCGGGGGCATAGAGGTCGGCCGGGGGCATGAAGCCGGGATACTTCAGTTCCAGGCGGCGGGTCTCGGCTTCGACGCGCTCTGCCTCGCCATTGCGGGCATAGTAATAGAGTGCGGCAAGATCGACCGTGTCAGGCGCCGGCGCTTTGCGCGTGTCAGCTTCAACGGCTTTCGCGCTGTCCGATGGATCCGCCATGATGGCAGCCGCTTCAGGTCCCAGAAGCGAGGTCGCGCCCGCGGGCAGTGTGACGAACAGTGTGGCGAGGATGGTGCCGGCCGAGAGTCTTGTCTTGATTGTCTTCTTCATTCGACTGTCCTCACGCCCTTGCGCGGCACGACATAACCAACCCACCAGCCGAAGCCGCCCATCAGTGCGAGAACAAGACCGACATAGATGATAAAGTTGTCGGAGAGCCAGGCAGCCGCAAGGCGTCTGAGATTGGCGGGGCTCGTGTCGGTGATCGGAAAGAAGCTGTAGCTTTCGGGATAGCGGTTCACGAGTTCGAGGTCCGAGCGGCGGATCACGGCTTCGCCTCCTTCGAGGGCCGTCCAGGTTGCCGGCTTGGTCAGGGCTGCGACGCCCTGCTGAAGCATGGTTTCATCCACCGCGTTGACATAGGTCCAGACGGCAGCGCCGTCAGCGGATGCAACCTGCTTCAGACTGATCAGGCGATCGCGCGGATCGATCTTGACGTCTTCGCGTCCGATATCCTTGTAGGCCAGCCAGCGGTTGACGGTTGTAGAGGCCGTTGCCACCCAGTCAGAGGCTCGGCTCTTCAGTGACAGCTGATCGCGCTCAAGCCGCGTTTCGACCTGGAAAGCATCGAGCAGCGCCTGGGAGTCCGACAATTGACCGCCCGCCTTTACCGAAGCTGTGATCAGATCGTCGGTCGAAGACGGCTGCAGTCGATCTCCCTTTTGACCGGCAAGAGCGGCAAGCTCCAGCGGCTCGCCACCGGCGCCGACAATCAGGGCATTCGTCGTCTTGCGCGGGTCTGGACGGCCGATCTTGAGCTCGGCTGGCAGGGGATGCCCCGCCGACATGGCGAGCCGGGTGAGAAGGGTTAGTGCCGAGCCCAGCCGTGCGGGTGTCGCCGCATCGACATAGAAATCGAAAGCAGCTGGGCCCTTGAAGGGGAAGGACGTTCCAGCAAAGGCCGCAAGGTCGGGAAGACGACCGGCGCGCGCCAGTGGCGGTATCGTCACCGTGGTTTCCTCGAGCAGCAGGAAGCGAGATCGCGCTTCGTCGCGGGCGGCCGGATCACAGACGAGATCGGAGGCGAGCGGCACTTCGGCCAGAACACGAACATGGTTCACGCCGGGATGGAAGGCGCGGAGCGGAAGTTCCAGCGGCTTGTTCTCAAGCGTCTTGCCCTCGGGATCGTAGAGCACGAGGCTTGCCACGGCGCGTTCATTGACGCGGACCAGCAACTGCGTTCCGGGTGCCAGGCCGGGCGCAGTGGCCGCATTCAGGTTGAGATCAACCGTGGCATAGTCGCCCGGATAAAAATCGGCGGGCATGACGACATCGAAGCTCGTCTGGGAGAGACGGCCGGCGAAAGGTGTCGTCTGATAACCGATGCTCGACAGCGGGTGTGTGCCCGGGCTCTCGCCATCGATCCGCGTCTTGGTCATGGCGAACTTGTTTGCGCGGATCAACGGAAGCAGGGGGCCGTTGACGGCGGCAACCAGGAGCGACTGAAGCTCACTCTTGTTCGAACCACGCATGGTGACGATCTGGCGGCCGTGTTCGCCCTGCCGGACGAATAGGCCACGCGGTGCGGCGGCAAGGGCGTCGCGGGTGGGTTGCGGCAGGTTCGCGTCTGCGGGGTCACCGAGATAGAGGTCGATGCCCGGTCCGCTGCCTCCGACGTCGCCGACGGTGATGCTCAGGTCCTCACGACCGAGCACAAGTGCCAGGGTCTGCACGAGGGGCAGGCTGTCTCTCAATGTCGTCTGGGGAGCATCGTTTCCGGCAATCACGCGGATTTCCGTGGCGCCATCGCCATTTCGCCCGACGGACAGAAGGCCTGCGAGATCGCCGTCCTTCGGACGTGCGCTGGTCAGGAAGCCGCTGATCAGCGGATCGACCTGCGTCCACAATTCATAGGTTGCTTGAACGCTGCAGTCGATGCGGTGGTGCTGTTTTGCACGCAGCCGGACCTGATTCCAGCCGACCGTCAGATCCTTGGCGGCGACCGGAATGTCATGGGTCGCCGGACCATTGGGCGAGCGGATGGGTAAGGCCGCGAGAGGCTTACCGTTCAACTCGATGTCGAGCACGGCGTCATCAGGCATGACCGAGACCGCATTGGTGTAACTCAGTCTCAACAGACCTGCTGTCGCGACCTGCTCCGCTGAGAGATAGAAGCTGAGTTCTCTCGCCGCGTCTTCGCCTTCCAGGCGCATGGCGGTTGCCGTCTGGCGGAAGGCGACCATCTGGCGGGGGATGTCCGGCACGGCCTGACCCGCGCTCTGGACACTTGCCGCACCAAGGTCTGCGGGCACGAAATCACCAGCATGAGAGGCGTTTGCCGACAGACAAATGAGGATCGCTGCTGCTGAGAGCCGGCGCAGGACTTCAAGGTTATGCATAGGCCGGCCCTTTCACGGCTGCCGGATAGGTTGCGCCCGGCTCCGAAACGCTGCTCGATGTGTTGATGATCAGCGGCGCGTCGGGATGCGAGATTTCCGTCGTTTCGCGAACCAGACGCAAGGCGTAGGTGAAGCCGCGCAGCGTTTCGGTGATCGTCCAGAGGGCAAATCGGAAGGTGCCGGTGAAGAAGCCCTTGTGTTTCTGAACACGGTTCCAGCGCTCCTGAAGCGGCTGCTGTTCGCAATACATCATCTCGGCAATCGCGATGAAGGTTTCGGGTGTGCGCTCGGCAAAGGCAAAGCCGAAGCTCGTCTCGTCCTGCCGGCGCAGCATGCTGCGGCAAACAAGGGGTACGCGCATTCCGCGGCCGTGGCGGCGGATTTCGATTGTGGCCTCTTCGCCCGTCTCCAGCCCGTTCACCGGATGTCCGTCGATGAACTGCAGTGCGAGGCCACCGCTCGAGACATCCGCGATGATGACGGCGTGGCTTGTGCCGCCGGAATGCAGGATCGCATGACGCCGAACGCTGAGGCGCTGGTTGCGCCGACGTTCGCGCCGTTCCGAGACGGAGCCCAGGGCGGCGCCGGCGATGCCCATGTTGATGATGTTCCAGCCGGCGACGATCAGCAGCAGTTCGGAGGGCATTGCTTCCGTCGTGTAACGCCAGATCGCATAGCAGGTGGCGGCAAAGAGCAGGAAGAATATCACAAAGTATGGGCGCGCCAGCGGTGACAGCTTGCTCTCATCCAGTGTCTGTCCCTTCGACGTGACGTTGAAGGTCGGCTTGCGCGGGTTCTTCACGACGCTCAGGATCGCGCCGAAAAGCATCACCGACTGCACATATTCATAGAGCTCGGAGACCCAGGGCCAGCGCACGCGACCGAAGAGGTAGCTCTGCATGGCGAAGGATGAGATGAGATAGGTCACCGAGTAGCAGATGAATTCGGTGATGTTGGCTTCGAAGATCTGCAGCGAAAAGAAGATGTAGAGCAGCGGCGAGAACATGAAGGTCAACCGCGTCAGGGGAAAGAGCCAGAAGAGGTTCGTGCCGGCGTAGCAGATGCGCTGCGCCGTCGAGAGACCGCGCTGAAGGAAGGGGCGGTTCAGCGTCAGGATCTGCAGCATGCCCTGGGCCCAGCGAACGCGCTGACCAATGAAGGAGACGAGCGTTTCGGGCTGCAGGCCGGCGATCAGGGGCTTGTCGACGTAAAGGCTGTGCCAGCCGCGGCAGTGGAGCGCGAGCGCGCTTTCGCAGTCTTCGGTGATCGACTGGCCCGAAAATCCGCCGGTTTCCTTCAATGCCTTGCGTCGCAGAACGGCAGCGGAACCGCAGAAGAACGAGGCATTCCACTTGTCGAGGCCGCGTTGGACGACGGAATAGAACATCTCGTTCTCCGACGGCATCTTGCCGAAGGTCTGGAGGTTCTTCTCCACCGGGTCCGGATTGAGGAAGTAGTGGGGGGTCTGGACGAGGAAGAGCTTCTCGTCGTTTCTGAAGTGGCCCACTGTCTCGTTGAGGAATTCGCGGACTGGTGCATGGTCGGCATCGAATACGACCACAAGCTCGCTGGTCGAGATCGAGAGACCCGCGTTCAGATTGCCGGCCTTGGCATGGCTGTTTTCGGCGCGGGCGTGATAGCGAACGCCCAGCGCTGCCGACAGCGCCTGCAGTTCCTCGCGACGTCGACGGGCAGCGATTGCAGCGCGCGGATCGGACTGTCCGCACTTGGCATCGGTGCCGCCATCGTCGAGCAGATAGACGGTCAGCTTGTCGGCCGGATAGTTCATCGACTTGGCCGCAGCAAGTGTCAGCGCCAGAAGGTCGGCCGACTCGTTGTAGGACGGAACGAAGACGTCGACGGTCGGCTTATCGTCATCAGCCAGCTGCGGCGCCGGCTTGCGGTCCAGCGGGTCGGCGACGATGAAGAAATTGATTGCCAGCATGACCAGGCAATACATTTCCGCCGCATAGAGAATGATGCCCGGGATGAAGTTCCAGGGCTCGTTGATGTCGGGAAGCGTCTCCGTTGTGCGCCAGAACGCATAGCGCAGGGCGAGCACGGCCGAGAACACGAAAGTCATCACGCGGAATGTCTTGTTCTGCGGACGCATCATGAACAGGAGCATCAGGGCCAGGATGGCCAGGCTGAGCACCAGTTGCGCCTGGAGGCTGATCGGCAGCCACAGCAGAAACACACCAAAAAGGCCCGCAATGATTGCAGGCAACGCAGCGCACATCATGTGCAGAACCCCATCTTTCACTCACCCGCAGCTTCATCTGCGGCGACCCCTCGAAAGGAATGGCCGGAAATTAGGGGTGATTTCTTAGCAAATTGCTAAGACATGAAGGGGCGAAAACAACCTGGATAGGCGCTATTCCAAATTCATCACGGATATTAACATTATGAAATTGCTGGTATTTTCTGATGACACATTTCGGAAATTCGGCATAAAAGAATAATCAAACCCCTAAGCCTGTTCTAATCGATATAGTTTACGATTACTGAAGGTGGGCGCCTTTTCGGTCATGTCGCGTCAGTGTTGGATCAATTTGGACCGGAAAAGCTCCGCTGGCAGGGCAAACGCCTAAGGTCACGACGCCCGTGTCGCGCCTGGAGCTTGGGCGCTCGCTCCTCCATGAGACTCCCTGACAAGGATCGGACACAAGCCATATACGGCCAAGCCATTCAATCGTCGTGCCAGTGTATCAAGAGCTGAAGATATGTTGGTTACCGCGTACCCGCAATCCGCCCGGTCCGCTGCTATCGGCGACCGGTTCCGTCTCGATGGCCTCGCTGATCTCACGGCTGTCGGTGCAGGCTTCGATCGTGAAGGAAGGATGCGAGATCTGGCGCTTTTTGATCTTGCCATCGACCGCAAGCTCCGTGGCCGCGATCTGGTAAAGCTGAAAATCGGACACTCGTCACCGGCCACGACATTCGAACTCGAGCGATGGTCGTCCAGCAGAAGACTGGACGACCCGTGCAGTTCGAAATTACGACCGAGGTCAGAGCCAGTCTGCTTGCCTGGCTTCAGCGAAGGGGAGGAACAGTCGATGACTATGCCTTTCCCAGTCGCGTCGACCACGCTGATCATCTCAGCACTCGGCAATACGCCAGACTGGTTGATGAGTGGGTGACGGCGATCTGGCTTCGTCGGCAGGATTACGGGACGCATTCCCTGTGGCGAACGAAGGCTACCATGATCTACAAGGCCACCGGCAATCTTCGAGCGATCCAGATCCTGCTTGGCCATAACCAAGATCGAGAACACAGTCAGATATCTCTGCGTCGACATTGAGGACGCACTAGAACTGGCCGAGCGGACCGAAATCTGAATGAGGACGGCCCCGCACGTTGTGGGGCCGCGCCCTTTCGCTGCGAGAGCCTCTCGAAGGATTCGATCCGCTTTGCTGCTTCAAAGAAGCCATACGGTTCTGATGGTTTCGTGCTACTGGCGTGCGCGTGCAACACTAGCACCATCCTCGGGAACAGCATCCGGGGTCTACAACAGGAAAGACCGAGCGTTGGCCCGCAAGAACAGAGATGAGTTAGCTTCATGGGACGAGCCTACGCCAGAGCCGGTGTTCTGTCCGCTGTGCGAGCGCGTGATCCCAGAAGATCAGCGAGACGAGCATCATCTCGTTCCTAAGTGCAAGGGTGGCAAGAAAACCGTCCTCCTGCACCGTATCTGCCACGACCAGATACATTCGATCTTTACCGATGCTCAACTCGCCAAGAAGTTTTCCACGATCGAAACCATCGTGGAAGACCCTGCGGTGCGGACATTCGTCACCTGGGTGAGAAACAAGCCTCCGGGCTTTTCGGATTCTGCAAAGGAATCAAGGCAGTCATTCCGTCGAGGCCGCTAACCGTAACAGGCGAAAATTCCAGCTGGAAGCGAACGCTGCCGTGGCGGGAACGCGCCATCATTCCGGCCGTTCGGGCGGTCGAAAGCGTACTCCAAACCGCGCATACTGGCCACCGTGGGACCCTTCCGTCTATCGTTCAGCATTCGCCGAAAGGAGCCCCCGAAGCACCAGATCAAGATGTCGCTCCAAAAACGCGTCGCGGTCACCATGCGACTGGGCACCAAACACCTTCCCGCCGATTGCCAGGATGGCGATCGGGGCCACGATCATTCTTGGGTCAATGTCGTCGGCTGCCACGCGCAACTCTCCTCGCGCTTCGGCTCGCTTCAGAATGCTCTTCATTGTCGCCATGCCCTTGGCCAAGGCGATCTCCCGATACATCTTAACAAGATCCGGGAAACGGTCGCCTTCGCCGATCAGGATGCGCAACAGCACGCCAGCATCGCCTTCGATCATCTGTCCATAGATCCGCGCGAGAACGAGCCTAAGGAGTTCTTCAGTGGATCCCGCAAAAGATGCAGTCAGTTCGCCGACACCCTCCATCGTCGAGACCATGCGATCCTTGAGCGCCGCCTCAAACAAGCTCTCCTTCGAGGAGAAGTACAGATAAACGGTTCCCTTGGCGATGCCCGCACGCTTGGCGACGTCGTCAAGCCTCGTCGCGGCGAACCCGCGTTCTGCAAACAGCGCCAATCCTGCCTCAAGAATCTCTGAGGGACGCGCGTCTTTACGTCGCTGACGTTTCTGCTGGGGTTGGCCCGCTTGCATCTTGCAGTCTTTCTCCGTTTCCCATATTAATGACTCGTTAGTCATTAAATTGAAAGCCTGTCACGGATGCAAACCGAAATCTCGCCGCCAGCACTCCCCATGCCGCGAGCAGGCCTCGTTGAGGAGGCTGGCTCTGGCAAGTCAAGATGGTCGCTGCGAGGCTTGTTCACCCGCGTCGTCGTTGTCTTGCTTATCTTCGTCATTGGGGCATTTCTAGGCGCATATCTTGGCCCGCCATTCTCCTCAGGATTTTTCGGCATCGACGGGAAAAACCTGCCTATAGCTGAAATGGATGCTCAAGCAACGTCAGCGACGAATGACGATGGAGCTGCCAGCCAAAGTGAAAGCGCGGTTGTCGCCCTTGGCCGGCTGCAGCCAAAGGGAAAGACGATCACCCTGGCTGCACCCTTTGGCGCCTCGGACGCCCGGATTGCATCGCTACTCGTCGACGAAGGTGATCATGTGACAATTGGCCAGACGGTGGCCGAGCTCGACAGTCTACCGTCCCTGCAGCTTGCGGTCGAAAGCGCCCTCGTCAACATCTCCGCCAAAGAGGCCGCGCTTGCTCAGACCCGAGCCATGGTTGCCGCAAGCCTGTCGGAGGCCGAGGCGAACCGCGATAGGGCGCTTGCCGCTGTCCAGCTTGCGCGGCAGGCGTTGGAACGGGAGCGCAGCCTGAGCCTCGGTGGCGCCTCTTCACGGTCCACTCTGCAATCTGCTGAGGCCACTTTGGCGCAATCGACTAGCGATCTTGCCAAGGCAGATGCCTCGATTGTTCGATACCAGTCTGCGCCAGGAACGCTGCAGTCCGATATAGAAGTGGCCGAGCGAAACCTGGATCTAGCCAAGGCCGAACTCGCGACTGCACGTGACAATCTGAGCAAAGGCGTGGTTATCAGTCCGATTTCGGGGACGGTGATTGCAATCAACAGCCGTCCGGGAGAGCGCCCTGCGTCTCCAGGGATCATGACGCTTGCTGATACCGACCACATGCAGGTCGAGCTTGAGGTTTATCAAACCGATATCAGACGGATCGCAATTGGACAGACGGTCATTGTCTCCAGTCCAGCACTGTCTCAGGAATTGGAAGGCTCGGTGACCTTGATTGGTTATGAAGTCGAGCAGCAAACGGTGCTCTCCGCCGATCCTGCAGCCAATACCGACGCACGGGTGGTGCGTGTCACGACTCATCTGGATCCTCCCTCCAGCGCTTTGGCCGCCAAACTGACCGGGCTCGAAGTCATGGGGCGTGTCGCGGTAGGCAAAGATCATGAGTAGGCTGCTTTCACTTCTATTCGGCAGGCTGCCGATCGGTTGGCTTCAGCTCAGACACAACCGTGGACGTCTTTTAGCGGCGCTGGCCGGTGTCGCCTTCGCGACCATGCTCGTCTTTGTTCAGTTGGGCATCATGGGCGCGCTGAACGGAACCATCCGTACGTCCTACACCCCATTCGCGGCTGACATCATCATCTCGTCGAATGACGGAAACACATTGGCCGACGGATCTCCGCTGGCGCGTCGAACCCTCTACCGTGCTCTGGCAATAGACGGTGTTGTTGCCGCGGCCCCTCTCTATATTGGCAAGCTCGACTGGCGGCGTCCCGATGGGTCTGTAGCCAGCCTCCAGGTCATTGGACTTCCGATTGAGGCTGAGAAATTTACGGGTCCGCAGGTTACCCCTCTGATAAGGAACCTTGCCGTCGCAGACACGGCTTTGATTGATCGGCAGACACGCGGCGTCGATACCGCCGCTCTTGCGGGTGTCGGTCCATCAAAGCCACTCCAGTTCGAGGTAAATGACCGCACGATCAATGCCATCGGGACAATCTCTATCGGGGGAGGCTTTTCTGCCGACGGCATCATGGTTGTGTCAGACCAGACCTTTCTTAGTCTGTTCCCGAACCGGATCAGCGGGACGCCGTCGCATCTTCTGCTGAAAGTCAGCGATCTTGCACAGTCAGTGGCGCTGGTGCGGCAATTGCAGGATAGGTTCACTGGAGAGCCGATCGAAGTCCACACACTTGATGAGATGATTGCCAAGGATGTCCGGTATCAGACGACCCAGCGTCCAACGGGTGTCATCTTCGGCTTCGGCGTGTTCATGGGTGTCCTTGTCGGCATTGTGATCGTCTATCAGGTCCTGTCGACTGATGTCGCTGATCACCTGCGCGAATACGCGACCTTAAAGGCTGTGGGGTATCCGCATCGTTTCTTCCTCAGCATCGTCTTTGAGGAGGCGCTGGTGTTGGCGGCCATGGGCTTCATACCGGGTCTGATCCTTGCGATGGGCATCTACCAGGTGATGTCTCAAGCGACCGGTCTTCCCGTACTTATGTCACCGGAGCGGGCGCTCATGGTTTTTGCAGGCACCCTCTTAGCCTCCACCCTCTCTGGCGCGCTCGCTGCCAGACGCCTAAAGGGCGCTGATCCGGCGGACTTGTTTTGATGAGTGACCTTCCAATTTCCGTCCGCAATCTCAATCACTGGTTCGGCCGCGGCGAAGCCAGCAAGCAGGCGATCTTCGATCTCTCCCTTGATATCGCTCCCGGGAGCCTCACAGTGATGGTTGGCCCGTCGGGTTCCGGCAAGACTACGGTTCTCACACTGATGGGATGCCTACGACAGGTCGAGGACGGGTCCGTCCGGCTTCTAGGTCACGAGCTTCGTGGCGCCGACGAGCCCACACTTGAGGTTTTGCGCCGGCAGTTGGGCTTCATTTTCCAGGCCCATAATCTTCACGAAAGCCTCACTGCCCGCCAGAATGTGATGATGGGTTTGCAAGTGCACGGCACGGGAGATGAAAACCGTCGTGCTCAGGCCGTCGAGCACATGCTTGAGCTGGTCGGTCTGGGGCATCGGCTGGATTATCTCCCCGGCAATCTGTCGGGTGGCCAAAAGCAGCGTGTGGCGATCGCCCGCGCGCTGATCGCGGGCCCGCAGATTGTGTTTGCCGACGAGCCGACAGCAGCGCTCGACAAGGCTAGCGGCCATCAGGTCGTTGCCATGTTGAAGGCCCTGGGGCGGGAGCGCGGCACGACGACCGTCATGGTAACCCACGACAGCCGTATCCTCGATATGGCGGACAGGATCATCACGCTGGAAGACGGTCGGCTTGTAAGAGACCAAGGGGCGGTGGTTGGAGTGTCCAGTTGAATGGCGAAGTAATGCACGCGTGCTATCTCGTGAGCTCGGCAAAACCTCTTTGCGCCTTCACTTCAGACATTGCATGGCCAGCCGACCCACAGCAGAAGCAGCCGTTTCGTCGCCATCATCAGTCAGCCGCTGGAGGTCTTGCCCTAGAAACCTGCGGTCCTGGGTAAGGCGCTCGCCGCAAGACCTCAGTGATCGGCACGGTTGTTTCGGGCTACCCGGCAAGCCTGTCTGGGTTCGGAAGGACGCAAGACGAGCGTCTGCTGCAGCTCGCAGCCGATTTTGGCGCATAGTTTCAATATCTCTGGCGACGAATGTCCGAAATGAAGGGCAAGGAGATCACATCTCCGACGTGATTTCCTTGTCCCTTCAGCCCTTCCGGTTACCCATGCAGAGAATGAGACACGTCGCCACCTTCACCCGCGAATGGCTGCGCGCACCACTTCGAACGGCGTCGGTCGTGCCATCCAGTTCCTCTCTCGCAAGAGCAATGGTGGAAGGTCTTGATCTTCAGGATGCCGCCGTGCTGGAACTGGGGCCGGGCACGGGCGCGTTCACCGAGCACCTCGTGTCAATGCCGGCGGGGCCGTCCCGGATCTATGCAATCGAGAGCAATCCAGCCTTCGCAGACCTGATGAGAACGCGATTTGCAACCGTTGAGACCTTTACCGTCGATGCATGCCGGATGCGCAGCCTCCTGCCTTGCAGCCCCCGTTCGGTGAAAGCCGTGCTCTGTGGTCTGCCGCTTCTGTCGATGAGACTTTCTTCAGTCCATCGGATCATGAAATCGGCTTTTGAGCTTATTCAAGATGACGGCGAGTTTCGCTGCTTTACCTATGGTCCCCGCTGTCCGATCCCTTTCGCGGTTCATGAAAGGCTGCTGATTGAAAGTACACGCGTCAGGTTCTGTCCGGCAAACTTTCCGCCAGCGAGCGTTTACCGTGTCTTCCGCGCCTGAGATCCCCAGATATCACGGTGTTCTTGGGCCTGCAGCGTCGTTTCCTGAACGAAATTGATCGCGATAGATTCCGGGCGTCATCCCGACCTTCTGGGAAAACAGCCGAGTGAAATGCGGCTGGTCGGAGAAGCCGTTGAGGAAGCCGATCTGGGCGAGGCTGGTCTGCCGCTCGTTACAGAGCTGCTCTGCCGCAAGCTCCAGCCTGACATCCAGAACCACGTTGCTGAAAGATGTCTGCCGCTCTTCCAGGCGTCGCTGGAGCGTCCGCCTGCTGGTTGCCAGCAGGTCTGCCAGACGATTGATAGACCAGCGGCGACAGGGATCATCTGCAACAAGACGGCGCAAATTTTCGAGTACACGTTCTGATGTGCATACAAGCGGCTTGTCGAGTGAAACGGTCGCCGGCTTTACCTCGACAAGCACTGACTTCAGCACGAGGTCGCGATCGACCGCGTGCCACTTCTGTTCGGAGCGGATGACGGTTCCATCCTCCTTCATGAGAACCAGATCTTCGCCGGACAGTTCGATGAGCACGGCAAGGAGGGCGAGAATCAAAAGGCTCTCTGCTCTGGAAGGGCCTGGCCCATCCGCTCTGGCGTGATGCTCCAGTCTGTAGAGAGATGGCTGAAGCGCGAATTGTGAGACCACGTGTCGACCGTGGCTGAAGCGCTCCAGCCGGCTCCAGCGATCCAGAAGATCCTGTGCGCCGATGGCCTGACGCAAGGCACGGACAACGGGTTCGAGCGGCATCAGAGAGGCACAGTCTGCGATCCTGAAGATTGCCTGAACACCGTGCTCGGCAAGAACTCTTTCGAGGAGATCGTGTTTCTGCGCACGCGGAACATGCGCTCCTTGCGCCTTTGGCACGGCGATGGAGATCTCTTGCGACCGAAGGCCGAGCGCGATGAGCCGCATGATCGCTGCCGAAGCAAAATCGGATCTGTTCAGTTCCTCCAATCGGGTCGCTTCGGGCGTCATGTCAGTCCCTCGGCCTCGGTCATGAAGTCCTGACCGGAAAGCGTGTCGGCCTGATGCCGGTGGCGGCACGGATCGCATTTGCTATTGCGCCGGGTCCACACGCCATGATCGTTTCTCCGGCTCCGGTGGGGGAATCCGTTCCCTCTATCAGCTTGATGGTCATCTTCGGCGTATCTTCCATACGGGGGATGGGAGCATCGATAAAGGTTTCCGCCACGATACGAGAGCTTTCCATCGGCAGATGATCATGCAGCACGAAACCGATGCTCCACATCAGGTTCCCCTCGCATTGTGCATTGACCTGATCCGGGTTGATGACGAGCCCGCAGTCATGGGCGCACCAGAACTCGCGCAGACCGAGGCGCCCGTCTGCGGCTACCTCCACTTCCGCGACCACGGCGGCATAGCTCACGTCCTTGTAGATGCCGCAGGCCACACCGCGACCGACCCTGGGCCCGTATGCCGGGTTTCTCCACGTCGTCCATGCTGACATGTCTCCGACAGCTTTGAGGACCGCTGCCAGTCTTTCGTCGTTGATGTGGGCAAGGCGGAAGGCGAGGGGGTCGGCGCCGACTGCCAGCGCTGCCTCGTCCACCGCGCTTTCGATCACGAGGCCGTTTGGACCAGCGCCGAGACCTCTCCAGGGGCCTGTATGAACGGGCAGGCGAACGAGATCATAGGCAGCTTTCGCTCTGGGGATGATATACGGCGCCGACATGCCACGTGCGACGCCGCCATCGCCGATCAATGCATCCGTTGCCTGCTGCATAAGGCTGGGGACCACTGCAGACGTGAAGATGATATGTGAGGAGACCTGCCGATGGTCCCAGTCGCTGATCTGTCCATCCTCAACGCGGGCGCGGATTCGGTGGGAAGAGGGTGGGCGGTGAAAGGCGAAAGCCAGTTCCTGGGCGCGCGTCCACTGTACCTTGACTGGTGCCTCTGCCACTCGCGACAGAGCTGCGGCCTCTGCCTCGACTGTGCATGTCGTCTTGCCGCCGAAGCTGCCTCCGACCCGGCAAGACTGCACCGTGACGGCCTCCGTCGATACACCGAAGGTATCTGCCAGACAGTCGCGAATGAAGAAGGCATCCTGTGTGCCGGCCCAGACGGTGAGTTTTCCTTGCGCCCATTCCGCGACGGCCGCCCGTGGCTCGATGGCGCCGTGGGCGGCAAACGGGATGTCGAACTTGAGATCGACGTCCCAGGACCCGGGTTGCGGGCCCCCGTCCATGACGATGTTCGAAGGCGTCTCTTCCAGCGGGCATCGGTCGACATCTACGGGGGCATCCGGGGAAAATCCGGTTGAAGGCTCCTCGGTCTGCCAGACGACGTCGAGTGCTTCAACGACCCGGTCGAGTACGCCGGGCCGTTCGGCGATGATGCCCAGCCCCTTGGCATTGCCGATATCAGGGCCGCAGTCTTCGACGATGGCGATAAAACCCGGGATGGCTCGCGCCGCCTCGGCATTCCAGGACCGAGGTTTCGACACATATTCGGCCATGGCGGGTGCGCGGAGGACCCGTCCGAAGAGCGTGCCGGGACGGCGTATGTCGGAGGCATAGAGTGCGTTGCCGGTAACAATTTCCCGGCCCTGCACAATCTCGGCGGTCCGGCCGATTTCTCCATGTCTGGCAAATGTCCTCAATTGCTCCCTGGGCCGGGGTTCGACCGACACCAGTCCCTGCCGCTCACCCCTCATCAAGGCGTCACGCAGGCTGGCGCAGGCCTGCGCCAGCGGCTCGGCAAACAGCATGATGGATTCACTGCCCACCGTTGATCTCACCCTGGCGAGACCAGTGTCATGGAAGGATACGTCGACCGTCTCCCAGCCCACATTGAGTTCGGTGCAGGCAATCTGCTTGAAAGCAGTCGCAATGTTCTGACCCATCTCGATGCGCGGAAGCGTGAGAACGAACCGCCCCTCATGGTGGGCGATCCACCCCAACGCATCGTCCGTGCCGGGTGTCGGGCGTTTGGGAATGACTGGGAGTGTTGCATAGACGGCAGTGCCCGCGCCGATCAGCGCGACCAAAGTGCCGAAACTGCCGAGGAGAAAGCTACGACGTCTCATCAGCGGTTCTCAATCAGGGTGCTGATGGCGTCCCTGATCCTCTGGTAGGTACCACATCGGCAGAGATTGTCGTTCATCGCGGGCACGATTGCATCCAGGTTCATTGTCGAGCCGGCACGGTTGCTATCGGCCAGAAGCGCAACGGCGGACATGATCTGCCCGGACTGACAATAGCCGCATTGCGGCACTGCCTTTGCCAGCCAGGCGTCTTGGACCGGATGGAGCTTTCCGTTCCGCTCCAGGCCTTCGATGGTCAAGACTTGCGTCGTTGGCGTCAGGTCTGCCGTGCGGACCTGGCATGAACGGGTCGCCATCCCGTCGATGATCACCGTGCAAGCACCGCAGATCCCGACGCCGCAGCCGAACTTTGCTCCGACAAGACCGTGGTGTTCACGGAGGGTGAAGAGAAGGCTCTCGTCGTACCACTCGCTCGGCACGTTCGCGATCACACCATTCAAGACATACTGCATTTGCTGTCCTAGATTTACAGATGGAAGCCGCAGGTTAGATCTCGATCTGGCCTGGGTCTTGAATGATTGCGCCAGACACGCGCGACTCGGGCACACCGAGGCAGGCTCACGCGGCGCTAAAATGAGGGAGGCAATCCGGTGCCGGAACGCTTCGCCGATTTTGCAGGCGCGGTCCTGACAGCCGAGGGGCACTGGACCGTTGTTCGTCAAGATTAGCTGGCTTGCTCGTTCCGCCCGCTCGGTCATCGGGATCCCGATCAATTGGCCGAGCACAAACGTCACGCATTTGGGCGAGGTGTTGGCGAACTGCCGAGGGTCAGCCAAGTCGGTGCAAGGACCGCAGAGAGACTTTGGCCCCTCTGCGGTCAAACAGGTGAGGGCGGCTGCCTGACCTGTTTGCGCTGGCTGCCACTAGGCTCGCTGTCTGAAAAACATATGGCTATTGGCTTACACTGCCCAACCGGAGTTCGTTCAGCCAGCAAAGGGCTGATCGGCTTAGGTCCCGTGGTGCCTTGGGCCTAATAGAAGCCGATTTCGCGGACGCTGATATCCGCATCGTGGTTGCGACCATAAGCGGCTATCCCGATCGATGTCAGGCTGCTTGCGCGCGGAATGTTGCGCAAGATCGATCCAGACGCTTTGAATTCAGTAAGGGGAAGTCGCACCTCGGTCCAAGTCCGCGTCACATCAAATCCGGCCTGATAGAATTGCCAGGGCAAGATCGTGCCTCCTGTGCGCAGGTGCACGAAGTACCTCTGATCGTTTCCACGGACCAGCAAGCGTATTCCGATCGTGTTTTCTGGTGCTGCATGCTGCAACTTCATGCGGATCTGAATGAAGCCGCCATTGTTGGCGGTGCTAACGTTACCGGTCATACGCGCATGCGCATGTCCTTCTTCGTTTTCGAATTGCACCTGCCCCGATGATTTTCCGCCCATCACGCTGTCTGCGAAAAAGCGCCAGCGCGTTTCGGGTTGCAGCTTGAAATCGTCTATCAACATCTCGCCCGCCAGCGCCGGTGTGTAAGCCGACAGTATCAGCGTGATCACTGTCGCAAGCCCAATTTTGAAACGCATCAGGTTGTCCTATATCCTCTCTGCAGGCGGAAGCGAAGTCACAGGTCACGTCTCAGGCTTACGCGCGACGATGTAGGGGTTTTGCGGATACTTGCCGAAGATCCGCTCGTCTGTGATTTCAAAACCAGCATCTATGATCGACTGCCGAAGCTCGGGGATACTGCGCGGCTTGACCGCAGGAAATAGGCCTACGAACTGCAGCGCACGAAACAGAAGACGAAACTTGAACTTCAGGTCGGCGAAACACCAGGTTTTTGAGATAAGCAGACCGCCAGGTTTTAGATTGGCGAATATCTGCGCCAAGGTGGCTGGTTGGTTTTCCACCAGGTGCAGAACGTTGAAGGCGCAGATGACGTCGAACGGACTACCATCATAGGCATTCTCAGCGTCCGCAATCTTGAAGGTCAGGTTGGCGCCCGCAGGTTTGTCCTGAGCGATCTTGATCATCTCAGCCGAGAAATCTGTCGCTGTCCAGTGTGACACATGGGGCGCAAGCCGGATTGCCGTGCCGCCGGTACCACAGCCGAGCTCAAGGACGTGATCTCCGGGCTTGAGACGTGACGCGACATCGCCGATCATGGCGTCATAGGCTGCCACGTCTTTCAGCGGGCGCGCGGCATAGCGCCCGGCGATTCGGTTCCAGAATTTCTGCTGCTTAGACAAAGACATTTCCAAACCTTTCGTCAGAGCGGCAGGATCGCAGCGCTGCTTTTGTACAGGACATAAAATGCGACGACGATGATCAGCACAGCGAAGATCCGGTTGAGGAGGTTTCGCTTCGTCGACAGACGAGTTGCCAGCAGCATGCCGCCGACGCCGCCGATCACGCCGCCACCGATAAACTCGGCCGCGATCGCCCAGTCGATCAGGCCCGAGGCCGCGTAGTTGATCGCAGTGGCGAGGCCGAAGGTGCCAACGGCGAGAAGCGACGATCCGACCGCGTTGATCATCGGCATGCCGGTCGCGAGCATCAGGCCCGGCACGATCAGGAACCCTCCGCCAATTCCGAAGAAGCCGGATGCTGCTCCTGCCGCTATGGCAACAGCCGCCGTTTTCCAGCATGTCAGGCCATCTGTCTTGACGACGTCTGACGCTATGGTCCTCCGGGGCCGGAGCATCAGGGCTGCAACGACCAGCATCAGAAGGCCAAACAGGAAAAGCAGCTTCTGCCCGTCGAACGCTTTCCCAAGTGTTGAGCCCGCGAGTGCGCCAACCGTCCCGGTGGCGGCAAAAACAAACGCGCAACGCCACCAGACATGCCCTTTGCGGGCATGGCCGATGAGGTTGACATAGGCATTGACCGATACGGCCAGAGCACCGGTGCCGATGGCGATATGCGGCTGTGAGATGCCAACCGCGTAGAGCAACAGAGGTGTCGCCAGAATGGAGCCCCCGCCACCGATCAGTCCAAGCGTAAAGCCCACGAGACCGCCCGAACCGATCGCCGTCAGAGCCTGGGTGACCAGATCGTTCATTCCCACGCAGCCCCTGCGAGTGCATCCAGCGGGATCTTCAGATAGCGCTTGCCGTTCGCTTCCGGTTCTGGGAGGCGTCCTCCACGGATGTTAACCTGTAGTGCATGCAGAATGAGCTTCGGCATGGGAAGGGTTTTGTCGCGTGCGTCGCGCAGCGCGACGAAGGCCGCCTCGTCCTTGCCGGCAATATGCGGATTGCAGCGCTTCTGCTCGGCGACGGTGCTTTCCCAGAGGGGTTCGCGCCCGTCCGGCTGATAATCATGGCCTGTGAACAGACGCGTTTCATCCGGCAGCGACAGGATTTCTTTGATCGAGGCCCAGAGGCGTTTGGCGCTGCCGCCGGGAAAGTCAGCGCGCGCCGTGCCGCTGTCCGGCATGAACAGGGTATCATGCACAAAGGCTGCGTCTCCGATCACATAGCTGATCGATGCGAGCGTGTGGCCGGGCGAGAAGAGGACGCGGCCCTTGAGATCACCCACCGAGAAGGTGTCGCCTGCCTCAAGCAGCCTGTCCCATTGCGAGCCATCGGTTGGTAGATCCGGCCAGTTGTAGATCTCCTTCCAGAGCTTTTGCACTTCGACGACACGCGCGCCGATGGCGGTCGGAGCGCCGGTCTTGTCCTTGAGATACCTGGCAGCGGAAAAGTGGTCTGCATGGGGATGTGTATCGAGGATCCACTCGACGCTGAGCCCCTTTTCCTTGATGTAATCCAGTATCGCATCGGCATTGCGGGTTGCGGTTGCGCCCGACTTTTCATCATAGTCGAGGACCGGGTCGATGATTGCACATTTTCCCGTTGCCGGATCACTCACGACATACTGGATGCTGAATGTGCGTTGATCGAAGAAGCCTTTTACATCGGGTTTGCCTGCCATTCGTGTCGACCCTCCTATGGATCATGCAGTCGGGGACGCTGTCCCTTCGTCCTGCCGTGACAAAATATATGCAAACATATATATCTTCATAGTATCGAAATAAAGGCTTGAACCTTCGTGCCTCTGTCTTTCTGCAGCCTTTGGTACAGGTCTGACGAGTGCTTTGGCGGTTGCCCCTGTGACGGCGCGTGTATCTTCACTTCGGCCCCAGAAGCACTTCCATCTGTGGGCGTCACTCGGAAGGCCGGGAAAGGTATCGACGGTGCCGTCCGCGCCCTTGAAGACGATCGCTGGCGTGCCGCCGAAACCAAGTTCCGTCATCAGAGCGGCATTCCGCTCAAGCTGTCTTGTCGTATGGTCATCGACCCTATCGAGCGGGGCAATGCCGCCATCGGCATGTTTGCGCTCGTTTTCCATCCGCGCGTCTTCCGGAGACTTGGCTTGAAGAATGGCCGCAGCTTTGGCCGGCGAATCCTGACGGATCACGCCGACCATCACGTGGCGTAACTGAACTTTACCGCTTTCGATCCAGGGTCGCGCCGCGAGCCAGAAGCGATTGCAATAGGGGCAGTTCGGGTCGGTGAACGTGTAGATGACACGAGGCGCGTTCGGATTGCCGTCCCGCACCCAGGTCGCTGCCTCGAGCTTGGTCCAAGTGGCTTCGCTCAACGGTTGTTCGACCATCTTTTTAAGCTGATCTTCCGCCATGTCCTGCCCATAGGCATCGACGAGCGTACCGACGACCACATGTTGATTATCGGGTGTCAGATAGATGGCCAGAGGCTGTGCACCGGCTTTCGCGGCGAAGGCTCTGAGGCCACCCGGAACCTGCATTTCGCCAAGGATTCGGATGCCCTGCTGCTCGATTGTCTTGAGGATCTCTGGATAGGGCTTGTCCTCGGCCTCGGCGCCGGTGGCCATTACGGCACCTATCACAAGCGCAAGGAAGAGTGCCGGAATTGCACTCGAACGTCGCAACGCTTGTCTGTGGGGGTGCTTGCGCCAGACGGGGCCCAGTGACGGGAACCGAATAGCTGCCTTCGCCGTGAGCGAGGGGGGTTTGATGCGATGATGGCTATCGGATAATGTGGGGAGCGGCGAAGAAAAACGGTACATGTCGAGCAGGGCTCCTTGCAAGGGTGGCTCTTGTCCGCTTCGCCTTGTCACCTTAAGGCTCCTTATGGTGGATATCCGACCTCGCCACGATGCGATCTGCTGCTCACTGTCTCGTTGTCGGCAGTTCCAGACAAACGCAGAAACCCGCCTTCCTCTCGAATAACATCTGACCACCAAGCTTTGTCAGAGCCATTTCAACGATCGCAAGGCCGAGGCCGCTTCCGAGCGCGTTTGCGCTGTTGCCGCGCTGGAACCGGGCCTTGAGACGCTGTTCGTCCTTCTCATCGATACCGGCTCCGGTGTCGGACACGGCTATCGTCGTGCCTGTCTCGGTCTGCGTGCCGATGATCCTGACGGATGAATTGCGCGGCGCATATTGCAGGGCGTTTTCGATGACATTGCGCAAGGCAAGCCGCAAAAGGGTCTTGCCTGGCACGCTGATCATCAGATCCTCTGCAATGTCCGTCTCAACGGTGATCTCCCTCGACGAAACGAGTGTCGCCATTTCGCCGCGCAGCTCTTCGACCATTGCTTTGACCACCACAGTTTCTGATGTCGAAGAGCTGTCCAATGAGTCGACGGCTGCGAGGTCTATCAACTGGCGAACGAGGCGCCCGGTGCGGTCGACGCTGAGCGAGATCTGGTTGAGGGCATTGGCGCGGACCTCATCGCTATCGCTGCGAAGGGCGACCTGGGCCTGGGTCTTCAAACCGGATAGCGGCGTCCTCAGCTCATGGGCTGCATAGGCGATAAAGGTCTTTTCCCGTTCGCGGGCCTCCTCCACGCGTTGGAACAAGGCGTTAAGAGAGCCCAGCAAAGGCCTGATCTCGCGGGGCGCTCCGCTATCGTCGACGGGGTGGAGTTCGTCGGCTGAGCGCAGAGACAAGGCGTCCGCGACTTGCCGGAGGGGGGAGAGACCGCGCCCGACACTCAGCCAGATCAGACCGGCGAGGATGGGCAGGATCGCCAGTGCAGGAACGAGCTGGCCCTTGATGACGTCACCGACCAGCTTTTCGCGGATCTCGATGCTATCGCCGACGAGGACCCTGACACCGAGCTCGGGATTGACGACAGCGTAGACACGCCAGCGTTCGCCGTTGACGAGCTTTTCGGCGAACCCGCTTTCGTGATCGGCGAGCGATGTATTGGGCGCGCTCTCCGACCGGCTGACAAGATCACCCTGAAGGGACCAGATCTGACAGGACAATTGCCGGCTATAGTCTCCTTCATGCAGGCCGAAGCCTTCGGGTATCCCAGCGGCCTGCGCGGCATCGACCGCTGCTGCGACGTCGATATGGTGGTCGGTGATCAGTGAGCTCACCATACGCGCCGCTTCCGTCAGGCGCGCGTCGAGCACACGCTCGACTTCGCGCTGCGTGCTGAGATAGGTCCAAAGCACGGCGAGGAGCCATACGGCACCCGTTGCCGCAAGCAGGATGAGAAAAAGCCTGAGCCGGATCGATCGCATCAGGGTTTCCCCATGCGGTAGCCGACACCGCGCACGGTTTCGATGGAGCTGGCGCCCAATTTGTGGCGCAGCTTATGCACGTGGACCTCGATCGTGTTGCTTTCGATCTCTTCCTGCCAGCCATAAAGCCTGGTTTCCAAGATCTGCTTGGAGTGAACCATGGTCGGATTTTCCATCAATGCCAGGAGGACGGCAAATTCCCGCCGCGACAGGCCAGTGATTTCGCCGTTTTTAAGAACCTCCATGCTCGCCGGGTCGAGGGTTAATTCTTCCCAGGTGAGCTTGGGTGTGGCGCGTCCCTCGGCACGCCGGGTAATGGCGCGCAGCCGTGCCGCCACTTCGTCGAGATCGAAGGGTTTGCCGAGATAGTCGTCGGCGCCGGCGTCGAGACCATCGATGCGATCGGTGACCGCATCCTTGGCCGTCAACAGAAGAACGGGCGTGCGGTTGCCGGCGGCGCGCATCGTGCGAAGCAGATCCAGACCGGATCCATCCGGCAGCATGCGGTCGAGCACGAGGGCATCGAAGCTATCGCTTTCAATCGCGGCCTTCGCATCGGCAAGCGTACTGACGGTGTCCGCCGAGAAGCCGGCGAGACCCAGCCCTACCTTCAAGCCGTCGATCAGAACCGCATCGTCTTCGATGACTAGGATACGCATCACACCTCCGTGAGAAAAATGTCGTTTCACGCCATGGCCTGCCCAGCTTAAGCCTGCCTTAAGCTGCCCCGCAGAAACGGCCGCACATTCGATGCGTAACAAGGAATGATGGAATGCAACTCTTGAGGCACCTGGCGATTTTCTTCTCCGTTTTGCTCTTCTCCGGCATCGCCATTGCCCAGACCGCGCCGCTCCAGATGGACGAGGCGTTTCGGCCTTCCCTGTCACGGATCTCCGCCACCGAAGTTGCCGTCACGTGGGAGATCGAGCCAGGCTACTATCTCTACCGGGAGTATCTTTCCGCCAAAAGTGACGATGGCAGTCCGCTGAAGCTGGAGACGCCTGATGGAAAGATCAAGGAGGATCCGGGCTTTGGATCGACCGAAGTCTACTATGACACCGCCCGGGCGACGCTTGTCAGTGACGCTTCGACGATCGAGTTGACCTATCAAGGCTGCCAGGATGGCGGGCTCTGTTATCCGCCTGTGACGAAAACGATCGACATGGCCAGCCTGCAGTTCAGCAATTCCGAGCACGGAGGCCCAATATCTGCCCCGGCATCGATTGCATCGCAAAGCGAATGGTCGGCTTTCAGCTCCCAAAGGCCGGATTTCGCACTCGCACAGGATGAAGTGACAACCGGTGTCGATGGACTCCTGGCGCGCGGCGGCCTGCCTCTGCTTCTGGTTGGCTTTGTTGGTTTTGGCGTGCTTCTGGCGTTCACCCCCTGCGTCTTTCCCATGTATCCGATCGTTGCCGCCATGCTGTCACGGCAGGGCGGGCCCCTTTCGCCGAGCCGCAGCTTCATCCTTTCCAGCGTCTATGTCGGAGCGCTGGCACTGGCGTTTGGACTGTTCGGTATGGTCGCGGCATGGTCTGGGCAGAACCTGCAATTTGCCTTGCAGTCGACAACGGCCACCATGGTCATCGCAAGCCTGTTTGTGATCCTCGCCCTGTCCAACTTCGGGCTCTTCGAGATCCAGCTGCCGGCTGGCTTCAGCAATCGCCTGTCGTCCGGGCGGCGCCGTGGCGGATCTCTCGGTGGGGCTGCGATGCTGGGCTTTACCTCCGCATTTCTCATCGGTCCCTGTGTCACCGCGCCACTTGCGGGGGCGCTGCTCTACATTGCCCGCACCGGAGATGTCCTCATCGGGGCGGCCGCGCTGTTCGCGCTTGGGCTAGGCAAAGGCCTCCCCTTGATCCTGATGGCAACGCTCGGCGGCAAGGCACTGCCGCGTGCAGGGGCGTGGATGGCAAGCATCCGCTCCGCCTTCGGCTTCGGTTTCGTCGGAACGGCGATCTGGATGGTCAGCCCTCTTCTGCCAGAAACGCTGGTGCTGTTTGCCTGGGCGTGCCTTGCCGTTTCAGTCGGCGTATTCCTTTGGCAAATCCGGGTCGCAAGTGCCTCTCCTGGCGCGGCTGTCATCTCGCGATCTGTGGCCACTGTTTCGATCGCCTGGGGAGCCCTGCTGCTCGTCGGCGTCTGGCTCGGTGCCCGCGATCCGCTTGCCCCTCTGGAGCCGCTCACAATGAAGACCGAGGTTGGACAGACGGCACGCGAAATCGCGAAATCGGACTTTGAAGCCGTCGCCTCGCTGCAAGCGTTGACTTCGATGCTGGGCGAAGCTTCGGCCGAGAACAGGCCGAGCCTCGTCTACGTCACCGCGGACTGGTGCGTCACCTGTGGCGCCATAGAGCGGACCATTCTGCCGGACGACAGCGTCTCGGCGGCTCTCGATGGTGCGCGCCTGTTGACCATCGACATGAGCGCGACCTCCTCAGAGACCAATGAACTCCTGACGTCCCTCAATGCCATTGGCCCGCCGACGATGATCTTCTTCGATCACGAAAGGCAGGAAGTGGCGGGCACGCGTCTGGTGGGCGACGTAACGATCGACAAGCTTGCTGCCTCCGCCCGGGCGGCAAAGGGTACGCCCTGATGGACGTCGTGACACTAGGGCCACTTGCCTTCGCATCCGACAGGCTGGCGGCGATCATCGGGATCTTCGTGTTCCTCGGCGTCGGCTCATTTCTGGCGCGTCGCTATGACACGCGGCTCGCGCCCTGGACGACCGCGGCGCTGCTGTCGGGTCTCATCGCCGCGCGGGCACTGCATGTCCTTATGTATCTCGACAGCTTTCTCACCGAGCCGTGGCGCGCCCTCTATGTCTGGCAGGGCGGCTTTTCGATGGTTGGCGGCGCGATCGGTGTTGCGATCACGCTCGTCTTTCTGATGCGTGAACCCCGGCAGACGCTGCCGCTTGCCGCCGTGACGCTCGCCGCAGGATGCTTTGTCTGGTTCGCGCTGACCATGCTCTGGCAAGCAGCCGAGGGGCCTGCAGCACCCCGCTTCACGCTGGCAAATCTTGATGGATCTCAGTTTGTCGCTTTGTCAGAGCGCGCTGGACGCCCCGCCGTCGTCAACCTCTGGGCAACCTGGTGCCCGCCTTGCCGCCGTGAAATGCCACTTCTGGCGGAAGTGGCCGCGGTACGCACCGACGTCGATTTCATCTTCGCCAATCAGGGCGAAGGGCCAGCGGCGATCAAGGCCTATCTGGAGGATCAAAACCTCCGGCTCGAAACCATCCTGCTTGATCCGGCCCATTCCCTTTCGCGCCACTACGCAGCGCCTGGAATGCCGGTCACCCTTTTTCTTGGCGCTGACGGCCAAGTTGTCACGACCCATTTCGGAGAGATTTCGCGCGAGGCTTTGAACGCCGCCATCGCCCGGCTGATCCCCGCAGACAAGGAATAAATAAGAATGAGACTTACAGATTTGCGGCCGGTTATCGGCATCCTGAAGAAACTAGGCGTAGGGGCGGGGCTCGCTCTCCTGCTTGCCGCCTGCTCGCAGACGACGGGCACGCCGTCTCAGCCATCTCCACCGCCTATCGATCCGGCGTTGCAGGCTATGTATGGCGAAGTGCAGGACGGCGAGGAGATCATTCCTGCTGTCGATGTGTCGAAGATGGATCCGCGCAATGTTCGCCAGGTCGTCAACTACCGCACCTCCTACGCGCCCGGTACGATCGTGGTCGATCCCTATGCCCGCTTCCTCTATCTCGTCATGGAGGATGACAAGGCGATGCGCTACGGCGTCGGCGTCGCCAAGGCCGGTTTGGAATTTGAGGGCGAGGGCGATATCAAGCGCAAGGCTCGCTGGCCGGGCTGGGTGCCGACGCCCAACATGATCGCCCGCGAACCTGACCGTTATGGCCCACTGGCCCAGGGCTTGCCCGGCGGCATAGACAATCCGCTCGGTGCGCGCGCGCTCTATCTCTATCAGGGCGGAAAAGACACGCTCTACCGGATCCATGGCACCAACGAGGCTTGGTCGATCGGCCAGTCCGTCTCGTCGGGTTGCATTCGCCTTCTCAACCAGGACATCATCGATCTGCACGCCCGTGTTCCGGAAGGGTCAAAGATGGTTGTCCTCACTGCCGAAGAGTCCGGAAAGGGAGAATTCTGATGATGAAGCGTCGCACCATCCTGACATCAGGGCTCGCCCTTGGCACGTTCGCCGTCTGCGGCAGTCGCCTGGCCTTCGGGCAAGAACTGACGAAGGACGAGGTCTTCAACGACAAGGACGCACCGTTTCTCGGCAATCCGAAGGGCGACGTCACGGTTGTCGAGTTCTTCGACTATCAGTGCCCCTACTGCAAAAAGGCGCATCCCATGGTGAAAAAGGTCATCGAAAGGGACGGCAATGTGAAGCTTGTCATGAAGGATTGGCCGATCTTCGGCGATGCCTCGATCTTCGCTGCCCAGGCGGTGCTGGGTGCAGCGCAGATCGGCAAATATGAAATTGCCATGGGTGCCCTGATGAAGACAAAGGGGAAGCTGACACATGATGACATCGAGAGCACGCTGACCGCTGCGGGCTTGCACATGGATGAAATCGCTGTTGCCGTGAACAAACACGTCGAAAAGATTTCAGGCCTGCTTGACCGCAATTACGCGCAGGCCACCGCCTTCAACTTCGCGGGCACTCCGGCCTATGTTATCGGATGGAGCCTCTATCCCGGAGTGTTGGACGAAAAGGGGCTCGTTGATGCGATCGCGCGCGCCCGGCAGGGCTGAGCGCATGCGTTCTATTGAAAGAGTGAACCGGCGGCGTTTTCTCTTCGGGACCCTTGCCGTCGTCCTCGCGCCTCCCGTGCAGGTGCAGGCGGCGTCGACAGTGATCGGCCCGATACGATCCGTCCGGGATTATACCGAACCAATTGCATTTGCCAGCATGCGTAACAAGCATGCTCTTGTCGATGTTGCAGCGGAGTGGTGCGCCTTTTGCAAGACGATCGATGGAACGATCCTCGTGCATCCGAGAGTGCAGTCGCGGATGAAAGACTTTGCGCTGCTGAAAATCGACGTGACCGCATGGACCGCAGAGAATGCAGAATTGCTTCGCTATCTGAATGTGCAGGGTCCCCCGACGGTCTTCATCGCAGAAACAGGGCAGGGAAAAGAAGTTCCGGGTTCACGGACTGTCGGCGAATTCGACGTCGACAATCTGGTCGGCCGGCTGGAGAGTGTCAGTTGATCCGCAGGTGGAGGTTCGCGCGCCGCCCCGGCACGAGGCGACCATCAAGTCCGACGTCAAACCGCCTGAAAGCCGCCGATCAACTGCCGCAGTCCTACCAGGGCACCGACCACGATGCATAATAGCGTGACCGGGCCTGACCAGGAGAGGGCTGCAAAACCAGACACGCCCTGACCGATTGAACAGCCCATGGCAACGATGCCGCCAACGCCCATAAGGGCCGCGCCGCCGACCTGTCGCCCAAGTTCGCGGGGGTCTTCGCATGCTTCCCAGACGAAGGTGCCCTTGATCATCGAGCCGATGAAGGCACCGAGGGCGACGCCGACCACTGAGCCGACAGAAAAGGTGATGCCTCCGGCCGTTGCCGTCATCAGATAGATCAATGTCCGGCCGATCGGCGCGGTGAAGGATGGGCCTTCGGGCGCGACGGCACCGAGACTTGCGTCGGACAGGAAGCTTGTTCCCGCGAAACACCAGGTGACGGCGAGCCCCGCCGCGATGCCCCAGGCGATCATCTTTCGGTCTGCCCGAAGACGCTCGTTCGACAGCGCCCATGCGAAGCAGGTTATCGCAATCGCAATCACCGTCAGCAAGGCAGGGATGCCCAGTGACGTCTCGAGGTCATACACGATGCCACCGGGACCGTCGGCCTCGGGCTGCGGAAACAGGGATGTCCGCAAGGTTGCCAGAGGACCGGAGAGCGCCATGAAGCCAGTAATGCCCATGACAACGAGCAGAACGAGCGAACGAAGGTCGCCGCCGCCGAAACGTGCGAGAGCGCCAAATCCGCAATTGCCGGCCATGGCCATGCCATAGCCAAACATCAGCCCTCCCACGACCGAGGCTAGTGGGTTCCAGGCGATCGCGTGATAAAGAGTACCTTCGAGATTGATCCAACCGATACGCGCGCCGAACTGAGTTCCGAGTATCGCAACTCCCAGCACGATGCCCCACAACCTCAACCGCTTCTGATCGGTGCCATATACCGCTGTTTCAAGAGCCGCGAGCGTGCACAAACCGCCCAAACGCCAGCCGAGGCCCAATATCAGTCCCCCCGCCAGCCCGACCAGTGCAGCCAGAAATCCGATAGGCAAGCTTTCCATGTCTTTCGCCTCCCAACGAATCTACATGTACGCCCCGTCCTCGAACAGGTTTGCCAAGAATACGACTGTCTTGCGGACTTTGTCATCCTCAATGGAGTAGAAGATGGCATTGCCGTCGCGACGGGCCGCCACAAGCCTTTCGAGGCGCAATCGGGCAAGTTGCTGACTGACCACCGCCTGGCGTGCCGAAAGTAGGTTTTCGAGCTCTGTCACGCTCTTCGGGCCGCTGAGAAGATGGCACAGGATCGTCAGGCGTCCGTCGTGTCCCAGTGCCTTAAGGAATTTCGAAGCGGAGTCAGCCCTCTGAATGAGTTTATCAACGGCACCATCCTTTGGTACTGTCTCAGTATCAGCGTTCACAATCTCAGGTCCCTAGCGCAATCCCAGCGTTCCGACGCAGCCCAAGCCGCCTCCGGCGAAGGCCGGCCGCCCCAAATCCTGGCCAACCGACTCCCATGGCAGCTATACTGCGGCTTTCGAATATAAGATACATGCCGCCTCAATCCGAGGTGATGCCGCCGGCCTCGGTGGTCAGTTCGGTGAGCAGACCCCAGAAGAACTCATCGCCAGGATAGCCCTCAATCCGCCCAGTCTCCCGGCCATCAACGACAAGAACAAAGGTGGGCGTGAAAGTGACCGGGCGATCGAGTCGGAGATCTGCCGGTACCGGAGTATGAAGGTTGAGCCTGCGAAGTGGCGCTGCCTGTCCTTCGGCGGTCCTGGGATAGGCCGGGGCAATCTCGGCATCCCATCGCGCGCAATATACACATCCCGCCTGCTCGAACATCAACAGCTCCATCGCCGCGCCCGGCGATGGGAGCAGCGTGATCAGAAACATGAAAATCGGCATCCAGTGAGCGCGCATGTTGACAGTCTACATATAAACATAGAGATATTCTAATTGGAAACGCTCGCGAGCGCAATTGTCGGCGCGGGAGAAGCCGAACGGTCAGGTAAGGCGCTTGGAGGGGCCATGCTGGAGATCAGTTATGGCGGTGCCATTCTCGCAGGACTTCTGTCTTTCCTTTCGCCCTGCATACTGCCGATGGTTCCGTTCTACCTTTCATATATGGCAGGCCTTTCGGTTCAGGAGTTGCGGCAAGGCGATGGAATATCGCCTGTCGCGCAGCGACGTCTGCTCATCCAATCCGTCGCCTTCGCCGCCGGGGTCACCACAATCTTTGTCTTGCTCGGGATGGGCGCCACCGCTGCCGGGCATCTCTTCATCCAATGGAAGCAGCCATTGTCATGGCTGGCGGCTGGCATCCTCATCCTGTTCGGTTTGCATTTCCTTGGCGTCCTGCGCATCGGCTTCCTCTATCGCGAGGCAAGGGTGCAGTCGTCCGCCGATCCAACCACCCTTGCAGGCGCCTATCTGATGGGATTGGCCTTCGGGTTCGGCTGGACCCCCTGTGTTGGGCCGGCTCTTGCGGCGATCCTCATGGTGGCGAGCGGCATGGGCGATGTCTGGCGTGGCGGGCTACTGCTGCTCGCCTATGGGATCGGTATGACCGCGCCCTTCGTCGTCGCCGGGTTGTTTGCCCGCCCTTTCCTGTCCTTCGTCGGCAGACATCGGGCACTCATGGGCTATGTCGAAAAGCTGATGGGGGTAATGCTGATCGTTTTCGGCATCCTGATCGCGACGAATACCGTCAATCTGATTGCCGACTTTCTCGTTCGCAACTTCGATTGGTCTGCGACGCTGAAATAATCTGGAGGAGAGCTAATGTCCCGGTGGAAATTTTTCCTGGCCTGCGTCTTGCTGATGACAGGTCCCATGCTGGCAGCGTCTTCGTTGGCGGCCGAACTGGGCGATGATGGACTTCATAAGCCGTCATGGCTTCGCGAGACGTTCAAGGATCTGAGGGAAGACCTCAGTGATGCCAATTCTGAAAACAAGCGCCTGCTCCTCATCGTCGAGCAACGCGGCTGCATCTACTGCACCAAGATGCATGAAGAGGTTTTCTCCGATCCTGGCATCGAGGCCTTTATCCGTGAAAACTATTATGCCGTGCAGCTCAACCTCTTCGGCGATATCGAGGTGACCGATTTCGACGGCACGGTGTTGCCTGAAAAAGAGATGGCCATCCGCTGGGGCGTGATGTTCACGCCGACCCTGATTTTTCTGCCCGAGGACGTTGGCTCAGGCCTGTCCGCGCAACAGGCGGCCGTCGCGGCCATGCCGGGTGCATTCGGCAAGGGGACAACCTCGGCATTGCTCAACTGGATCGTTGATCACGGGTATCAATCGGGCGAGCATTTTCAGAAATTCCTTGCCAGACAAATGGCGATTGAAAATTAACTCGATTAAACAATCAGATACTGGTTATTCAAAAATATATATATAGGCATTGTTATACGCTTCGTTTGGCGCTAACCTGTCTTCAGGAGAGAAGTGGGAGGAGTCGATGAACTGGCAGCTTTGTCTGGCAGCACTGGTCGCGGGAGCGAGCGTCACGCCGGCGCTCGGCGAAACGGCGCCTGGTGCAATCGTGTTTCAGGAGGGGGCTGTTGCGGCCTCGCTTTCCGGCGCGCCGGGGGACGCAGAATCCGGTATCAAGATCATGACGACGAATGCGCTCGGCAACTGCGTGGCCTGCCATACCGTCGCAGCCCTGCCTGACGTGCAGTTTCCGGGGGATATCGCGCCGCCGCTTGACGGTGTTGCGGATCGCTACAGCGAGGCGGAGATCCGCGGCATCGTGGCCAATGCGAAGAACACCTTCGAAGACAGCTTCATGCCGGCCTTCTACAAGATCGACGGGTTCATCCGTCCCGGTGAAGGCTTTACGGGCAAGGCGCCCAAGGGTCCGCTTTCGCCTGTCCTCTCGGCGCAGCAAATCGAGGATGTCGTCGCCTATCTGATGACTCTCAAGGAATAGGATTGAGGAGAACCGAAATGAGTTTCACAAGACGCGACATGCTGTTCATCGGGCTTGGAGGCGTGGTCGCGGCCACTTTGCCAAGTCTGGCAGCTGCGGCAACAACTGAGGAACTGGTCAAGGCCTTCACTGGCGGGGCAACGCCCGGAACCGACGGTATCACGCTGACGGCGCCCGAGATTGCCGAGAACGGCAATACAGTCCCAGTCTCGGTCGATGCCCCCGGTGCAGTCTCGATCATGCTGCTCGCCACCGGAAATCCGGAGCCTGCAGTTGCGACGTTCACGTTCGGTCCCGCAGCTGGAAATCATATGGCCGCAACGCGGATCCGCTTGGCCAAGACACAGGACGTCGTCGCGCTGGCGAAAATGGCGGACGGGTCCATCAGGCAGGCACAAGCAACAGTGAAGGTCACCATCGGCGGATGCGGCGGCTGAATTCGGAGGAGGAATAACAATGGCAGACGATGCAAAACCACGCGTGAAGGTACCGAAGTCGGCGAAGGCTGGCGAGTCGGTGACCATCAAGGCGCTGATCAGTCACAAGATGGAATCCGGCCAGCGCAAGGACGCTCAGGGCGCTATCATTCCCCGGTCGATCATCAACCGCTTCACCTGTGATTTCAACGGCGTCAACGTCATTGACGTTGCCATCGATCCAGCGGTTTCGACAAACCCCTATTTCGAATTCGAAGCGAAAGTCGACGCTGCCGGCGAATTCGTCTTCACCTGGTATGACGACGACGGCTCTGTTTACACGGACAAGAAGCCGATCGAAGTTGCCTGATCACTGACGCGCAACGATCTCGGGGAGGGAGTTCTCATGCACGGCAAGTCCAAACTAGTTGCAGTTCTGGCGGCCATCGGCCTTGTTGCCTCCGCTGCTGCGCATGCGGATCCGGTCGAGGATACGCTCACGGTCGAGACGGATGATGGCACGATCGAGCTCGTGACCAAGACGGCTGCACCCGCATTTCTCAAGGATACATTTGATACCATCTATTCGGGTTGGTTGTTCCGGGAGACCGAAACACGCGACCTGCAGAAAGATGATTTCGACAATCCGGGCATGGTCTTCGTTGATCGTGGTCTCGATGCCTGGAACGAAACCATGGGCAAGAATGGCGAGTCCTGTGCAGGCTGTCACGAGGGGCCGGAAAGCATGAAGGGGCTGCGCACGGTTCTGCCCCGGGTCGATGCCAAGACCGGCAAGCTGATGATCATGGAAGACTACATCAATTCCTGTGTCACCAAGGAGATGGGCCTGGAAGCCTGGGGTGTCACGTCCGACAAAATGAAGGACATGATGGCCCTGATCTCCGTCCAGTCGCGCGGTGAGGTGGTGAATGTCGCCATCGATGGCCCGGCCCAGTCCTTCTGGGAGCACGGCAAGGAGATCTACTACACGCGCTACGGTCAATTGGAGATGTCTTGCGCAAACTGTCATGAGAACAATTACGGCCGGATGATCCGTGCCGACCATCTTTCGCAGGGGCAGGTCAACGGGTTCCCGACCTATCGCCTGAAGGACGCCGGTATTCTGAGCGCGCAGCAGCGGTTCGTCGGGTGTGTGCGCGACACGCGTGCCGAAACCTTCAAGGCAGGATCGGACGAGTTCAAGGCGCTTGAGCTTTATGTGGCCTCGCGCGGGAATGGTCTGTCGATCGAGGGCGTCTCCGTCCGGCACTGAACAAGATGGCGCGGCCGGGAAAGCCCGACCGCCCAAACACTTTGAACGAACATTATTGGCAAGCAGGACCACGTCTTCGGCGTGGATGGATTTCCTGTGCTTGCTGGAGGGAATGCGGGATGATTACCCGTCGTGAGTTTCTGCAGGCATCCATGGCAACCTCGGCAATCGTGGGGTTGTCCGGCTTTGGCAATTTTTCGCGGCTCGCCGCGCAACAGGCGCTGACGCAGGAGCAACTTCTCGAATTCGAGGATTTTGGCAACGTCACGCTCATCCACATCACGGATATCCATGCGCAATTGAAGCCGATCTGGTTTCGCGAGCCGGAGGTCAACCTTGGGGTTGGCGACGCCAAGGGTCATGTGCCGCACCTGACCGGCTCCGAATTCCTGAAGACCTTCGACATCGCAGCGGGTTCGCGTGATGCCTATGCTCTGACCCATGAGGATTTCGGCGCGCTCGCCAAGGCCTATGGCCGCATGGGTGGCATGGACCGCGTCGCGACGGTCGTGAAGTCGATCCGGGCTGCCCGACCCCAGTCGCTCCTGCTCGACGGTGGCGATACATGGCATGGTTCCATGACCAGTCTGCTGACGAAGGGCCAGGACATGGTCAACGTCATGAACGCACTCGGCGTCGAAGCCATGACCAGCCATTGGGAGTGGACCTACGGAACCGAGCGGGTGAAGGAAATTGTCGATGGGCTGCCGTTCCCGTTCCTCGGAGCCAACATCTTCGATGCAGAATGGGACGAGCCGGCTTTCGAACCCTACAAGATCTTCGAAAAGGGCGGCGTTCGGATTGCTGTTATCGGCCAGGCCTTCCCCTACATGCCGATCGCGAATCCGAAATGGATGTTCCCCGAATACTCCTTCGGCATTCGCGAGGAACGCATGCAGGAGGTCGTGGACGAAGTCCGGGCCGAGGGCGTGGACCTGGTGGTCTGTCTCTCCCACAATGGGTTCGACGTCGATCGCAAGATGGCGGGGCGGGTCAAGGGCATCGATGTCATCCTGACCGGGCATACCCATGACGCCGTGCCGGAACCGGTTCTGATCGGTGAAACGATCCTGATCGCCTCCGGCTCGAACGGCAAATTCGTCAGCCGGCTCGATCTCGATATCCGCGATCGCAAGATGATGGGCTTTCGCCACAAGCTCATCCCGATCTTCTCCGATGTCATTGCCCCGGATGCGGAGATGGCGGGGCTAATCGACCAGGAGCGGGCGCCCTACAAGGCGCAGCTCGAAGAGAAGATCGGCACGACCGAGAGCCTGCTCTATCGGCGCGGCAACTTCAACGGCACCTGGGACGACCTGATCTGCGATGCCGTGCGCAGTGAACGCGATGCGCAGATCGCCATGTCTCCCGGCGTCCGATGGGGGCCCTCGCTTCTCGCCGGTGATGCGATCACCCGGGAAGACATCCATAATGTGACCTCAATGACCTATGGCGCCTGCTATCGCACCGAGATGACGGGCGAGACCATCAAGACCATCCTCGAGGACGTGGCCGACAACATCTTCAACCCGGATCCCTACTACCAGCAGGGTGGGGACATGGTGCGCGTCGGCGGGCTTTCCTATGCCATCGACGTCAGCAAACCCATCGGCGAGCGGATCACCGATATCGCACTGGTTGATGGTGGCGCCGCTATCGAAGCGGGCAAATCCTACACCGTGGCGGGCTGGGCAAGCGTCAACGAAGGCACGGAAGGTCCGCAGATCTGGGACGTGATCGAAGCCCATGTCCGCAAGATCGGAACCGTCAAGCTCGACCCCAACACATCGGTCCGTGTGACCGGAATCTGACAGGAAGCAAGGAGCGTTCGCCATGTCCGACGAACCCGAAAACGTCTCGTCCCGCAGGACATTCCTGAGGCAGGCCGCGATGACAGGAGCCGGCCTTGTCGCAGGCGCCTCGGTCGCGCGTGCCAGTGGCCCGGATCCGAAGATCACCGAGGTGCAGCCCTGGGCTTCATCCTTCGGCGATCCTGTCGATGCGTCGCCCTATGGATCACCGATCCGGTTCGAGTCGCACGTGGTCCGGCGCAATGTGGAGTGGCTCACCGAGAGCCCCGTCTCGTCGATCAACTTCACGCCGATCCATGCCCTGGAAGGCACGATCACGCCGCAAGGCTGCGCTTTCGAACGCCATCATTCCGGGGCGATTGAACTGAGCAAGCAGGACTACCGGCTCATGATCAACGGCCTTGTCGAAACGCCGCTTGTCTTCACCTTCGAGGATCTTCTTCGCTTTCCTAGATCGGTGACAACCGCCTTCCTCGAATGTGCGGCCAATGGTGGCATGGAATGGGGGGGCGCGCAGCTCGAAGGCTGCCAGTTCACCCAGGGCATGATTCACAACATGGAATATACCGGCGTGCCCTTACGCCTCCTTCTCAAGGAGGCAGGCGTCAAGCCCGAAGGAAAGTGGGTCTATGTCGAAGGAGCCGATGCGAGCTCCAATGGTCGGTCCATCCCTCTCGACAAGGCGCTCGACGACGTCCTCGTGGCGTTCTTTGCCAATGGCGAGGCCCTGCGCAAGGAACACGGTTATCCGGTCCGTCTCGTCGTGCCGGGTTGGGAAGGCAATATGTGGGTGAAATGGGTCCGGCGCATCGGCATCTATGACCAAGCTGTCGAGAGCCGTGAAGAAACCTCCAAGTACACCGATCTTATGCCGGATGGTCGGGCGCGGAAGTGGACCTGGGTGATGGATGCAAAATCCGTGATCACATCTCCCAGCCCGCAGGTCCCGATCCGTCACGGCAAGGGACCGCTGGTCATTTCGGGGCTTGCATGGTCTGGCAATGGCAAGATCACCCGCGTCGATGTCTCCACGGATGGTGGCGTGAACTGGCAGGAGGCCCGGATCTCCGGAGACGCCAAATCGAAGGCGCTGACCCGCTTCCATCTCGACATCAACTGGGATGGCAGCGAACTGCTCCTGCAGTCGAGGGCCATCGACGAGACCGGCTATGTCCAGCCGACTAAGGATGCGCTGCGTGAAATCCGCGGACTTAACAATGTCTACCACAACAACGGAATTCAAACCTGGTGGGTCAAGGCCGACGGGGAGGTCGAAAATGTCGAAGTTGCGTAATCGTCTCCTTCTGTCGCTCGGGCTGGTCCTGCTTTCCACGCCAGCGATGTCGGAAAAGCTGGGGCTCGGACGTCCGGCTCTTCCAGAAGAAGTGTCCGCCTGGGATCTCGCCGTGCTCCCCGACGGCAAGGGGTTGAAGCCTGGTTCGGGTGACGTGCTGACCGGTGAAGAAGTCTTCGGCGAGAAATGTGCAGTCTGTCATGGCGAATTCGCGGAAGGCATCGACAGTTGGCCTGTACTCGCAGGAGGCGATGGCACGCTGACCGATCGGCGGCCCGTCAAGACGATCGGCAGCTACTGGCCGCATTTGTCGACCGTCTGGGACTATGTGCATCGCTCGATGCCGTTTGGCGAGGCGCAGACGGTGACGGTCGACGAGACCTATGCGATCACCGCCTTCCTGCTCTATTCCAACGGGCTGGTCGACGAAGACTTCACACTGTCCGACAAGAATTTCACTGAGGTGACCTTGCCGAATGCAGACGGCTTCTATCCCGACGATCGCGCGGAGAGTGAGTATCCGCGGTTCAAGGGAGAACCCTGCATGAAGGATTGCGGTGCGCCGGTCAAAGTGACCAAGCGCGCCATCGAGTTGAATGTGACGCCAGAAGATCCCGACGGCAGGCCCGCCGGTACCTTGCCTCCCCTCGACACCTCGGCTGCGTCAGCGCCCGCTCCCCCGGCGGCTCCCGCACCGGCCGAGGTGGCCGAGGCGGCGAGCGACCCGGCCCCCGTACCTGCGGCAACCGTGCCTGCAGCCGATGTTCCTGCTGTCGCTCCGGCTGCCGCGCCAATTGAAACTGCGGCCCTGGATCCGGCCCTTGTCGGGCAAGGCGAAGCCGCTTTCAAGAAGTGCTCGGCCTGCCACAAGGTGGGCGAGGGTGCAAAGAATGGAACCGGGCCCATGCTCAACGGCATCTTCGGAGCCGCCGCCGGTCATGCCGAGAAATTCAAGTATTCCAAGGCGCTCACGGACAAGGCGGCAGAAGGACTTGTCTGGAACGAGGCCGAACTGGACGCCTTCCTCGAAAACCCGAAGGGCTTCATGAAGGGCACGAAGATGGCTTTTGCCGGGCTCAAGAAGCCGGATGAGCGTGCGGCGATCATCGCCTATCTGCGCAGCCTGGGGAACTGACACAATGGCAAGCCGTGGCTCGATCAGGCTTGCTCTCGTTATCGGCCTTCTGGCTTGGGAACCCGCTATCGCCCAGGAGTTGGGCAATTCGGCCGACGGCGCTCGCCTTTTCAAGCGCGAGTGCTCGTCCTGCCATCAGGTCGGCGCAGGTGCTCGAAATCGGGTAGGACCACAGCTCAACGGGGTTTTCGGCCGCAGAGCCGGGAGCATTGAGGGCTTCAAGTACTCGAAGTCGATCACCCGCATGGGGCAGGACGGCCTGGAGTGGCACCTTGAAACACTCGACGCCTATCTCACCAACCCGAAGAGCCTGGTTTCAGGCACGCGGATGAACTACCGCGGCGTCATAGAGCCTGAAGACCGCTCGGCGATCTTGGCCTATCTGCGGGAATGGTCGGACAGCCCGCGCGATATTCCCGAAGCCGATCCGACGGTGAGCAAACCAGAAGTCGATCTGGACCCGTCCATCCTCGGGATCAAGGGTGATCGCGAATATGGCGAGTACCTGTCCTCCGAGTGCACGACGTGCCACCAGAGCGACGGCTCCGACAAGGGCATTCCATCGATCACCAACTGGCCCGCTGCCGATTTTGTCGTCGCCATGCATGCCTACAAGCGCAAGCTCAGGCCGCATCCGGTGATGCAGATGATGGCAGGTCGTCTGTCGGAAGAAGAGATCGCCGCCCTCGCCGCCTATTTCGAAGAGGTTCAATAACCACGGGCGGGATCAACCGCTCAGGGAACGACAAAAGGGGAGAACGCTCATGAAACTGACACGACGTACACTCATCGGATCGGGCCTGACGGCTGCAGCACTTCTCGCGGCACCCTCGGTTTTCGGTCAGGCAAAGCCGAAGATCGTGATCATCGGCGGTGGAGCAGGCGGTGCGACGGCGGCTCGCTATCTCGCCAAGGACGGTGCAGGCGCGCTGGATGTGACGCTGGTGGAAGCCAATCCAATCTACACGACCTGCTTCTTCTCCAACCTTTATCTCGGTGGGTTCCGCGAGTTTGAAAGCCTTCAGCATGGATATGACAAGATCGCAGCCGGCGGCGTGACCGTCATCAATGATCTCGCCACCGGTGTCGATCGCAACGCCCGCACAGTGACGCTGGCGGGTGGCCAGACGCTTCCCTATGATCGGCTGATCCTGTCTCCCGGTATCGACTTCAAGGATGGGTCCGTGCCGGGCTGGTCGGTCGAGGCGGCGGAAAAGATGCCGCATGCCTACAAGGCCGGGCCGCAGACGCAACTGCTGAAGTCGATGGTGGAGGCGATGCCGGCTGGTGGCGTCTTTGCGATGATTGCGCCGCCCAATCCTTACCGTTGTCCTCCCGGTCCTTACGAGCGGATCAGCATGATCGCTCATTTGCTGAAACAGAAAAACCCGACCGCCAAGATCATGGTGCTCGATCCGAAGGATAAATACTCGAAGCAGGCCCTCTTCGAAGAAGGCTGGGCGAAGCATTATGACGGTATGATCGAGTGGATCGGCCCGGATTTCGGGGGCGGTGCGGTCGAGGTTCGTCCGGACAGCATGGAAATCGTGGTCGACGGGACGGTGGAAAAGATCGATGCCTGCAACGTGATCCCCGGCCAGATTGCGGGCAAGATCGCCCAGATCGCAGCCGTCACCGACGACAAGGGCTGGGCTCCCGTGCATCCGGAAAACATGAAATCCAAGATGGACGACAATGTCTATGTGCTCGGCGATTCCAGCGCTCAAGGCGACATGCCGAAGTCCGGTTTTTCGGCGAACAGTCAGGCCAAGGTTGCGGCCATGTCCATTCGCGGCGAGCTCCTCGGATCGAAGGTGTTCCCGGCGAAATACTCAAATACCTGCTGGTCGCTGATTGCGCCCGACGACGGCGTCAAGGTCGGCGCGTCCTATCAGCCTACGCCCGAGAAGATCGCGTCCGCGGAAAGCTTCATCAGCCAGACGGGCGAGGATGCGGCTTTGCGCAAGGCGACCTACGAGGAAAGCCTCGGCTGGTACGAGGGTATCACCACAGACATGTTCGGCTGATTGAAGACAAGGGAGGCGGCCTCAGGGCTGCCTCCATCCTTTGGAGGGAATGATGTTGCTGCGGCGTAGATTTCTGGCAGGCATGGGTGCTTTCGGCGCGGCCGCGCTCCTGGGGCCGCAACGTGTATGGGCGTCCGCGCAGATAGCATTCGGTGACGTCCGGATCGACACGCTTTCGGACGGAAACCTGATGCTGCCGGCTGACTTCATCCTTGGCGGCATGCCGGAGGAAGAACTCAAGGTGGTCGTCGAGGCCTTCGGCTTGTCGAGGGATCAACTGACCCCGCCATGCAACGTTACCCTGTTGCGTGACGGAACCCATACCGTTCTGTTCGATGTGGGGGCCGGCCCCGATTTTCAGCCCTCAGCCGGTAAACTGGCCGAAGCCCTGAACCTGCTCGATGTGCCTGCCGAAGATGTCACGCATGTGGTGTTCACCCATGCTCATCCGGATCATCTGTGGGGCGTGCTTGATGAATTCGACGAACCGGTTTTTGTCAATGCCGCTCACCTGATCGGAAGGACAGAGTTCGATTATTGGACAAATCCGGACACGGTTGCCTCCATCGATTCGGCGCGCACGACGTTTGCTGTCGGCGCGGCCCGCCGCTTGTCGGCAATGGTCGAAAACCTGACGCTGCTGGAGGATGGCGCTGACGTCCTTCCCGGTGTCATCGCTCATCTCACGCCGGGCCATACTCCGGGTCACATGTCGTTTCGCGTGGGGGAGGGGAAGGACGCCGTCATGGTTGTCGGGGATGCGATCGGCAACCACCACGTGGCTTTCGTCCATCCCGAATGGAAATCCGGTTCTGACCAGGATGCCGAGATGGCCGCGCGAACACGAATGATGCTGCTTGACGACATGGCTAGGGACAAGACTGCGATCATCGGCTTTCATCTGCCGGATGGTGGCATCGGCCGTGTCGAGAAAGAGGGTCAAGGCTACCGGTTCGTCGCCGGGGCCTGAGCCATGCCGATGACATCGGTGCTGGTCGTGGACTGGTCGATCAGGAAATCCGTCAACACGGCTCCCACCCACATCCAGAAGAGGGCGAGCCAGGCAGTTGCTGCAAACACCGAGCCGCCCGTTACGCCTGCCCCGATCGCACAGCCGCCGGCCAGCATTGCGCCAAAACCCATGAGCACCGCGCCCAGCATCGAGCGGCGCATCTGTGTCTCGTGGGTGAAACCTTCGAATTTCAGCTGCCGGGAAAGGAGCGCGGACAGGAATGCTCCGAACACGACCCCAGGAATCAGGCCGATCTCGAAATCGAGTGCATGGTCTTCCGTCAGGAGGAACATCAGGGTGCTTGCCGAAGGGCCGGAGAAGGTGAGGGAATTGACTGTCACGGGCTCGAAAGCGGATTGTGCCAGAGAGAATGTGAAGATCCAACCAACCGCGACCGCGAAGCCCACGCCAGCGGCAAAGAACAATTTCGTCCATCCAATCTGGCGCCGAATGGCGAGAAACACGGCGAATGCAGCCGTTACCAGTCCGAGTATCAGCCCGCTTCCTGCCGGCGCGCCGATCATGGCAAGTAGATCGACATTCTGGCCGGCCGGCGTCGTCCAGAGTGCAGCAAGATAGCTGCGCGCTGGAGCAAGCCAACCGTGCAGGGCCATCTGGGCAACGACGGCAAAGATCAGCCCCGAGATGAGTGAGCGCAGATTTCCAGTGGAGGCGAGGACCAGCAATCGGCCCGAACATCCCCTGGCGAGCACCATGCCGACGCCGAACATCAGCCCGCCGATGACGGCACCCGACCAACTGCCGGTGATCGACATCACCCGTGACGCGGACGGATCGAACAGGCCGGCCAAAATGGCAGCCTGCACCCAGACGACGGCAGTCGAAAAGGTCAATAGCCACACCGCCATCCGGGGCCCGACCTCGCGTCTGGCGACTTCGACAGTGGCTGCGCGCAGGCAGAAGGATGACCTCTGCGCGGAGAAGCCGAAGATCGCTCCCGTGATTGCACCCAAGAGCGCGCCCAGCTCCGCCTCGTCAAGGAGATCGAGTAGCTGTGCGAAATCCATTTTGAGTCCTGCCGATTACCGCGCGACAATAGAAATATAAGGATAGTTTGAATTATATATGTCGTCAATTCTTCGTTGGCTCTAACGGTGACAGTACCCGGGTCCTCAGCGTGATTGCACCACTGCACTAAACAGCTTCAGATCCGGCATCGACAGGGAGGGTCACGGTTGCCCGCAGGCCACCTTCTGCCCGGTTAGCCAGTTCCACATCCCCGCCCTGGGCACGTAGAATGTCGCGCGCAATCGTCAGGCCGAGACCGTGTCCACCGGTGTCGCGGGAACGGGACGCCTCAAGGCGCTCGAACGGGCTGAATACGCGTTGCAGGTCCTCCAGGGGAATTCCAGGGCCGTCGTCATCGATATGAATGCGGGCGATGGATCCGTCCAATTCACCACTGATGTGAACGTTGCCGCCGTATCTCTGGGCATTTTCGATCAGATTGCGAACGGCGCGGCGCACCGGTAGCTCCCGCAATGGTGTCGTGACGACCGGCATGCTGCCGAGCGTCACCGGGTTCGCCGTCGTGTTGAGCTCGCCCGCGAGGTGGGCGACGAGTGCGAAGGGGTCGGACGGACGCTTGTCACCCGCTTCGCTGAGGCCCCGCGCATAGGCGAGGGTCGTTTCGGTCATCTCCTGCATTTCATCGAGAATGCGGGCGATCCGCTCGCGCAGCTGATCCTCATCGACGAATTCGGCTTGCAGCCTGAGAGCCGTGATCGGGCTTCGCAGATCGTGGCCAAGCGCTGCCAGAATGCGGGTCCGCTCGTGGACTGCGTTCACAAGGCGTGCATGCAGACTGTGGAGTGCCTTCGCCAGGACCTTCACTTCGCTTGGACCGGTTTCGATGCGCTCCGGTGGGCCCCGGTCCAGATCCAGGGCGTCTGCAGTGCCGGCAAGCTGCCGCAAGGGAAGGGTGATGCGTGCCACCAGGAAACGCATGACGATCCAGACGGCGAGGGCAGAGAGGATCGCGCCGAGCAAAAGCCGCGGCGGCATGAATGCGCCTGGCCGCTCCAGGGAGGCCTCGATGTTGAGCCATTGACCGTCCGACGTCGGAAGAGACAAGCGCAGGATTGCTGGTATGAGGCCAGTCCGTCGCGCGAACGCCGTCACGGGTTCATAGCCTGGATGCTCGACCGAACCGCCACGCGCTTCCAGCTCCATGCGCGCGTCTTCATCTGATGTCCCAGCGACGACGGTTGGCGTGTCGCTCAGCCGGAATATCACGCGTTCAGATCCGGCTGCCGAAAGAACGTCGTTCCTCGCCGGTTCAGGGATCGTCGGCAGGAGACCGACCAGGCGTTGACCCTGCCTTACAATATCCGCCCTTTGCTCCTCCACATGGGAGAGGCCCCGCTCGGCACCGAACAAGGCGAGGAACAGGATCTGGGTAAAGATCAGCGCGGCAAGTGTGGTCAGTCCGATCTGGGCGCTGAGATCCCTGGGCCATCCAACTCTCATGGCAAGACTGCCACGTCACAGGCGAGGCTGTAGCCTCCCGCCCGTATCGTTGTGATGATCGTCGGGTGTCCCGGATCGGGCTCGATCTTGCGACGCAGCCGGCTGATCTGGTTGTCGATCGCCCGATCAAAGACGTCTGGGGCCCGACCCTCGGTCAGATCCATCAACTGATCTCGGGACAGGACAAACCGGGGGCGTTCGAGGAAGACGATGAGAAGACGGAACTCCGTAGAGCTCAATGATATCTGCTTTTCGTCCTCGTCACGTGTCAGCTCCCGCGTATCCGTGTTCAGTGTCCATCCGGAAAAGGAAAGGCGTCGGCCGGAAAGGCTGCCGGCGAGGCTGGTCGTTCGACCGGTCCGCCGCAAGATGGCCTTGACCCTTGCCAGCAATTCTCTCGGGCTGAAGGGTTTCGGCAGGTAGTCGTCAGCTCCGACCTCAAGGCCGACAATGCGATCCGTCTCTTCGGCCAAGGCACTGAGCATCAGGATCGGTGGCCCACCTGCGCTGCTCAGCCGACGTGCGATCGAAAGGCCGTCTTCACCCGGCATCATGACGTCCAGGATCACGAGATCGAAGCGTCCGCCATGCAGGCACTTGTCCATCTCGGTCGCGTCGCGCGCAGCCGTGGTCCGGAAACCGTTCTTTTCCAGGTAGCGGACCAGTCCGTCGCGGATGTCGCGATGGTCGTCGACGATCAGGATATGGGGACTTGGGTCGCTCGAGGTCATGGCACGTTTCTAGCGCATGATGGGGACCGTGTTCCACTCCTCCTTTGTCACGCCGGGTGTCAGTCCGCCGATCTGCGACAAACCGTTACAAAAGGGACCGCAGACGGCATCATCGTGCGACATGCATCCGTCATCACATGTCCATCGCAGTCGAGGGGGATGAAACAAACTTCGCCGCTCAAGACGCGCAAACAAGATCCGATGAAGAGGAACGCAAAATGCATAGTCTCAAGAAAACTCTGATCGCTGCCATGGCTCTGGCTGCTTCCGCCGCACCCCTGATGGCTCAGCAGCAGGGCAATCCTGGCGCCCACTTCCTAGAGAACTGGGATCTCAACGGAAATGGCGAAGCCACCCTTTCCGAATTGCAGTCCAAGCGCGGCGACGTCTTCCTCACCTTCGATTCCAACGAGGACGGGTTTATCGATGCCGATGAATACGTGTATTTCGACGAGGCGCGCGCCAACGACATGAAGGCCAATGCCGGCGGACATGGTGGGCATGGTGGCAGAGCCGACCGGGCGTCCCAGGGAATGACACTTCAGAACAACGACGCCGACCAGGACGGCAAGGTGTCGCGGGACGAATTCCTCGGGGGTGTCGTCGCCTGGATGGGCATGCTGGACCGGAACACAGACGGCGTCGTGACCACGGCTGATTTCGGTCGATAAAAGCCAGGCTTGCGTGGCTTTGTCGAATCTTTCCTCACCAGACATCCGCTTGGATGTCTGGTGAGGCTCGCAAACGCACGATATCGAACAACAAAAATATAGGTCTTTTTATATGTGTCTTGTTGCAGCCTAATCGCTGAGGCATCTTTACCGGTTGGGAAGATCGGGACGAAGGTCTTGAAGTCAACATCCCATTCAAAGATCGGCAGGAACGGGTGACCTGCAATATCAGCCACTGATGAAAAAAAGCCTCCCGATCGATCTGAACCTGTCCGAGCCAAAATTACCTCGACAGCGCAGCTGGTTTCGCAAGTGGTAACTGCTGGTGCTGCTGGTCCCAGTCTTCATGTTCTCAGGTGCTGTGCTGGGAATGTCTTTTCAGCTGACGGGATGGCAGAAGTTTCACGCGCTGGCGGGCTTCGACGCCGTCGCAATTCACGTCAAGCAAGGCCATGTCGACGAGTTTCTCGATGCTTTCCGGATCAACTATGAAGGAACCCGCCGCGAACCGGGAAACCTTCGCCTTGACGTGCTACGCAGCCCCGAGGATGACCACCGCAAGACCGCGCATTACTTGGAATGCGTCCGCCACATTGATCCCATCATCACAGGCCCGCGGACGAAAACCTTCTACAATGTGGAGATGGCCGATTTTGCGACGGACTGTCCCATTCAGTTGGCGCGGCCTTGCATATCGGATGGCAAGTCGTGCCGTGGACGAGTAAGTTTCGGACGGACATAGTGTATGTCCGCCCGTTTTGCTTAAGTCTGCTTCAGACGGATCTGATGGCACCACCATCCACGCGGATCTTGCTTCCCGTAACATAGGAGGCTGGCTCGGAGGCCAGGAAGATGGCAACGGCGGCAAATTCCTCCGGCCGGCCATAGCGTCCCGCCGGAATGCCGGCTGCGGATTCGGCGGCGACCTCCTCGACACTCTTGGCTGAGCGGCTGGCTGCGGCTGCGTCGAGTTCGTCCACCCTTTGTGTGTGAATGCGCCCCGGAAGAATCACGTTTACAGTCACGCCTTCCGCGGCCACTTCCGCAGCGAGTGTTTTCGACCAGCCGATCAGGGCCGAGCGAATGCCATTGGACAGCGCCAGCCGTGCGATCGGCTGCTCTACGCCAGAGGAGGCGATCGATATGATCCGACCCCAGCGCTTTTCCCGCATGCCAGGCAGAAGACTGGTGGTCAGATGGAAGATGTTGGCGGCCATCGTCTCGAAATGATTGAGCCAGTCCGTCCGTTTCGCATCGACGGCTGCGGCCGGTGGCGGGCCGCCAGAATTGTTGACGAGGATGTCGACACCCCCATCTGCTACGAGCGACTGGACGGCCTTATTCACGCTGTCGATATCGGAGAGGTCGAGCTGGAGCGGGATGACGGTGCCTGACGTTGGTGCGAGCTCGGAAGCCCATGCCGAGATGGCCGAGGTGTTGCGGGCGGCGGCATGGACCGTCACCCCTTCTTCCGCGAGCCCTCGGGCGATCGCGGCACCCAGTCCGCGGCTTGCACCCAGCACGAGAGCGTTTTTGTTTTTCAAGCCGAGTTCCATCAGCCGAGTTCCTTCAATCGTCTGTCCTGGCGTGCGATGAGGCGCTCGATCTCGCTGATATCGGCGGGAGACAGGGCTCCCCCCGGTTTGCGCAGTGCCGGCGTAGCGATCGCGCCGCGTTTCGCCATGATGTATTTCCGGATGGCGAGGCCGAGGCCCGGTTGCTGTTCGTAGCGCGCGAGGGGAAGATAAGCGTCGAAGATGTCCTGCGCGCGCTCCGGATTTCCCTGCTCGTTATAGTGGACGACGTCGCGCATCATTTCCGGATAGGCAAAGCCTGTCATGGCGCCGTCTGCCCCGCGCGCCATCTCCTCGGGCAGGAAGACGCCGCCATTGCCGCACAGGATTGATATGCGCCTCTTGCCGGTCGTCTCCGAGGCGGTCCTTAGTGCGGTAATCTTGGAAAGACCGGGCCAGTCCTCGTGTTTGAGGCAGACGCAGGTCGGGATCTGATCGATGATCGTCTGGATGACGGAGACGGGGATGGTGACGCTCGTGACGAGCGGGAAATCCTGCAGCACGAAAGGCGTATCGCCGATGAACTCCGCCGCCTGCTTGTAGTAGGTGACGATCTGCTGATCGTTGCGCAGGGACGAGGGCGGAGCGATCATCACACCTGCCGCGCCGTCATCCATGACCATCAAGGTCAGGGCCTGCATCTGGGCAAAGCCCGCAGCAGAGACGCCCGCCACAACCGGCACGCGGCCATCGACCCTGCGAAGGATACGGCGGACATAGGTCTGCGATTCCTCGATGGTCAGCTTTTGCGCTTCGCCCATCATCCCAAGCACGGTCAGTCCCGTTGCGCCGCGCTCGAGGTAGAAATCGACCATGCGGTCCGTGCTTTCCAGATCGAGATCACCCGTCTCCGTGAAAGGGGTGAGGGCTATGACGTAGACGCCTTTTGCCTCTTCATTCAGCCTCATCATTGGCTGTCTCCTTGATGTTTCGGATATCGTGCATGGCCAAAGAAGCCTTCGGGTTGGCCAATCATGTTTTCGAGCCCCATGCGCTCCATCAGCAACCGGGCTTGCCTGTCGGCTTCTGCGACGACCTCATCGAGGTCGGTCAGCAGAGGGCGGCCGCCTTCGAGCAGGATCTGCCCGTCGATCACAACGGTGTCGACGTCATTGCCGTTGGCGAAGTAGGCAAGGTGGAAGATCGGCATCTGGTAGGGCGCGAGGTGAGGGCGCTGCATATCCACCACCACGATATCGGCTTTCTTGCCGACATCAAGGGAGCCAAGGTCCCGATCGAGCCCCAGGGCTGTCGCTGCATCGATCGTCACCATTTCGAGGGCCTTGCCCGGAGGCAGGACCGAGGGATCGCGAAAATGCGTGCGGTGATAGTGCATGCATTGCTGCATGTGCCGGAACATGTCCGCCGATCGGTCTGGCGCAGTTGCATCGGAGCCGATGGCCACCACAGCACCAGCCTCGATCAGTTCGATCGCCGGGCACCGGCCGAGGATGGACGCGATGGCGCTGGGGTTATGGGCGATGCGGGTGCCGGTATCGGCAATGATCCGGATTTCTTCAGGCGTGATGTCGATGGCGTGGGACAGAAGCGCGTCCGGTCCGAGGATGCCGAGCTTTTCGGCGCGGGAGACGGAGCCCTTCCAGTGGCCATCCTGGGTGAAGGCCACGCCCGCCTCGCGCGAGAGCGCCCGCACGGCCTTGGTTTGTGCGACTGCTGCTTCGTAGTCTGCGGCTGACATGTCGCGCTGATGTTCGTCACGCAGGACGGGGGTGAGCAAGGCGATCTTCAGGCGTCCGCGCCCGTGCCACAGATCAAGCAGTTTCCGGCTGACGGCAAACTGCTCCTCGAAGGTTACAGGCCGTTCTGACGCCTTGCCGTCGTGCCACGATGCATAGGTTCGCGGATGCGGAGGGCGAGTCGGTCCGACGGCGACGACCGAGCGCGTGCCGATTTCAGCGACGCCCTCGCAATGGGCGCTCCCATAGGCGACATCATCCGTCCGCATGATCGTGTCGCCGCCACCGAGAAGCGAAACGCCGGTGGTGACGCCGAAGCGCAGGCGTTCGAGGGCGGCAAGCCGCGCCTCTGCGAACCAGAATTCCGGTGTCGAGCCGACAGTATAGGCAGCGTTGCAGATCTCTTCCCAGTGATTGCCTTGCTCCATGCCCATGGTCTTGATCAGACCGTGGCCGGCATGGGCATGCACGTCGATCATGCCGGGCATCACTACCTTGCCTTGGGCGTCGATGTTGCGCTCGGCCTGGTATTCTCTGGCGATCTCTTCCTCATGCCCGACCGCGACGATACGATCGTCGAGAACTGCCAGCGCCCCCTTGTCGAGGACGCGGCGACTGCCGTCCATGGTGAGGATGGTTCCGCCGCTGATGATCAGATCGACGCGCCTCATGATGTTCTCTTCCCGGACTGGAAGTCAGGGAGCCGGGTCACGTCGATCACGCAATCCTGTCGCATGCGCCAGTCCGGCCAGGACCCGGACAGGCCTGTCACCCTCAGGGGATTGTAGAGATAGAGCCATGGGGGATCCACTTGCAGCGCGCGGAAGGCTCTCTCGAAAGTCTCCGCACGTTCACGTGGATCAACAGTTGCCCGCCCCGCGTCGAGCAAGTCTTCGGCCTCGGCATTGTGAAAGCCCAGCCACCAGGAGCCTTGGGCTCTGTGATCGATCTTCTCGGCTAGGATGCGGAAGGTGCCCAAGGGGCTTGAATCGAAGACGCACATGTCGCGCACCTGCTTCAGGCGGACACCATGCGCATAGGCTTCGCGGTCTGTGTGGCGGTGAACGTTCAGCGTCACACCAATTGGGGCAAGCTGCTCCGCAAGAGCGGCTGTCAGTGCCTCGGCTTCATCGGGAAGGCGTGTCGGGCAGTCGACCTCGATGGTCAGGCTTTCGGCAAAGCCGGCCTCGGCAAGCAGCTTTTTTGCCTGATCGCGGTCAGGGCGCAGATCCTCCGATGGCAGGCTGCCGAAATGCACGGGGCTGACGAAGCCGGTCAGTGGCTTTGCTGCACCTCTCACCACCCGATCGATCAGGGCCTGGCGGTCAATCGCCAGATTGAGAGCGCGGCGGACGCGGCTATCGGTCAGCGGCCCCTTGAAGGCATTGAAGAGATAGATGATGGCGACGGGGACGAGCGATGTGACCCGCGTATGCCTGGCCGTTTCTTCGAGCGCCTTGGATGCTTCGAAATCGAGGCTGTTTGCCACCTGCGCCTGGCCGGAGATCAGCATCTCCAGCCGCGCTTCCCGGTTTGGTTCCAGGCGGAACGTCAGTTCGACATTGGCTGGTCGCTCGCCATGCCAGCTATCGAAACGCTGGAGGTGCAGGGCATGGCCGGGTTCGTAGGAAACCAGGTGGTACGGCCCTGTGCCGACCGGCTGCGCTGTGTCTCCCGCCTCGTAGCGGTCCAGTGCCGAGGGAGCGACCACGTAGCCGTAAACCAGGATATCGAGGAGATCGGCGATCGGCTTCGACAGGCGGATGGCGACTGTCAGGGGATCGACTGCCTCGATCTCCGCGTCTCCGAGATACTGATGCCAGACCCCGGGCGCGCCGAGCGTGTAGCCTTTGTCAGGACGGGCCATGCGTGTCAGGGATTGGCAGACGGCCGTCGCATCGCAGGGGGTGCCATCGTGAAAGCTCAAGCCTTCCCTCAGCCTGAATATCCAGTGTCGCGCATCCGGTGTAACATCCCAGGAGCTTGCGAGTGCTGGCACGTAGCCACCATCCTTGCCATAGCGCACAAGCCCGTCGAACAGGGCGTCGAAGAGGGCCAGCATGTCATTCGCATCGGTGCAGTCATGCGGGTCTTCGAGGGCAAGGCGCGGTTGAACAATGACGACGGGCGAACTCACTGGCTTTTCCTTTCGGCATCGTTCCGATCATGGAGGTGGCATGCAACGGCGCTGCCATCCGGCTGGGGCGTCAACACCGGACGGTCGACCGCGCATCGATCGAATGCCATGGGGCAGCGGGTCCTGAAACAGCAGCCGGAGGGCAGGCGCAGTGCGCTTGGCACTTCGCCGACGATTTCAATCTTCGGTTTTGCCAGCGACTTGTCGATGGTCGGCGCGGCCGAAAGCAGAACCTGCGTGTAGGGGTGTTTCGGCTGGCTGAACAACTGGTCGCGGCTGGCCGTCTCCACCATGAAGCCGAGATACATGACGCCGATCCGGTCGGCGATGTGGTGAACCACCGAGAGGTCGTGCGAGACGAAGAGATAGGAGAGGCCGAACTCGTCGCGCAGGTCCATCATCAGGTTGAGGATCTGCGCCTGGATCGAGACGTCGAGCGCCGAGACGGGCTCGTCGGCGATGATGATTTTTGGCCGGACCGACAACGCTCGTGCGATGCCGATCCGCTGCCGCTGACCTCCGGAAAACTGATGCGGGTAGCGTCCAGCCTGTTCGGCATTGAGGCCGACCTTTGCCAGAAGTGCGATGGCTTCGTCATTGAGTTCGCGCCGGCTGAGCTTGCCCCCGGCCTGAGCGCGCCTCGGCTCCATCACGATGTCCCTGACCCGCTGCCGGGGGTCGAGGGAGGCATAAGGGTCCTGGAAGATCATCTGCAACTTGCGCCGGATCGGGCGCATTTCGCGAAACTGCATCCGAGAAATGTCTTCGCCGTCGATCCGGATCTCGCCTGATGTCGGCTCGTAGATCCGGGCAATCGTCTTGGCCACGGTCGACTTGCCGCAGCCGGATTCTCCGACCAGCGCCATGACCTCGCCGGGCGCAATCGACAGGTCGACACCGTTGACCGCCCGCAATTGCTTCTGGGGAGCGAGAAGCTTTCCCTTTCCAAACTGTAGCCGATCGAAAAGACCTCCCACGGGAAAGGCTTTGACCAGACCTCGAACTTCAAGCACGGGGGTTGTCATAACGCCGTCTCCTCCAGCGGGAAGTGGCAGGCTGCATCGAGCGAGCCGCGTACGGGGGTGAGCGCCGGCGTTTCTGCCGAGCAGATGGCCTGGGCCCGGAAGCACCGGTCCCTGAAGCTGCATCCCTTTCCGAGCGTGCGGATGTCCGGCACAGTGCCGGGTATCTGGCTGAGACGTTCCCGGCGATCGGTGATCTTGGGAATGCTGTCGAGGAGCCCGCGCGTATAGGGATGGGCAGGGGACTCGATGATCTCGCTCGTGAGTCCCCGCTCGACGACCTTGCCGCAATAAAGCACGACCACCCGGTCCGCCATCTCGGAGACGACGGCGAGATCGTGGGTCACGAGGATCATGGCTGCTCCGCGCTCGACAATCTGGCGACGCATGAGCTTGAGGATCTGGGCCTGGACGGTAACGTCGAGGGCCGTGGTCGGTTCATCCGCAATGATCAGGCGGGAACCGGCAAGGAGCGCGATGGCAATCACGACGCGTTGGCGCATGCCGCCCGAAAACTGGTGCGGATAGGCGTCGAGGCGGCTGGCGGCCTCCGAGATGCCGACATCCTCGAGCATCTCGATGCAGCGAGCACGTCGTGCCTTCTGGTCTAGGTCGGTATGCAGGCGCAGCATTTCGTCCATCTGGCGCCCGACCGTATAGACCGGGTTGAGAGACGTCATGGGGTCCTGGAACACCATGGCGATCTGGCCACCGCGCACAGCGCGCATCTGGTCCTCGCTCTTGCGCGTCAGATCTTCGCCGGCAAAGACAATGCTGCCTGCCTCAATCCGTCCGGGTGGGTCAATGAGGCCGAGAATGGAAAATCCGATGACGGATTTCCCACCGCCGGACTCGCCGACAAGGCCGATCACCTCGCCCGGGCGGACGTCGAAGCTGACGCCGTCGACGGCTTTCACCACGCCGCCGAACGTATGGAAATGTGTCTTCAAATCCCGGACTTCGAGAAGTGCTTCACCCATGGTCGCTGTTTCCTTCGTCATCTCAGCCGCGGATTGAGTTCGTCCCGCAGGAAGTCGCCGAACAGGTTGATGCCGAAGACGAGGAACATGATGAACAGTCCGGGAAAGGCAGAGGTCCACCAGATGCCCGAGAACAGGACGTCGAAGCCCTCCTTGACGAGAAGGCCGAGCGAGGGCTCGGTGATGGGGACGCCGACGCCAAGGAAACTGAGCGAGGCTTCGATCAGAATGAAGGTACCAACCTGGATCGTAGCGACCACGATGAGCGGCGTCATGACGTTCGGCAGCACGTGGCGCAGGATGATCGCGCCGTTTCCGAGCCCCGCCACCTTGGCCGCCTGGATGTATTCCTTCTGGATCTCGCTCAATGTCGATCCGCGAACGGTACGGGCGTAAACCACCCAGCCGACGGCGGTGAGCGCGATCAGAACCATGCCGATGCCCGTCCCGAAGGCCGACATGAGGAAGAGCGCGATCAGCATCGAGGGAAACGACAGCTGAATGTCTGCGATGCGCATGATGATGCTGTCCACCATGCCGCCGTAGTAGCCGGAGATCAGCCCGAGTGCCGTCCCGATCACGCAGGAGAAGATCATGGCGGCGAGGCCGATGAAGGCGGAAATCCGCGCGCCATAAACTATGGATGCGAGCACGTCGCGACCCTGCCCATCTGTCCCGAGCAGATACCTGCTATCACCACCCTCCAGCCATACCGGCGGCTTGAAGCTGTCCATCAGCTCCAGCTGGGATACGTCATAGGGATCCTGGGCGACAAGCAGCGGCCCGAATGTCGCAAGCAGGGCGAAGAAGGCGAGCAGTGCGCTTCCGAAGACGGCCGGCAGGTTTCGGCGGTAGTGAAAGAAGAATTCCGAAGAGAAGAACCCGGTCATGCGATCCTCACTTCACGGTAATGCGGGGGTCGATCAGCGTGTAGACGATGTCGACGATGAAATTGATGGCTACGAAGATGAAGGCAGTCAGCATCAGGTAAACGACGATGACGGGGCGGTCGCCGCGGTAGATGGAATCGATCAGCAGCTTGCCCGTGCCGGGCCATGCGAAGATGGTTTCGGTGATCGTTGCGAAGGCTATGAGGTCACCGAGCTGCAGGCCGAAGATCGTCACGACCGGAATGAGAGCGTTCTTCAGGCCGTGCCTGAACAGGATGTTCTGGCGGGATGCGCCTTTGGCACGGGCGAACCGCATATAGTCCTGCCGCATCACCTCCATCATGCCCGCACGGGTCATGCGCAGCATGATGGCTAGGGTGGCCAGCGCCAGTGTCACGGATGGCAGGATGATGTGCGACCAGCCGTCCGCCGTGAAGATCGATATGCGCAGCCCTAGGATTTCGACCGTATCGCCGCGTCCGGAGGAGGGCAGAAACTGGTAGCGGACGGAGAAGAAGAAGATCAGCATCATGCCCACCCAGAACCCGGGGAGGGAAATGCCGAGCAGTGAGCCCGCCATGATGCCGCGAGACAGCGGCTTGTTCGGATTGGCCCCGGCATAGACGCCAAGCGGCACGGCGATCACCGTCGCCAGCATGATTGCCACGAGCACCATCTCGATCGTTGCCGGCAGACGCTCCAGGATGAGGTCCATGGCGGGCTGGCGGAACACATAGGAGCGCCCGAAATCGCCCTGCAGCATGTTGCCGAGGAAGATGAAATACTGGCTCAGAAGGGATCGATCGAGACCCAGCAGACGGCGGGCCTGTTCGATCTCGGCGGTGGTGGAATCGATCGGGATCACCATGAAGACGGGATCGCCGGTAAAGCTCATCATCAGGAAGACGATGACCGATACGCAAAAGAGTACCAGCACCATCTGCAGGAGCCGCTTGATCGTATAACCCAGCAAGGCAGTGTCCCGTCATGAAGAAGTGAGAAATTCGGGACTGTCTCCCTAAAGGTCGACAGTCCCGCGCTCGTTCGGGTCGGGGCTTATTCCTTGACGTCGATCTCGTAGGCCCAGAGGAACTTGTCCGCACGCGGTGTCATCTCGACATTGGTCTTTGCGGCATAGAGATCCTGCTCGTAGTGGATCGGGATCATCGGGATGTCTTCCATCAGGATCTTGGTGACTTCCTGCAGGTATCCGTCGCGCTCTTCAAGCTTGGAGGTCGCATCGGCCTTGTCGATCAATTCGTCCACCTTCGGATTGGAATAGGATCCGCGGTTGACCTGGCCATAGCCTTCCTTCTTGTCGCGCGAGTAGAACATAACGCTGTACATCGAGCCGCCGTCACCGGAGGGAACGTCCCAGCCGCTCATGATCATGCTCGACATGTCGCTGGGAACCCGGATATAGCCGAAGAAGTTGGACTTCGGCATCAGGTTGAGCTTGAGATCGACCTTGATCTTGCCCAACATCGACGCAAGCGCCTGCGCGATCTGCTGATCGTTGACATAGCGGTTGTTGGTGGTGTCGAGGGTCACCGTGAAGCCATCGGCGTAGCCGGCCTCCGCCATGAGAGCTGCCGCCTTCTCAAGATCGAAGGGATACATGTCTCGGAAGCTTGCGCCGTCGACATAGCCCGTGTGGGAAGCAGGGATGTATTGCTCTGACGGCGTCGACAGGCCGTTCATGATGATCTTGTTGATCGCATTGACGTCGATCGCACGGACCATCGCTTCACGGACGCGACGATCCATCATCGGGTTCTTGTCGAGCGCGATGGTCGGGCTCTTCTCACGATGGTCGATGGAGACCACGACGTTCAGCAGGCTCGGCTTGGTCATGACCTTGTAGCGGTCATCCGTCTTGACGCGGTCGACGTCGCGGACGTTGAGATCCTGGATGACATCGACTTCGCCGGTCAGCAGGGCTGCCGTGCGGGTGGCGCCATTGGTGATCGGACGGAACGTGACTTCTTCGATCTTCGGCGCACCGGCGAAGTAGTCGGCATTGGCGGCAAGCGTGATGTGATCTTCCTTGATCCATTCGACCAGCTTGTAGGGGCCGGTGCCGACAGGCTTCAAGTCCAGCTGCTCGTCGCCCACTTCCTTCGCATACTTCTCGCTGAGGATCAGGACGGCTGCCAGATCGTTTGGCAGGACTGCGTATGGCTTGGGTGTCTTGATTTCGACCGTGTAGTCATCGACCGCCGTGAAGGACGCGATGTTGGCACCGAGATTGGCCATCAGCGACTTCTTCAGCCGGTCCAGGGTGAAGACGACGTCGGACGCCTTGAAGTCTTCACCATTGTGGAACTTGACGCCCTGGCGCAGCTTGAACACCCAGGTCGTGTCATCCTTGAGCTCCCAGCTCTCTGCAAGGCCGGGTCCGAAGGACAGGTCGGCATTGCGGCGGACCAGGGGATCGTAGATGTGGTAGAACATGATGTTGCTGGACAGCTCCTCGCCCGCCTGGGGGTCGAGATTGACGGCGTCCGACGTCAGGCCGACGGTCAGTTCCTTGGCATGGACCAGGCCGCCCAGGGCCGTCGAGCTCAAGAGGACGAATGCGGCAAGGGCCGCGATACGTCCAGATTTCATGCGAAGATTCAGCATTCTTAGTTCCCCTTTTTTGGTATGCCGACACGTTTGCATGCGCGTTTTCACCGAAGTACGGATTGCACCTCGATCTGGTAGCCTTCCGGATCTTCCAGCACGAAGGCTCGAATTCCGAGAGAGACGCTGTCCTTTGGTTCCGTCAGCCCGATCGCGTTCTGGCTCGAGAGAAAGCGATGCCAGGCGTCGACATCGGGCACGCGTATGCAAAGCTGCACAGGCTTGATCGGATTGGCGCGATGCATTCCGCGGGTCTCGTCGACAAGACCGACATAGGCATGCTCGGCAATTCTCAGGATCTTCGACCAGCCCTGATCGATCTCGAGCGGGAAGCCCATGACCTCTGTGTAGAAGTCCAACGCTCTGGGCAGGTCGACGTAGTAGAAGAAGGTGATGGCCTTCTCGACGATACCGTCATCGGGCCGGGTGGGTGCCTCAGTCATGTTGTGAGATCCTTGGGAAACCATGTGCTTTCGCTGCGGCGCAGATAGCGTCCGCTGCCGGGCGTGTTGAGAACCGATTGGCCGTCATAGGCGAGCCTGCCCGCGTGATAGGTTGCGGCCACCCGGGCGGCGAAACGTCGTCCGTCATAGGGGCTCCAGTTGAGGCCGTCCTGGGCACGGCTCGCGTCCCAGACATCGTCCTCCTCGGCGAGGATCGTGATGTCGGCATCGGCACCGGGGACGAGAGCCCCCTTGCGTGGATAAAGGCCGAAGAAGCGGGCGGGGCGTTCGGCGAGATATTTGGCGCTGTAATGCGCAGCATCGACGCCGCGCTGTTTTGCGACGGTGTAGAAGGCAGGCAGCAGCGTCTCCATTCCGGGTACGCCCGCTCCGGCATCGAAGATGCTGTCGGTGAACTTGTTGTCGATCGGCCAGCTGGAATGATCGGAGCTGACAAAGGCAATCCGGCCCTCGATCAGTTCCTGCCAGAGCCGATCGATCTGGCCGGGGCGAATGGGTGGGTTGACCTTCATCCGCGCGCCGAGCTCTTCACCGTCGCGTTCGGGATCGAACCAAAGGTAATGAACACAGAGTTCGCCGGTCGCCCTGAAGCCCTCTTGCGCATAATTGTCGACCAGCTTGAAGCCGCGCGGCGTGCTGATATGGACGATGTGGGCATGTCCGCCGGCATTGGCGGCGAGTTCGAGGAAGTGCACGGTCGATGCCAGTTCCGCGACTTCAGGCCGGCTCGACGAATGCGCGGTGATGCCGTTTCGACCCTCGGCCCTTGCGCGCGAAACCCGTGAGCGCACGATTTCCTGGTCTTCGTTGTGCAATCCAAGCGGCAGGTCGGTTGTGGAAAGGGCTTCCAGCAGGTCGAGGGCGAGGGCCGCATCGATCCTCGGAAAACGGGTGGGGCTGCTCTCGAAAGCGGAGATCTTGAAGGCAACGACGCCACCATCGGCGAGCGATTGCACTTCGTTCAGGGATTGCCCGGGCATGACCGTGCCGTAGAGCGCGACATCGCAATGGGCAAAGCGTTCCACGGCTTCGACCTTGGCGTCCAGATGCTCCCTGGCGCTCAGCGGGGTCGGGTTGTCGTAAGGCATATCGACGATGGTCGTGACCCCGCCGGCAATGGCAGATCGGGTCGTCGGTTCGATCCCGGGGAGGCCGAGATAGCTGCCCGCATGGGTCTGGCCGTCAACGATCCCCGGCAGGACGAAAGCGTCTCCAGCGTCGTGCACGGTGGCGGCTGCAGGGGCTTCGCCTTCTCCGATTGCGTGGATGATCGAGCCTGAGATCGCGACCCAGCCATTGAAGATGGTCGTTTCAGGCGTAACGATCCGCCCACGAATGATGAGATCAATGCTCAAAGCGCCCTCCTGCGATAGCCGAGTTCAGCCTGCATACAGGCAAGCGCGACGCCGGCCTGAACCGGGTCGATGACGGGCAAGCCCAGTTCTGTCTGCAAAGCCTCGCGGTAAGTCCCGAGGCCGGCGCAGCCGAGGATGACTGCCTCGGCACCATCCTTATCGCGAAGCACGGAGGCGATGCGCGTGACAGGAATGACAGCGTCTTGGGCGATGAGTTCAGCAACGGTCATGTCGATCGACCGATCGCCCGCGAGCCTGCCATCGAGTTGAAGGTCCTCAAGGTAACGCCTGTGGCGGTCAATCGAGGACGGTCCCATCGACACGATCCCGAAACGCTGTCCAAGCCCGAGCGCTGTCAGATACGCCGCTTCAGCAATGCCGACGACCGGGACATTCGTGGCGGCTCGTACGGCCGAAATGCCGGGATCCGAAAAGCATGCGATGACGATGGCGTCTGCCTTTGCCGCTTGCACAGCTTCGATCAGCATCGGCACGACTTCGGCGACATGGGCATCCGTTTCGATACCCACAGGCGCGCCCTCGAGCTCAGTGCAGCGGATTTCGTGGCCATTGCCTTCGAACGGTTTCAGGCACGCCTCCATCGAGCGTGTGACTACCTTCGAGCTGTTCGGATTGATCACCAGGATCTGTGCCACTGTTCCTCCAGGGACGGCTCTCCCAAGTCGTCATGCTGTGATATGCATCGTAGTATACTACGAAATATCTCATGTCAAAGGCCGGCCGCCTTGCGAAGTCAGAAAAAGTGGAGGAAGACAGAATGGGGCGTAAAGCCTTATGATCCACGAGTGGGTCCACAGACCCCATCGAGTTTGGAGAGAAGCCGTCTTGCAGAGCCTCAGCGTTGAAAGTGATACCTCGCCGGCCCGGCAGAAGAAAATTTCCCTGACGGAGACCGCATATGTTTCTCTGCGTGCGCGGGTGCTTTCCGGCTCTTTGAGGCCCGGGGCCGAGTTTTCCGAGCTCGAGCTGGCAGACCAGCTTGCCATGAGCAAGACGCCGGTGCGGGAAGCGCTCGGTCGATTGGTGGCGGAGGGGCTGATCGAAGCCTTTCCGAGGCGTGGCTACCGGGTCACGCCCGTGACGGTAAAGGACATCAATGATCTCTTTGCGATCCGCGCGATGACCGAAGGCACGGCCGCCGCCATGGCCGCGCTCAATCTTTCAGCTGCAGACCTCGATCGGCTCGAAGCGCTGGCGGAAGCCCGCTACGACCCGCACCAGGGCGAGAGTGTGCAGTCCTTCGTCAAGGCCAACCGCGATTTCCACCTGGCGATCGCCGAGGGCGCGAACAATCCGCGGCTGTTGGCGCTGGTTGCCGCGCATCTCGACGAATGCACGCGTCTCTTCTACCTCGGCGCCGTTAGTCGCGACGTCAATCCGGAAACCAGCGCTGATCATCGACACATTGTCGATGTCTTGCGCCTGCGTGACCCCGACCTTGCCCGTGCGGCGATGGTCGAACACAGCGAGCACACACAGAAGGGCGTGCTGAAGGCCCTGATTTCTAGCGACACCACGGCGCTGACGCTATAGTGAGAGGCCGAGCATGCCGCGCCATATGTGGGGGTTTGCACAATTCTCTGCGCGATCAGGCCGCCGCAACCAAAACATCCAGACGCAGGAAACTGAACGCGGTTTTGCGTGTTTGCGCTATGGGCGGATCTCACAAGACCGATAATCCATGCTCTGATCCCCCTGGAGTGTGCCCCGTCTGTTGTCGAAAACGGCGGAAATCATGATCGGCTCCAGGCTTGTTGGAAGGCCAGCGGGAACATCAGTCGCCGGTCGGAGAGCAGGCGTTTCGGACCGCTCTCGATCTTCAGCGGGCTACCGGCCTTTCAAGTGGCTCGCTTACTGCGCTCGACGGTGGCTGGAGTGAGAAGGCATCGGCTAGAGCGCAGGCCGCTCGAAGCGTGCGAGATCGGGCTGCCACAGGTCCTGAACCTCCAGCATGTGGCGGGCCTGACAGTAAAGGGAGAAAATCGTGGTCAGTGATACGACCAGATCGGGACGATCAACAGATGCTCGGTCAAAGGCCCTGACCAGAGCGTATTCAGCCGGTCCTCGCTTCACAAGCTCCCGGGCGAGCAACGCTGTTGGCCCGGCGAAAAGCGCTTGGCGCTGGAAGTCCTTCCTTTCGCCGGAAAGAGCCACATAACGCTCAAGGCGGGTCATGAAGTGAATGGGTGCGAATAATCGGTTGAGAAGCCACGTCATCCCCGATCGCAATTGCTCCTTGCTCATCTGAGCTGGAATGATGTTCGTGCTGATAAGTGAGGCTGAGTGATCGGATCCTTCGGTCAGGCGTCCCTCTTTGAGCAAGCGCGTATGAAGCGGGGTTGTCTCGGGCGCGACGAGCACTCCTGGACTGATCAGAGGAAGAGGCATGCTCTGGATAAAGTCGAACTGCCGTTCAAAGATATCGACACCATCCTGATCGAAGCCGACGATGATGCCCCCATACACCATCATGCCATGTTGAACGATCGTTTCGACCTGAGCAATCATGTCGTGCCGCAGGTTCTGGCGCTTGCCTGCCTCGGCGAGGCTTTGTTCATTGGGTGTTTCGATGCCGACAAACAGGGTTTCGAAACCGGAATTTCGCATCAATGCGAGAATGTCGTGGTCGCGACTGATATCGATGGATACCTGCGTAGCGAAAGCTAGGCGCTCGTCCGGTGGGCGCGTATTCCAGTCCAGAAGCCGTTCAAGTAGCGCTCTGGTGCGTCGTCGCATCACCGTCAGATTGTCATCAGCGAAGAAGACACCGCGAACACCGCGATCACGCAGGATATCGAGTTCAGCGGTAATCTGGTCCGGCTCCTTCCATCTCTGCTTGCGCCCGAGATACTGGATCACGTCACAGAATTCGCAGTCGAACGGACACCCGCGAGACGTCTGGACCTGTGCAGACCAGGTCCGCTCGAGCGGATAAAGGTCCCAGCGCGGCACAGGTGAATCGACAAGCGCAGGCTTGCCTCCTTGATAAGTGGACTTGTATTTCCCTAAGGCGAGCTCTTCGAAGAGCTCGCCGGCAATCTCTTCGATCTCGCCGATGACGAGAATGTCGCAATGCTCTCTCAGGGCATCCGGGGACAAAGAGGCATAGGAGCCCCCGATCAGCACGATCTTGCCGCGGCGTCTGAACTCTGCCGCAAGCTCGATCATCCGGGCCTGTTGGGTCACTTTCCCCGTGATGCCGACGTATCGAGCCGGATGGGAGAAATCGACAGGATCGAGACGCTCCTCGCAGATCGTCACCTTCCAGTTGTCAGGGGCGAAGGCTGCGACTGTCGGGGTTGCCAGATCGGCAATCGCTGTCGCATTGACACCCGTCCATGCGCCGAGAACCTCCAGGCCAAAATAGCCCGGAGCGTTTTCTGCCGGATTGATCAGATAGATTTCGTGCATTGCGCAGGTAACCGCAGCGGGTGAGACCTCAGGAGAAGCAGACCTTGACGTTACGTCTGCCTCCCCCAAGCATTCCGGGTTTTGTTCTGTCTTCCTGCCCCGCGTTGGGGCGGACACCATGGCAAGGGTGCTACTCGCGCAAGCCCTTAACCGAAGGATATTTTCTGACCGCTCGACTGCTTGATCCTCGGCGGAGCCATGATTCCCCCTGCGACGAGTTCCAACTCGTCATCAGACAGTTCATCATTTGTGGAAGCGTGATGGGCCAATGCCACGCTTAGCTCCTCGCTGGTGAACGAGAACCCTTCGCGCTCTCCAAGGGCAACGACGGCGTCTGCACCTTCCTGCAAGGCCACAGTCGCCTGCGCCTCCAAGGCCTGGTCGCTCCGCACGTGTTCGTAGAATTTTTCCAAAGCATCGATCGACATCATATGTCCTTTCTAGTTTTCAATTGTGAGCGGGATATACGCTTGAGGGTCCATGTGATCTCAAGATGGTTTCGACCCTGTCAGCGATCGGGGCAAAGCGGCGGCGGGTCAGGTGGACCATGCGTGGCCGCGAGGTGTCGGTGTAGTAAAGGGCCAGCGACTGGGGGCCGAAGAGCTCAACCTGCTTCCTGTAGCAGTGAAAATAGGCACCCACGGCGATGGCCGTGTGCCAATAGCTCGGATCGAGAAAGGCCTCAAAATACTCGATCAAAGGATCGGTTGGAGTGCCGTTCAAGCTCTCCGAGCCGGACAAGGTTTGCCAGCGCTCGCTGGAGGGGCCGGCCAGTACCCAGCCGACCAGTTCGCCCTGACGGCGCACCAAGCAACTGACTTCTGGCTCCAGTCGCGGCCACAGTCGCAATGGCCCTTGCATTTGCGCAGCATCATCGACAGCCAACAGATCCTTGACCCTTTGTTCGTCGGCGGCAGTCAGGCACAGCGGATCGAAACTGTAGACTGATTGCTTTGTCAGCTTCTCAGAGACCGGCGCCCAGCTTCCGACTGCCCCCACCATTGGGCCGGCTCTTCCGAGTACGAAAAGCCCGTCTTCGACTGGCGCGGTCCAGCCGGCCCGGACCAGCAGAGCACAAAGAGCTTCATGCCTTAGTCCGCGCTCCACAAATCGCACGGACATGGAGAGCGCGCCGCGTCCAAGCGCATCAGCCATCCAGGTTTCAAGAAGCCGCTGGCCTAGCCCCCTGCGGCGGTGCGCTGTTGCCACAATCAGTGACACCAGTTCTGCCTGTCCCTTATCGTCCACGAAGCCGAGTGCCAGGCCTACCGGTAAGCCTGCAACGACCGCGCCAATGGCAAACCAGCGGGGCGGAAGTTTCGCCATCAATGGACGCAGGCGCGGAAAGGTCAATTGAGAAAACAGGCTGGCATTGCCTTGAAGAGACAGGAGCCGAGCCTCGCCGCATGAGGCGGCCGGTAGGGAGGCTGCGTCAGCAAGCAGTGACGTTCCTCTGTGTGTCTTGTCCGTGATCATCAGCATGCACCTTTGGTCACCGGATATCTCCCGGCACCTGATTGGCCGGCAATGTGAAGCGACAGGTTGCTGATGAAAAGTGATCTGCGACGTATCTCTCCGTTGCGCCCAGATTTGGCCTCGCTGTTCGAAACCGATTGGTCGCACTTGCAATCGAGATCCGATAAGCCCTCAAATTACTGTTTTGGCTGAAGGGGCAAGCCACACCATGACGAAGATGCAGCGGGGAGACTTGGTCGATGAGCGCTGACAAGCTCTTTCGTCAGGAAGCGCTCCAGAAGCTTGCTTCCCCTGAACGGCTTGATGAAGCCGTACAAATCAATTCCAGAGGAACCTGGATTGCGGTCACGGCATTCGTAGCGCTTGCCTTACTCTTTGGGCTGTGGAGCGTGCTTGGACGAATTCCCTCGCGTGTCGAAGGACAAGGGATATTGCTCCTTTCGGGGGGAAACGTCATCGACACAGTCGCGCTCGCATCGGGCACTCTTGTCACGCAAGGTGTGGCGGCTGGTGCGGCTGTCACGCCGGACATGACGATCGCGCGGATCGAGCAACCTGACATCGCGCTACGTTTGGCCGACATGAACCGTCGCCTTGAAACACTGATTGCAAACCGGCAGCAAGCATTGCTGGATGAAGAACAGCTGCGTCAGGCAAGACTTTCCAATACGAAAGCACGACGTGTTGCCTATGAAGGAAGGTCGCGAGACGCCCGACAGCGCCTCGAGGCCTATCAGGCGCAACTGAAACGGCAGGAAAATCTGGTCGCCACTGGTGCGCTGGCTGTTGCAACCTTGCAGCAGACGCGCGAACAAATAGAGCTTGCGTCCCAGGATCTGTCCAATGTCGAAGCCAGCCTTCTGGAGATGGAGGCCTCAGGCTTTGCCTCGGATGCCGAGAGCCGGCGTCTGATCAGCACGCTTGATCAGGAAGTCAGCAAGGTTGAGGCAGAGCGGGATCAACTCGCGCAGACGCTGAGTGAATTCGGCAAGGTTCGTGCGCTTCAGTCTGGAACGCTGGTCGAATGGAAGGTCCCGTCCGGCACCTTTGTCGTGTCCGGAGCACCGGTCGCAAGCATCGCAACGGGCGGTGGCGGCTTGGAAATGCGCCTTTTCTTGCCACCGGCCAGTGGCAAACGGGTGCGGCCGGGCATGCGCGTCGACATCGAAATTTCCGGTCTGCCGCGCGAGCAATGGGGAACGCTGACCGGCCATGTCCACTCCGTCTCCGATTTTCCGGCGACCCGGGAGGGAATGCGCGCCATCCTGCAGAACGACACGCTGGTCTCAAGTTTCTCGTCAGATGGGGCACCTTTCACAGCGGTGATAACGCTTGATACAGATCCTTCTGCGGTGAGCGGCTATCGCTGGGTTGGAGGACCAGGCCCGGCCCAGGCGCTCAGCCATGGTGCCATCGGCAAAGCCAAGGTCACCATCGAAGAGCGCGCTCCCATCGATTTCCTGGTCCCCATGCTTCGCAGACTCGCGAGCGCATAACATGGCACCACGACCTCATGCCAAGCGGCGCAAGCCGGTGCCGACTATTCTGCAGATCGAACAGACCGAATGTGGGGTCGCTTGTCTCGCCATGATCCTGGCGTCATATGGGATGCATATCGGCCTCGAGCGACTGCGCGAAATGGCCGGTGTCTCGCGTGATGGCACGAGAGCAAGCAACCTCTTGAAGGCTGCTCGCAGAGTAGGCCTGACGGCGAAGGGGTTTCGCAAAGAGCCTGAACAACTCCACGAAGTTCCATGGCCCGCCATCCTGCACTGGAACTTCAACCACTTCGTGGTTCTTGAGGGTCTCAACGCAAGTTTCGCCTATCTCAACGATCCCGCGACTGGTCGGCGCAAGATCCCTCTGGATGAGCTCCGCCAGGCATTTACCGGTGTCGTCATTGCGTGTGAACCAGGCGCCGACTTCGAACCCTCAGGAGCGCAGCCATCCGTTCTTTCCGCTCTAGCGGAGCGGCTCGCAGGCACCCGGGCACTCTTGCCGCAGATCATCATCGCATCCGGTCTCCTGGTCCTGCCCGGGGTCGCTCTACCGGTGCTGTCCCGGGTCTTTGTCGATGACATATTGACCACCCGACAGACAGACTGGATCATCCCCTTCACTGTCCTCCTGGCGACCATCACGCTTGCGCAGGCGGCGCTCGTCCTGCTGCAACAGATGCTGTTGGCAAGGCTGGAGGTCCGCCTTGCCTTTCTTCCAGCGACGAAAATGCTCTGGCATATGCTGCGCCTTCCGATGAGCTTTTATGCTCAGCGTCATCCCGGCGAACTGGCAAATCGGCTGGACGCCAATGAAAAGCTGGCCGGTCTTCTGTCAGGACAGTTCGCAACAAGCATTTTCAACCTCTTGAGCATGATCGTCTACGCAGGCGTCATGCTGCTGCTTGACCCGGTGCTGGCTGTCGCAATCATTCTCTTGCAATGCATCTATTTCCTCACGCTCAGCGTATCAAACCGTCTTCAGTCCCGTAATGCCCGGCTGCAAGCGGCGCAGTCGGGGAAACTGATTGCGGCGACGGTTGGCGCGATCCGAGCTATCGAGACCATCAAGGCATCGGCAACGGAACGGGAGGCATTCCAGCGCTGGGCGGGGCATCAGGCCCGGCTTTTAAGCCTGCGCAGCAGCCAGGGCAGGGTGGAGGCTCTGATTGGGATCGTGCCTGGGCTTCTTTCTGCCTTGTCAGCCGCAGCAGTTTTGGGCTTGGGCGGGCTGCGTGTCATGGACGGCGCAATCTCGCTGGGAACCCTGATTGCCTTTCAGGCCCTGGCGGTCAGCTTCTACACCCCCATCGCCAGCCTCGTGCAGCTTGCCGGTCAAATACAAATGGTTAAGGCCGACATTGATCGTGCCGATGACCTTATGAGGGCGCCTGCCGCGCACTTTGAGGCTGAAGATGCAACACCGGCCAGTTTCGAATTGCGGGCCGAAGACCTGGTCTTCGGCTACAGTCCTCTCGACCCTCCCTTCGTCAATGGGTTCTCGCTGACATTAAGACCGAGTGCGCGGGTGGCACTTGTTGGCGGGTCCGGCAGCGGCAAAAGCACGGTTGGTCGCCTCCTGGCAGGTCTGTTCACTCCGTGGTCAGGCACGATTTCCATCGGTGGGATTGGGCTGAACGAATTGGATCCAGCACGCCGGGCGGCGATATGTGGCTATGTCGACCAGGAGATCTTCCTGTTCGAAGGCACGGTCGAGGATAATCTCAGCCTTTGGGACCCGGGCGTTTCAGATCGGCGCCTTATCCGGGCACTCTCTGATGCCGCCGTTCTCGATGACGTCATCATGCGTAAGGGCCAGCTCCTGTCTCAGGTCAATGAAGGGGGTACCAACTTCTCGGGAGGGCAGCGCCAAAGACTGGAAATTGCCCGCGTTCTGGCCGCCGAGCCATCCATTGTCATCCTCGACGAAGCTACCTCAGCGCTTGATCCGGCAACGGAAAAGCGGATTGACGACAACCTGCGGGCACGCGGCTGCACGACCATCATTATCGCCCATCGGCTCAGCACCATCCGAGACTGTGACGAGATCATCGTCATGAAGGACGGGCGGATCGTCGAACGCGGTGACCATGAGACCCTGATGGCGGCTGCAGGAGAATATGCCGCGCTGATTGCTGAGGGTGCGGGTCATGGCTGAACGTCAAGCGACCATTGCCGGTGGCGCCAACAGACCCCTGTTTCTTGACGAGGCCGACCGCTTCTACAGGTTGACGCGTGGTTACGCCGATCTTTTTGCGATAGGCGGAGACGGTCTCAGACGGCATCTGTTCCGTATCGAGGTCGGTGAATATCTGTTTCCAGCCGTCTCTTTCGGCCAGCATCGTCTGTGCGCTATCGGTTCTCTTGGTTCGGAGTTTGCGGTCTGCGAGGCAGGCGCCCCAAAGCCACCGCCGGAAGCCGTCATGTCTTGGGTTCAGGCGATGATCGGTGTCCTAGGCCAGACGCCGCAGGGCTGGACTGATCGCATCCTCTTGACGGGAGAGTTCGATCTGCCTCAGGGCATGACAGTCTCTGCACCTCATCGGACACTCTGCTTCGTTCGCCCCTTGGACGGAACCGCGACCTGGTGCGATCGAACCTGGCCAGTTGGCCTTGAACTGCCGATCACCTCGACGACCTCGGTGACCGCCATTTCCGATGCGACCCTGCAGGTATCAACCGAGTGCCCCGACCACGCGATTTTGGCAGAAGGCCTCTGTTTCATCGGTGGCGAGGTCCTGTCGCAACTTGATCGCGAGGCGGCTCAACATGGCGCCCAGCTCGAAGATCGGCTGAACATCCGCCGTCAGGCCATGGACCGAAGCCTTGGCAAAAGCCTTTCGGATCTGCTGACCTTGAGGGAGCCGAAAACCGGTCAAATGTCATCTGCCCGGCTTTCGGTTTTTGTTGCCGTCATGCAGACGAGCGGATTGGATGTGCCTCAAGCTCTGCGACGGGATCTCGAGGCCCTGGGCGACAAGGGCTCTTACGAGCCGCTTTTGCGATCTGCGGGCCTTTACTATCGCCAGGTGATGCTCGACCACGACTGGTGGCACCATGACGGCACTGCGATGCTCGCAACGCTCAAGGACGGATCGCCCGCAGGCCTGGTTCCGGGCAAAGGCGGCGGTTGGCTGCTGGTGACGAACGAAGGTATGCGTCGCGTAACCAAACCGCTTGCGCAAGAGGTTTCAACGGGGGCGCTGCAGATCTATCCGCCGCTTGAGGATCGCCCCATAGGCCTCCTCGAAACCATGCGGTTTGGCTTTTCCGGCACACGCTACGATGTTGTCGCCACAATCACCGTGGCGCTGGTCGCCAGTTTGGTGGTCATGGTCCCGCCGATCGCAGCCACCATGCTTTTTCAGCATGTCGTGCCAGCTGGCGACCGGGGCAATCTACTATTCATACTGGCGTCACTGGTCGCGCTTGCCTTTGGCCAGTCTGCCTTCGAACTGATGCGCAGCCTTTGCGTCGCACGGATAGAAACGCGTCTGGATTCGTCGATACAGGCTGCGCTTTTCCAGCGCCTTCTGAGGCTTCCAGTGAATTTCTTTCGGGCCTATTCCGCAGGTGATTTGACGGAACGGGTGCTGGGCATTCAAGAGGCACGCCAGATGATCACCGGCGCGACCATGTCTGGACTCTTCGGCGCGATGGGTGTGATCGCAAGTGCCGGGGTGCTGGTGTTCCTCGACTGGCGACTGGCATTGACGGGCATCGCTGTCCTTGCCCTCTTTCTTGTCATCTCGGCAATCCTATCCTTCAGGCAGCTTGCACAGGAAAGACGCCAAGCAGCGATCCGGGGCCAGAACCAAGGTTTCGTGCTTCAATTGCTGATCGGCATGACAAAGCTGCGCGCCGCCCACGCGGAGAAACTGGCCCTCGCCCAATGGGCCTGGAAGAGCCTTGAGCACCGAAAGGCTTTTGCCACGTCAAGATCCATCCAGTCCGTGCATGCAGCACTTCTGGAACTGATGCCGTGGTTTTCCTTGCTGATGATCTATGTCACGCTTTTGTGGCTGATGAAGTCTGATCAGCAGCAAGCGGCGCTGCTTGCTCTCTTGCCGTCAGGTGGAAGCACAGCTTCCGCCGCGCTGCGCGAGCCTTTGACGGCCGCAGCCTTTATCGGTTTCACGACCGCCTTCGGGCAGATGACGACCGGATTGAAGGCGACAGTCGAGGCGTTTACCCATCTGGCAAGCGTGGCCCCCTTGGCAGAACGCACAGCCCCCGTGCTGAAAGCCGTGCCAGATGATGCCTCGACCAGTCGGGGATCATCACCACAACTCACCGGCAATCTTGTGTTCCGCAATGTCAGTTTCCGCTACGGCATGGATAGCCCCCTCGTTCTGAAAAACCTCGATCTTGAGATACAGCCGGGCGACTTCATCGCGGTCACCGGCCCTTCTGGGAGTGGCAAATCCACCTTACTGCGCCTCATCCTGGGCTTCGAGACACCGGATACTGGCGAGATCTTTTATGATGGTATCCCATCGCATGGGATCGAGCTTGCGTCGCTCCGGTCCCAGATCGGCATCGTGTTGCAGAATGGGGGCTTAAGCGCGGGCTCGATCTACGACAACATCGTCGGATCCTCCGGTCTCGGCGTTGCCGATGCATGGGCTGCGGCCAGAATGGTGGGCCTTGCAGAAGAAATAGAGAGCATGCCGATGGGCATGCACACCGTCCTGAACGACGGCGCCATGACCATCTCGGGTGGGCAAAGGCAGAGGGTCCTGATTGCCCGAGCGCTGGTCAGAAAACCGCGGATCCTTCTGTTCGATGAAGCAACCAGCGCCCTGGACAACCGGACCCAGGCGATCGTCACACGCAGCCTGACCAGTCTCGAGGTTACGCGCATCGTCATCGCGCATCGTCTGAGCACCATCAAAGAGGCCGACCGGATCATCGTCCTCGATCGTGGCAGCCTCGTCGAAAGTGGCACTTACAACGACCTGATTAGCGCGGGCGGCACCTTCAGTGACCTCGCCCGCCGGCAATTGCTCTAGGAGATGGTATGCGCAAGGTTCTCTACATCCTTGGCCAGTTGAACGATGAAGATGCCGAATGGCTCGCCCGAACGGGGCGTATCAGGACCTGTAGGGAAGGTGAGGTTCTCATCAACGAGGGTGTGGCAACCCAAGATCTCTACTTCGTCTTGGACGGAGAAGTGGGCGTGCAGATTAAGGGCGTCGGCGAGGTTGCCCGCCTGGGTCGCGGTGAGGTGGTGGGCGAAATGTCCTTTGTCGATTCATCGCCGCCCTCCGCAACAATCCTGGCGCATGGTGGTGCAAGAGTGCTGGCGGTTGAGAAGGCCGCGATCGACGCGCGTCTGCGACGGGATAACGGATTTGCCGGCCGCTTTTACAAGGCCATCGCAATTTTTCTGGCCGATCGACTGCGCTCGACCATGGGCCGCATGCGCAGCACGGAAGGCTTGCACCGCGACCAAATCATGGACGATGAGCTCGATGAGAGCATTCTCGATCAGATTTCCCTCGCCGGCTCAAGGTTCGAACACATGCTGTCAATCCTGTCCAAGGTAAACTGAAGCCCATGGGGGGGCCAGCGAAGCTGACCCGCCGTAAAGACCGTCAGCGAAGTCTAAGCAATCCAGACGATGAGAGACAAAAGCAGAAGGATCACGCTCAGCATGGCCAATGGACCGGGCAGACTGGACAGCCTCAAAGGGCTGTCGAGATCCTGGGTTGCCGAAAGCCTGCTGAGCGCTTGTGAACGAAAAAGTCGAGCCCCCTTGATCAGGGGCAAATCGGCGTCTTTCTCTGAAGACATGACACAGTGAACTCCCAGACATCAAAGTGGCAGCTAAATCACTCTGCAGCAGGGCAGCAAGAGGATATTGACGCCCCAGCTTTCCTCGGACGCCTCAAAGGCTTGATCAAGGGCAATAGGCGGTCGGTGCATACACCGCAGCTGCGCCAGTCTGCGCTCACCGAATGCGGTCTCACGGCATTGGCAATCATCTTTGCCTGGCACGGGGTCGATGTTTCACTCGAGAGATTGCGCAATGAGATCGGCTCGAGCCGACTGGGGCTCACGGCCCGCCAACTCCTCGAACTTGCCCGACGCTATGATTTCGAGACCAAGGCTTGTCGGCGTGAGATCGATCAACTGGCGACGCTTCCCCTGCCATTCATCGCCCACTACCGCTTCATACATTTCGTCGTCGTCGAGCATGTTTCAGACCAGCATGTCACGATCAACGATCCTGCAAGCGGGCCACAGCGTCTGACGATTGAAGAATTTGCCAGGGACTTCACCGGAATCGCCCTGACATTCATCCCACGCTTTGCGCCGCCGCCGCCGGTCCATCCAGCAAGGCGTGAATTCTGGCTGCAGCTGAGCGACAATCGGGTTGCGGCAACCATCATTCTCCTGCTTTGCCTGCTGCAAACATCAGCAGTCGCGTTCGGGCTCGTGAGCATGGCCAAGGCTCTGGACGGACATCAGAAACCAAGCGTTGCGCTTCTCGCGTGGATCCTGGCGGCCATCTTGCATTTATTGCTGCACTGGAGCACCGAGAGCTTTGCAGAGCGCCTTTCCAATCGGGCACGAGACCTCACATGGCTGCGTTTCAAGAGTATGCCGCCCCAATGGTTTTCTACAAAGACGGCAAACCAGCTCGCGGATATTTTGATCCTCGGTGAGCGCTGGTCTTTGTTGCTACCCATTGCCGTTTCGCTTCTACGGTCGCTGCTCTTGATCCCGGTCGTTCTGGTTGCGCCGTTCATCCAGCTGCCCAATGGACTGGTCATCACATCGTTGACGGCAATCGCCTCTTGTATTGTTCTTGCAGCATGCCTTCGTCGCGGCGAGACCCGGATGAGAACTATGCGTGAGGCGCAGCTTCTTATCCTGCCCGATACGCATATCCTTGCAGATCTTGAGAGCCGACAGTTTGCAGGGCGCGACAGCGAGCTCACCTCTTATCTGGCAGCAGAGCACGCTCAGATGCATTCGCAAGCACAGGTCAGCCTGGGCTGGCGGGCGAAACTCGATGTCTTGGTGTCTCTGCCGATTGTCCTCGCTCTGGCGATCATCATGACCGACGGGCTAGTCAGTCAAGATTGGGGAACTGCCGCAGCACTTGGCACAGTTTGTGTCGTGATTGGCCTCTGCCTGCGAACGGCACGACGCAGTTTTCCGGTTATTTCAGAAGTGATGGGACTGCTCTCGCGTTTGCACGACCTGCGTAACACAGACGCTGATCTAACAGGATTGCAGTCGCACCCGGGATCGCCCGCAGGCCTCGCCATTCATCTTGATGATACGAACCTGTTTTTGACCAAGGGTAATCTGCTGCAGATCACTGGACCGTCTGGAAGCGGAAAGACACGACTGGCTCGCCAGATTGCAGGCCTCGAACCAAGCCCGAATGGCGCCATTACCTTTGGTGGAATGGCGACCGAAACGCTCTGTCATCAGGGATCGCCGCAGGTGCTGCTTGTCGACGAGCAGGTTCTCACGATCTCCGGCAGCCTGGCGGAGAACCTCTGTCTCGGTGATCGCTGCTTCGACCGCGAGGCCTTGGACGAGGTGCTGGATCTGGTCGAGCTCAATCAGGAGCTTTGCCAGCGTGGAGGGCTGTATCTGGAGCTTTCTGCGGACAGGCGGCTGTTGAGCGGCGGCCAGCTCCGTCGCCTGGCGCTTGCCCGCGCGCTGTTGCGCCAACCTTCGGTCATCGTTCTGGATGGAGCCCTCGATGCCCTGGATGCACCGCTTGCTGGACGTATCGTCAAGCGGCTGCGGGAACGACATATACTGGTTCTGATTGGTGAGCGTGGCACGCAATCACGCCGGCCGGACGCGACCATCGATCTGGGCCGTTGTTGATGGTCGATGTCGCGCGTTGTCTGGCAATCTTGGCGCAGGGCCTTCACCATAGGCAGGAAGCAGAGCTTCTGGTTGCAGCGCAAAAGCGGGGGCTTTCGCTTCGGCGCGTCCTGATGCAAGACCGGAACTGGAGAAGGCAGGATCTTGGGATCCTGGTCGCCTGGCAGGCATCGACAGAGCAATTCGTCGTGATCGATGCCACTGGCTGCGGATCACCATCTCGTGTCAGCATCGATGGCAGCCGGCAACGGCTGTCCAGGGTCGATTGCGCAGCCTTGAATACAGACATGCTTGCTCTGGCAAAGCCGCAGGGGCGCTCGATCCACGCAAGCCTTGCTGTCGCACTTCTCGTCATGCTGGCGGCACAGGCCTTGGTTCTCCTCGTAATTTCGGGTCATCCGCCTGGAATGCGCGCGGCATTGATCTTGTCGCTGGCGGGCCTTGCATGGATTGTGGCGCGCGTTGCCCATTCAATTGCCTTGTCGCGGGCGTCCATCTTGCTCGGATGGCGTCATCATGACGACCTTTGGGCCGAAATACTCGACGGAGGAGTGACGATCCTTCAGAGTCGCACGCCTCACGACTACGCTCGGGCGATGCGTGCATTGTTGAAGAACCGGGTCAAGACCTTGCGCGGAAGAATGGCCCTTCCGATGGGGCTTGCCAGTCTGTTGCCGGGTCTTGTGGCCTTGAGCATTTCGGTTCCGCAACTTGGTCTCTACTACGCTCTCACCTGGGCACCCCTGCTGGCTGGCGCAATCGCTTCTCGCCGTTTGGTGGGACTGATCGAAAATGCGGAAGGGCAGAGTTTGGGCGAGATGGAACAGCGGCTGGATCTCGCGGCGCAAGGCAGCTTGGGTTTGCGGCCGTTGGGCGCGGAGAGTTTTGCCCTGACGCGTCTGGAGGCTGCTCTGAGACGTCAGAGAAGACTTGCCAGTCGAAGGAGGACACTGCAGCAGGTTATCCTTGCGTGTGAAGCACTGTTTTTCGTACTTCCAGGCGCGGTATCGATCATCTCGACACTGGACACGCCCCTCACCGCCTTGGTCACTGTGGCCAGCTTTATGGTTGCGCTGGGACTTGTGGAAGTCGGTCGCGCAGCAGCCGCCATGACTGCGAGCGGGGGATCGTCACATGATGACGCGTTCAAGAGCCGGTTCACACGCGATCTGGCTGAGGAGCACGAAGCACTCGAATCCATCGAACTGATTGGGGTCACCTTCCAGTATCCTGGCGCGTCGCGCCCCCTGTTCAAGCCGCAAGATCTCAGCATCCGGCGGGGCGAGATTGTTGCCATCACAGGACCGTCCGGTGCAGGTAAATCGACCTTACTGAGGCTCGCCCTCGGCATCTTGCCGCCGACCACGGGTGAGGTGAGGATCAACGGGAAATGCGTTTGCGCACAAGAGCAGAAAATCTGGCGAAGACAGCTTGGTGTTGTTCTCCAGGATGAGCATATGGCCGTCGACACCCTCAAGTCCTTCCTGCAGGGGATGAGCGGCCTTTCACTTGAGACAGCGCTTCGAAGTTCCGACAGGCTTGGCCTCCTGAAGGAGATCGAGGCTTTGCCCATGGGCATTCAGACACTTGTTGCACAAGGGATGGTCCCGGCGGGTTTGCGGGAGCGCTTGCTGATTGCAAGGGTTCTCTTGCGGCAGCCATCACTGCTGATCCTGGACGAAGCGACAACTGGTCTCGACGAAGAGTTCCAGACCAGACTTCTCCAAGAGCTGCGCACAGCCGGGATCGGTGTACTGATCGCAACACACCGTAAAAGCGTGGTGGCAATCGCTGACAGATGTGTGACGGTGACCCCAATCTAAACAAACCAGGCCTCAAGGCCGCAACACTTCACCGGGTCAACAAGCCTGGTTCTTCCACTGCGAGTTTTAGGACAACAGCGGCTCAAAGAGGCGATGCCGTTCTTCCGACCAGCTGGCGCGTGGGGTTTGGTCGAGGCTCTAGGGGTTAGGTCGCCCAACAGGGAATAGCCGGGCGACCCTGAGGCAGGTCCTTACTTCGGCTTCCTCTCCGGGTAAGGAGGACCGTAGAGAATAAAGGCGCTGAAAGATGTGCCGCCGGATGCAAGGTCCAGCAGTTCATCGGGCAATTCATCAAGCTTGAATGGGGCCCGCAAGACGATCGTGGCTTCGCCTGGCTTTTCCTCGATCACGTTGATCTTCAGGTTCGTGAGTGGGTTTTCCCGCTCCAGAACTTCGGCCAACGCCGCATGGGGGTCCTGTTTGAGACGTTCACGGAAGGCAGTGTCGTTGTTCGCCTTTTCAACCACGGCCTTTTCAATGTGAAGTCGCAGGTCGGACATCACATCAGTTTGCGCATTTAACATATTATCACCAGCATCTTTATAGACATCTGAATATTCAGACTTTCCAAGTATCGAGTCTTAATCGGTAAGGTCAATAATCATCCTGATGTTGGATACCGTCCAAAGCTGGGCAGAAATAACTTAGGGTTTTGAAGGCGGTCGCACCACACTGTAGATAATTTCCACGCTGATATCGCAGGGGCTTTGCTTTGGAACGACTGAATGACTCCATACATTTCATTCAAATTGAAAGCATACGTGAGAAAGAATTTCTGGAAGACTGTGCCGGTCTCACCTGGAAAAGCTATCGGCCGTTTCTTGAGGCAGCGCAGTGCGACAATCGCCTGGCTCTGGCCGCATGCGCGGGAAGCGTCCCCGTGGGATTGTGGTTGTCTGCCAGAACTCCTTCTGAAGACACACCGAAAACCCACACCCTTCTATCGCTGTTTGTCGCTCCGGAATGGCGACGTCGCGGCTTGGCGACTGACCTCATGCAGGCGGCTGAGGGCGAGCTTTCAGCTCTTGGAATCTCATCCGTGACCACCAGCTATTCGTCGATATTGCCTGGCGCCGACGCGATGTCCTGCTTGTTGCGCAAACAATCATGGGCTGAACCTGTACCAGACCGCATTCGCATCTGTGGCCGTGTCGGTGATACGTTTGCCACCTCAAGGGCCTGGGATTTGCTGCTCAAGCGGCTGCAGCGCCAAGGTGTCCGCTATCTGAGTTGGGAAGAAGCCGGTGACGGCGTTCTCGAGCAAGCTGCGGCGATGGTCGACGCAGGTGAGGCACCCGCGTGGTCTGACCCGCGCCCATGGAAGGACGCCCTTTCCGCAGAATTTTCACTGGCTATCTTTGATGGGGCAGGGGGACTAGCCGGTTGGGTCATATGTGAGCGTCAGGAGAAATTGGACCGCTGGTATTTTCCCATTGGCTGGGTAACGCCGCCCGAACAGGATCGCGGGACCTTGGTTGGCGCATATCTTGAAGGCTCGATGCGCATTCAGACGGGCAACGGCGCGTCGGCACTTGCCGTACTCGAAGCCTCACCCAGACAAGGCCGCGCATGGAGATTGTTCGAGAAGCACTTCTCCACGCTCGCACTTTGGTCCGATCGCCTGCTGATCTCACAGAAAAATCTCGGCATTGAACCGACACTGCTGATTGAATAGCTGCGAGAGCCACCGCGTTGGCCCTGTTTCGCAGGCGATAACCGACCAGCCCGCGCATTTGCAATCCAGGCGGCGACCATACCCAGAAGGGTATTCTGAAGGCGCTGACCTCTGGCGATACCTCGGCGTTGACATTCTGATAGGCCGCCTCAGTGATTGGCTGAGGTTGCCTTTATCCAGCGGAACGGCGTTCGCCGGCTCACCAGCCGCGAATGCGTGTGCCCCAATGCTCTACGGTCTATGCTCGGACTGAATTGCAGCGCGACCTTGCCTCAGCGGCTGGCGACCAGCACGCCCGCCCCGACCATCAGGGCTCCAGCTCCGCGATTGAGCACGCCGATCTTTTTCGGATCAGACAGGGCCGTCTTTGCTTTGTAGCCGAGGAGCACATGCCCTCCGACTACGATCACCTCTATCAGGGCAATGATAAGCAGCAGTTCCACGGTATCGGACACGGTGAGGGGACGGATTCCGAGCACCCCCGGCAGTAAAGCCAAATAGAAGATCGGCATCTTGGGGTTGGAGATGTTGAGGAGGAAGCCCGTGAGGAACAGGCGGATCAGGCCACCTCGCATCACGCGAGGTTTGATCTCTGGCTTCGAGCGCCACATCATGATGCCCGTGTAAATCAGGTAGATAGCACCGACATATTGGATGAAGCGCAGATTTTCGTTCATGTATTGGGCGATGGCGTTGAAGCCGATGGCCGCAAGGATGACGAAGAGAAAGATGCTGCAAACGACGCCGACACCATAGGCGACACCATGGGCGGGGCCGCTGGACACGGTCTTCGACAAGATCGTCAGATTATCAGGACCGGGGCTCGCCGCAAACACGAAGAACGCCAGGCTAAACGTCAGGACTGTTTGTAGATCCATCATGCGCTCCTTTTCTCCGTTAACTCATCGAATTTAAAATATCCGCCTTTGAAGTAATCGGTTCCGAGCTTCTTATAACGCTCGGCAGGGGCAGTATAACCGAACTCGAGGAAGAGCATTAGTGCATTCCGCACCTGCGGTCCGTCGATATTGATGTCTGGCAAAACGACGTCGCTGGTCTGGATGTCAGCCAGTGCATTGAAGATCTGGTCATGGATGCCGATCCCTTCCGGCATCCGGATTTTCGGGCGGTCGATCATGTAGGAGGGGATGTCCGATCTGAAGGCTTCGCGAAGGACATGTTTTTCGACGCCGTTGCGCACCTTCATGTCGAATGGCAAAGACATCGCGAGTTCGATCACTGCGCGGTCGAGGAACGGCACCCGGCACTCGATAGAATTCGCCATGCTGCTTCGATCCGTCCGTTGAAGATCGGTGCGGTAGAGATTGTTCAAGCGGTAGGTCGATAGGCCATATGGGTCCATCGCGGTTTTGAAGAGATCATACCCTGCGAAGATCTCGTCGCTGCCGTCGCCTGAGAGAGCCACCTTGAAACCATTGGCACGGACGGCGGCATAGACTGCCGCCATGGTCAGCATGTCGGAAATGTCGACCGGTTCGAAAAACTCGCCGTTGAATATCGAATTGCGGATGTTTCTGTTGATCTGCGCGTGGTGAAATTCCGTGACTACATGCGGAATGTCTTTCTCTGCGCAAAACCGCCGGGCGAAGGCAAGGTCGGCGGAATCGTTCGTGCCTATGGAGAACGCCGTTACATCGCCGTGAAACTTGGTTGCCAGATGCAGGACGATCGTGCTGTCGAGGCCGCCTGAGAAAATGACTGCAACCGGGAGGTCGGTCGCCACCTGCTTGCGAACGGCGTCTTCCAACCTCTGTTTGCAATCTTCGATGGCAGCGTCGTGCTTCATCCCGAAGTCCGGGCTCGCTTCGAAGGTCACATAACGCTCAACATTCCTGTTCTGCCAATAGCTGCCTGGCAACAATTCTTGCGTGGTCATACCCAAGCCCAGAAAGCACTTCCGCTCGGAGGCGAAGCAGACGAGCTCATCGCCCTCGCTGTAGTAGAGTGGCTTGATGCCGATATGATCGCGGGCGGCGAAGCAGTCACCGGTCTCCGGATCATAGATGATAAAGGCGAAGATTCCGTCGAGTCTGTTCAGGGAGGCTGGTCCCCAAGCTGTGAAAGCCTGTAGCACCACTTCGGTATCGCTTGATGTCTGAAAGGCACAACCCAGTCCCCGCAACTCGATCTGGAGTTCGCGATGATTGTAGATTTCGCCATTCATGACGATCACCCTGCCCGTGGCCGGATCGACAATCGGCTGCTTCGCCTGATCCCTATCGATGATGGCTAGACGATTTGTACCCAATGCGGCACTGCCGGAGACTAGTCGTTCGGCGAAATTGTAAGCATCCCCACGGTGTCGGATCGCGCCAAGCATATGCAGCAAGGTAGCCTCAAGACCCCTAGGATTGATTGGATTGTTTGAAGATGAAAATACAGCGGCGATTCCACACATGATTGATATCCCGCTACGATTTCGTGCCGACGGCGACGAGCGCCTTGCGCGGTATGGTCGCGATAAAGGCGGCCTCTGTCTTGCTGACCTGTATTTCGCCCAGTGTCTGCTCAACGCAACGTGCAACACGATTGATGATGTCGTCGCTATCGTTGGCGATCTTCACGAGGTCGTACATGCGGTACATGTGCATAAGCGCGTTAGAGATGGCCTCGTCAGCGGTTGCGCCGGGTAGCGTGAAAGGATCATTCAAATCGAAAACGCGCACGTCACGAAAACCGGCCACGCTGAAGCGCTCCCACATTTCCGATCGCGTAAAATGCGGGTGAGGATGGCCTGTTCGCGAGTAAACGTGCACGACCTCCTCAAACCAACGAGCGGCCTCGCCGCCAGTCTCGAAATCATGCAGGACCAAACGTCCGCCGGGCTTCAACGTCCGATAGGCTTCCGAGATCGCCAGTTGGCGGTCATCCTCATCCAAATGATGGCTGCCGTATGCGATCAAGACACCATCGAGAGAATTGTTTTTGAACAGGCTCCGAGTAGCCGACTGACGCACGCATGGCAGCCCGTGCTTCATGCAGGCATCCACCATGAAGCGCGATAGATCGGCGGTGAAGATCGCCGGCCTTGGCCCATCAATGCTCGCAACAAACCGGGCAATCGTCCCGTCTCCGCCAAGCACATCAAGAATTCTGGTGTCGGTATCCGGCATGTCGCTGAAAGTAGACGAAAAGCACTTCAGCAGAGCGACCATCCCCTCTTGGCGATTGCCGACCACCTTCTGCGCGATGTTATAGGCAGCGCCCCTGCCACCATCTGCCAGATCTTCGAACTCCCAGGAGAGTGAATTCATGACACGCACATAGTCGTCGAGCCTGTCGCCTGTAATCGCGGCCTCATCCAGAAGGCTGCATAGACCGGGGAACGTTGACGCCGCGGCACGGTAGTAGTCTGAAAAGGTTGTATCGGTCAGATATTCCAGATTCGATGAAACGGCTTTCTTCAACATTCAGGCGTTCTCCTGACGGCGCGATTGCAATCTCAGCGGAATTCGCTGCGTTAAAAATCTCGTAAGTTGCATGTTGAATCATGAGTGAGTGGGCTCGGTTCAGGCGGGGAGGGCTCTTAAAGGATCGCCGGAAACCGGGTTGTGTAACCCTGCCTGTCGTTCGTAGAGCCCAAGACGATGAAACGCCGCCGCCTTTCCAGGCTCTCATTGGGCGGTGGATACTGGAATTGGCGGGGGAGCATCAGTGAAGTTCATGCTGAGTTGCCCAGATCTGCACCCGGGTCCGTGTCCGCCACAGTTGAGGCAGATGTCAGCAGTCGCTTCGCATTCTCGAACGTTTTTGGTCAGTTGCACGCTGGTGAAACATTGCAACATAGACTTGTAGGTAAGCTTGAACCTTATGCGGTCTCCGACGTGATAGGGAAAATTGCATTCCGTGATGTCGACGACCGTATAGTCGGAGTTGCTGGTGATGATCGAAAGTCCAGGCACAGTTGAGATCAAGGACGCGGGATCGGTATCGACGACGCCGAAATCTAGAATGGCTCGCGTCCGGATGCCGCGGTCCTCAGGTTCACGGCAGACGCCGAAGGCATCCCCTGTTTTCTCCCCCGCCGGAAACGATGGCTTGGATTTCAATTCGACGATCACCGCTTCGAAATCCAGCGCGTCGTCGTGCAGGGGCGTGTAGATCTTCTGCGCGCCCGAGAGCGTTCCCAGCAGAAGGGGTTCGCCGACCCGGATCTGGTTTACAGAGGGGGGTAGGCCGTGCCTGTCCAGCCAGTCCAGCACGACGGATCCACCGAGCGAGACGATATCCGGAGTGATGCCGAGGCCTTCGCTCATCTGCCTCGCCAACCCATCGATCAACCCGATATTTTCGAAGTTTGGCAGGACGCCGTTCACGCAGCCGTAGTTGGCGCCGATCCCTGCAAATCGTATCCCCCAATCCTCAAGGGCGCGAATCCGGGAGACCATCGGCAGCACGTCTTCGGGTAGCACGCCTTCACGCAGATCTCCGACCTCCACCATCAGAAGCACGCTGTGTCTGGTCTGCTGACAACGGGCGGCTTCCGCAAGTTGCGTAATCGTGTCCATCTCGGAATTGAGGCTGATGTCGCAATATCTGACGACATCATCGGCCAGGTCGGGTCGCGGAACGCAGGTCAGCATCAAGGGCTTGTGGATCGCGCCGGCGAGCCGCTTGGCAGCGTGGACCTTGGAAATTCCCAGGCATGCCAGGCTCGACTGGTCATAGAGGTCGACGATGGGATCGAAGTCCTGGCAGGGTTTTACGACCCCAACGACACTGATCCCGTGATTTTGGCAATGGTTGATGACGGTGTCTATGTTGTTCCGGATCAGAGGGAGGTTGATGTTCAAATGGGCCATCTCAGGCTCCTGAGCCATGGGAGTACGGTAAGGCGGCAGTCTGGCGCTAGGAAACGACCGGTTGCGGAGCCAATACCGCGACGATCGATCCCGCTCGCGAGGCGGCTATACGGTCTGGCCGCTTAGTGATGCACTTCCGGCTCGCCCTTTGACCATGCGTTCGCGCAGTTCAGAAATAGCGGAGGGACGTCCCTTCGTGCTGAAGACAAGCCCACTGCTCGCATGACGCTCGTATTCAGGCGAAGCGCGCCGCATCAGGCGATCCACGCCGGCCAGGTAGTTCCATCTGACCGCCGGAAATAGGGAGTGCGCGAGGTGGTAGGAGTCCCCGAACGGAAACAGGTTGTTGCGGATGATTGCACCACTCAGTCCCGGAAAATCCGTGGGCCGTCCCAGTTCGATCTCCCGCTGGTGATAAGGGATATCGTCTGCGCATTCCGCGAACCAGCGATGCAGGGAGACATGGGCGATCCAGTAGAAGAGCGGATAGATGACCAGGACCTGGGCGATGTATAGCCAGAACAGTTCGGCGTACCAGCCGATGCTGACATAGACCGAGACGACCGCGAGGACGCAGATGATCCGCAGGTAGAAAGCCGGCCGGCCGAAATCTTCCACGAGATAGCCCGCGCATTCCTTCAACCTCGCAAGGAGGCCTGCTGGTGTCAGCGGATGCAAAAAGCCGAGCCAGAAGGCGGCCTCGCCGATGCCGGGCGTGAAGCCCTTGTCGGCAAGCTCCCTTAGATCGGGATCGTGGGGCATGTTCACGGATCGGTGGTGGGTGACGACATGGATGTGATGGCGGGCGCGTATCTCCGGCATGAAAGCTGGAAACTGGTAAAGCAGGTTGGTGATGACCTCACCGAACTTGTGGTTCGGGCATAGCGAACCATGCGCCGCATGGTGCCCAATCTCCTGCAGCGATCTGAACCGTCCGGCCACGAACAGTACCATGAGGACATCGACAAGGAGATTGTCGACTTCATGGAAGACGATGTTCGCGGCCAGTATCCAGAGGAAAACACGAACGTAGATGAGCGGGGCGAGGATATTGTCATACCGCTTGCTTGTCAGTGCCCGGAACTGGCGCCGGTAGTGTCGGACGGCATCGGCCGACTGGGCAGGCGCGGGGAGCGTCGCAAAATCGAACCTGTGATAGAACAGATCTACCGCTTGGATACACAACGCCGCGAAACACGCGATTATTGCGCAAAGCATGATTGCTCTCCATTTTTTGGCTGAATTCGGATCAATGCAACAGCTATCAGGCGGCCAAGTCGCGTTCGCCTGGCGGCATTCAAAATAAACGTTTTGAGTGCTGTATGGATATTTTTCTCATCATGGTTGCGTTGTTTTGCGTTTGTCAACCGCCAATTCGCGTTTTCATATTTTTTTCACAATTCAGCTACCTTTGGTTGACTAAATAAAAGTTGTGTAGTTCAATCTGAATACTCGCTGTTTCGTTGGAGCATATCCGGCAGCCTAGACTGAAGTTGCAAGCATTATCATTTACATTTCCGTCGTGTTGATCCGCAAAGCGAATATTGTTTGCGGGTGTTCTGGAGATTTTCGCAAATGATACTGACAGGTGATGCTATCAAGAGTGAGATGATAGGCGGCGATATTCTGATATCACCCTATTCCGACCAGTTCGTGGAGCAGAACTCGTATTGCGTGCATCTTGGGCCGACGATCGTTGAATATGACACGATCCTCGTCGACGCCCGGGCGGAAAACGCGACCACTCGGCGCGACATTCCTGAGGAGGGGCTGATCCTCTATCCGGAACGGTTTTATCTTGGGCACACGCAAGAGATCATTGGCGGCAAGGCCTATGCGTCCGAGCTCTATGCCAATCTGTCGACGGCCCTGTGCGGAATGTTCATCCAGACAAGCGCGCCGCTCGGGCATGTCGGCGCGGTCATCAGTTGGACGCTCGAGATCATCGTCGCCCACCCCCTCGTCGTCTACAGCGGCATGCCGATCGGTAAGGTCTGCTTCTGGCGAAATGCCGGCAGCCACCGCGCCTATGAAGGCAGGTACCTGAATTCGAAGACTGTCGTCCCTTCGCGTATCGGATTGGATCCAAGATGATACTCACCGGCCCTGAGATTGTGAACCGCGTCGCCTCCGGCGAAATCGTCATCGCGCCTTTTCTTCCGGAGAACGTCAATCCGAACAGCTACAACTTCCGGCTTCATCATGAGATGAAGGTCTATGACGAAGGCGTCATCGACGTGCGTAAGGAAAACAAGACGAGCGTCGTGAAGATCGGCCCCAAAGGTTATGTGCTGCATCCGCGGCGTCTCTACCTGGCCACCACCATGGAGAAGCTCGGCAGCAATCATTTCGTACCGACCTATGCGGCCCGCTCTTCGGTCGCCCGGCTCGGCATGTTCATCAACCTGTCCGCTTCGCTCGGCGATATTGGCTTCATCGGCCAGTGGACCATTCAGCTGTTCGCCATCCATCCCATTCGCGTCTACGCCGGCATGTGCATCGGCCAGATGATGTTCTGGCACACCCAGGGGCATGTCGAACTCTACAACGGCAAGTACCAAGGGGCGACGGGGGCAATGGCCTCTCGGATCTTCGTCGATTTCGACGAGAAGATGTCTCAGCACGTCTACAACGAGCTCCCACCCGCCCCCTTGCTCCCGGCGGATTCGGAGGCGGTCCGATGAATGTCGTCGCTCTGCCAAGCAAGTTTCACAATCTCGATCGGCTCAAGACCGAGGTTTCTGTTCCTCCATGCCTTTGCCTCGGGGAAAAGGAACTGTCTCTCCTGTTTTGCAACTTCAATGCGATTTCCGACGCTGCCGGTAAAATTCTGTGCCGCATCGCGCTTACATCGGGCGCCTTCCTTGCCGACGATCTGCGCGAACTACGGAACCTCACCGAGGCGCTGGCACCCGCGGACGACGCCCGCCGCAAACTTGTCGACCTTCTGAGCCTGTGCTTTGGCGAGGATGGCTCGGCCGGAGCATTTGCCGTGCGGTCTGCCAATACGATCGAGGACAGCAGCTCGAGAAGCTTTGCGGGCCTCTACGAGACCTTTCTCGACATTCGTGGCTCGGCGGACATGCTGGATGCCATCCGAGCGGTTTGGCTGTCGGCCTATTCCCGTACCGTCATCACCGAACGCATTCATGCCGGCCTGCTCGATGATAGCAACCCAATGAATGTCATCATTCAGCGCATGGTACCTGCGACCCATGCCGGCGTGGCCTTTTCCCGCAATCCCGTGACGGGAGCGGACACCATCCTCGTCGAGATCGTCAGTGGCCGCGGCGACAGCCTGGTGTCTGGACAAAGGGCCGGGGACCGCTACGCGATCGACAGAGGCCGGCCGGATGGATGCACGGTCGCCGATCAGGCGGACCACAAGATCATTCTGGATGCCGTGTTACCCCTGTTGCGCCGCGTTGAGCAGCAATTGGGGCCGGTCGACATCGAATGGGCATGGGACGGACAGACCGTCTGGCTGCTGCAGGCGCGGCCGATCACCAGCATCGATCGCATTGAGGCTTCAAGCGAACCCATGTTGGTCGTCGTCGATCTCTACGGTCAGGACGGTGCCGTGCTTGAGCAGATGCGCCCACTGCCGGATTTTATCTCCTATTTCCGGGACAAGAGAATGCGGATCGCGGAGTTCGCGAGACGCCACCATCTTGGGGTCGCGACCGCCTTGGTGCTGAAGCTGAACCGAGGCGGCATCGAGCTATCCGCTTTTTCGAGCGAAGTGGTCGGCGCCTTTGGCAGTGACGAAGTCATTCTGGATTTCAGCGCAAGCTTCCGGCAGATCATTCTGCCCCGCGACGGGCTTGCAGACGAGTTGCGGATGCTGATGAGCGACCCGCTACGACTGCACACGATCGTCGTCCGGGACTTCATCCGGGGTGATGTCGGCATCATCACCCATGTGGCGGATATGCAGGACGCTGTCGTCGGCGAGTGGTCGAGCGATGGCCTGCTTGCTATCAACCGCGGCACCGCCGAAACCCGCGTTTTCCGCCTGGCAGGCCCTGGTGACGAAGACGACGACCTGCCTCAGGTCGCGGTAGGTCAGCTCTACGACGCGACGCTTGCCGCCCATCGCGAAATCGGCCCCGTGCAGATCGAGTGGGTGATGAGTGGCAGTTGCGTCTATCCGCTCGACTTTTCGGTCCTGTCGGCCCAATCGATGTTTGCAGGGGCCGTCGAGGGCACTGCGATTTCGCGCGGTTACGCCTTCGCTCCGACGCTCGTGCTCGATGACGACCGCGATCTGGAGATCCTGAGCATCGCGCCCTCTGTCAGCCTGACGGATATTCCCGATGCGAGCGAGATGGGCCCGGTTCTTGCCCGGCTGCTGGCGCGCATCGGCAGTTATCCGGTTGCGCCGATTGTTGTCTGCAGGCGCCCCCTGGCGGCGCTTGCCCCCCTGCTGCCGCTGGTCAGCGGCTTCGTGTTCGAGCGAGCCGCAGTGCTGTCGCATCTGTCGATATTGATCCGCGAGAAGGGCCTCCCCGCGGCGCAGGCCCCTGAACTTTACGCATACGCGCGGGCGAAGAACTCGCTGTTGATCGATATCGGCGACAGCATTGTCATTTCCTCTCCCGGCGAAGGCGCGGCCGATCTGGGACACGTCCCTGTCAACTCCTCCGAAACAGATGGTGATGAACATGCATACGCGTGATGGGAACGACCCGCATGATGTCTTTATCTATCTCTTCGAGCCGGGCGAACATCTTGCCCCGAAAGACGAGCATTCGCCGCCCTCGCTCATCCTGAAAGGTCAGGTGCAGGCGACGACGGTCGGCGAGAACGGCATGTTCGTCCGTCCCGGCCAGATCACTGTTACCGACCTCCTTGCGCCCGGCAAAGAAGCGCTTGCGATTGATCCCTTCGCTTATGATTTCCTCTATTTTTCCGAGGAACAGCGCCACGTCCGGTTGCGCAGCAATGAGACATTGCAGGGGTGGATGTCGATGTCGCGGGGCGACGCCGCCGACAAGCCTGGGGCTGCGGCAGTGGACCTCGTTCCCTTCATCATACTGGTCGATCATGGCAATCGCGCGTCGCTCTATCACTTTGCCGAAATCGGTTACGCCGGCGGACTTTACTTGCGCTTCGCGGACCACGAGAGCGGCGAACGGCCGCTCCGGTATGTCGACCTCGACGTTGCTCTCGGCGAGACGCGGGCCCGGCTTCTGCGCCGCCACGAACTCTTCAACGACAACAGCGGATTCAGCCGGTGGCAAGCGGAATTCGAGCTCGAGCGCAAGCTCACCTTCGCCGGCATTCCCGACACGTGGAGGCTGACGCAAGAGCTCTACCAGCGCATATTGTCCGGCAGCTTTCCCGGCTTCGTGCCGGAACTGGGCATGGAATTCCAAGTCTACGACTACGAATCCCATGTGTTCGAGGTGCTTGGGCCGCCGTCGGAGGCCGGGTACATTTCCTTCATTCCCCAGTCTGACGGCAAGATGACGATCAAGCGGAAATGGTTCGTCGAGAACGCCGAGCTACGCAAGGAAACCATCATCGGCAATCAGGCGATCGCCTTTGAGGATATCGAGCGTCACGTCAAGACGATGACGAGCGGTCGGACCAGACGTCTGTCGGCATTCCGGCGCAAGCGCTTCGACGTCCATATGGAATCGCTGAAGACGGGGCATATTTTCGGCATCTACTTCGATATCTGCCGCATCGTCGGTGACGAGCAGTCGGTCATGTCCCAGTGCGAAGTCGAATATTGCCGGTCAAGGACGCTTTTCGACCTGAGCGACGTCTATGAGGAATTCGAACTGATCGCCGCGCATGCGGAAGCATTTCTCGTCGAGCACGGAGTCAGCTTCGAGCGAAATCTCTACTCGAAACTCGATTTCGTCAGAGGGCATTTCCTTTCACGGGCAGCTTGAACAGGGGCGTGAAGACCATGCGCATCGTCATTTTTGGCAGTTGGAAAATCCGTCATGCTGAACCTCTCGATCGGAGCGAGCGCATATTGGTGTTCTGCGCAGTCCCCGACCGACTTCAGGTGGGCGCGTCTATTGCAGCCGACCTCAGGGGGCAACTTGCCCGGGTCGCGATCTATCGTGACGGGCTCCAAGAGGCGGACGGCGTCCACGTCGCGCAGAACCTTTCGGGCGATGGCGTGCCGCTCGCCATTGCGGAGCTCGTCGGGCCGATGGTGACAATCACCCACCTGCTAACCCGCGTCGAGGTGCACAAGAGCCATTTTCTCGGCGTGCCGCCGCTGTCAGTGACGATACCCGACCAGGATCTCGTCGGCGCGCTGTTTGCCCTGTGCGACCAGGAGCATCTGCGGCTGTGCAATTACGAATGCCTCTATTACAAGGGGCTGCCGGACACCGAGCTCGAATTCAAGTTCAACATCCGTACCCCCTATAACTTCTACAGTATCAACAGGCTGTTCTACGAGAAGCTCGATCGTGGGGAGATCGAAGGTTTCATGCCGCAGCTCGGTGATGAGATCCAGCACTGGAGCTACGACAACAATCTCTGCGAGATCCTACCCAATGCGGAGGGCGTCGGCGGTTATGTCTCCATCATGTACTGGAGCAAGAAAAAGCGTGCCAACTGGGACGAGCGGACGGTCACGTTCAAGAAGAAGCTCTTCCATGAAGATACGCTCGAACGATGGGAGCGGAACTACCATAACCTCTATGTGCAAGGCACGCCCGAGGAGAGCCTTGCCAGCTACTTCGATCTGCCACTGGCAAGTTGCCCCGATTGGCGCCGTACGCGATTGGACATCGCCTGCGAAGCCAATGACACCGGCAACATCTTCTTTCTGAACTTCGAGGACAGCCGGGTCTATAACGATAGCTCGCCGCAGGGCCGGCTGCAGCAATGCGAGATCGAGTATCACAAGAGCCGAGGCGTTCCCGATGACGACCTGATCTATCGGGACTTCGAGCGCATCGGGCAGGCGATGGAGAGCTTCCTCGCCGAGATTGGCCTGCCTTACGAAAAGACCAATTACTCCAAGCTCAGCTTCCTCAAGGACTACATGGCGTCGAAAGAGCTGGCCGGCCAAGGACGGGGGATGTCGCGATGACGAAATCCGGCGTCCATCAGATCCGGCTTGCGCTGATCGGTCCGAGCGGGGCGGGCAAAAGCACGACGGCGCGGCTTCTCCAGACGGCGCTTCAGGCGCGCGGTTTGTCCTGCAGCGTGCATAAGCTTGCCAAGCCTCTCTATGATATCAAGCAGATGTATTATCAGGCGGCCGGGCAGGTGGTCGCTTATGATGCGCAAGACCACCCTTTGATGGAACAGATTGCCCGTGGCCTGCGCGACCTGTCGCCGACCAGCCTCGTGGATAACCTCACCCTGCGCCTCGCCGACTGCACGGATGACGTCATCCTCAACGACGATTTGCGCGACGACGCAGTCGACTGGCCAGCACTCCGTCGCCAGGGCTTCCGGCTCATCCGGATCTTTGCACCGGAGGGAGTGTTGAGAGACCGTATGATCGGCCGCGCTGATCTGCGGCTGATCGAACATTCGCCGCTCGACGCGCAAGTGCGCAGAATGCGCGCCGACTACGTCCTGTCCAATACGGCGGATCTGGCGAAACTGCAGACGCAGATCGACGGCCTGCTCGACCGGCTCACCGCCGGCGTTCGCGAGCGTGGCGCCGTTACGTCAACGCTTCAGCCGGTTTGAGGGCGCGCGGATGTCGGTCCCGGTTCGAGCCATCCTTTGCGACATCGACGGCACGTTGATGTTCGGCGGCAGCGCAATTCCCGGCTCGGTAGAGGCGATATCAGAGCTGCGCGCAGCCGGCATCGCGCTTCGGTTCTTGACCAATATCAGCAGCCTCGCGCCAGACGCTCTGGCAGCCAGGCTGTCGCAGCATGGCTTCGACATTCAAGCAGAGGAAATAGAGACTTCCGTCACCGCCTGTGCCTCGTTGCTGGCGAGGGACGTGGACCGCACTGTCTGGCTGCTGGTTCCTGACAGCGTTCGGCATCTCTTCGATCAATGCAGCCAGACTACGCGCAACCCAGATACCGTGGTCGTGACGGATGTCAGACATGGCTTTTCCTATGCGGCGATGAACGAAGCCTATCTCATGCTTTCGCAAGGCGCGGATTTCGTCGTTCCGCACCGGACGATGTACTCCGTCGATGAGAGGGGTCGATACCTCGATGCCGGCGCTTTCATTGCTGGCCTGGAGGCCGCAATCGGACGCAAGGCGACTGTGACCGGCAAGCCCAGTGCGACATTTTTCAACGAGGCGCTGAGAACTGTCGGATGGGGAGCTGGCGACGTCCTCGTCGTCGGCGATGATATGCTGACCGACATCAGGGGGGCCGAGCACTGCGGAATGCGCTCGGTTCTTGTCGCGACGGGCAAGGGCACAACCCCTTACAATTCAGCGTCGGCCGGACAGCCGACATTTCTCCTGTCTACGATTGCCTCATTGCCGGCTTTGGTTCACTCCCTCAATCGGAAGACACATCATGCTGCCGACCTCACTGCCTGACAGTCAGACGCAGTTTTTGCTTGAAAACGGCAACGTCTGCATAGCTTTCCAACACTGCGAAAACAGTGCGGGCATTGCCGCCAGACTGGCGGACTTTCTGGCTCCATCATTTCAGATTGCCGGTGACCACCCGCATTTCGATTTTTCCATAGGTTTCGAACCCTATGAGAGCTTTCCCGAAACATGGAAAAACGTCGTTTTAAGCGACCTGCTTATCCGCCGCAGTACCGCCGACATGTTCAACCTGAAGGCAGAGGTTTCCGTTTGGGACGAGAATGTCATTGTTGTTCATGATGCAAGCAAAAGAACAGCCTACCGGATCGACAGGCATACCCGACATATAACTGCCTATGTTTCCGAAGAATCCTTCGTGCATCTGGTAGAATTGATACGATACACATGCCTTATCATCGAGGAATCGAGAGGAACCATACTTCTTCACGCGAGCGCTGCGATGGTAAACGGGGAAGCCGTGCTCGTCCTCGGCCACAAGGGCGCTGGCAAGACGACGACCTTGCTGCGGTTGTTGCTGAACGAGGCCTTCGACTATCTGTCTGGCGACAAGGTTCTGATCGATTCCACAACTGGCGGCCTGAGGATACGCGCCTGGCCGGACTATCCGCACATAGGCATCGGATCCTTGCGGACATATCCCGTCTTTGCCGCAGCATGTGGGGTCGATTTCTTCTGGGAAGACGGCTGCGAGAAGCCGGACAACCACAAGGAACTCATCGAGCCGCATGTGTTTCGTGCCGCCCTGCCGGGCAAGCCCCGCAGAGCATGCGGAAATGTCCGCGCAGTTCTTTTCCCCGATATTGGCAACTCCAGACTTGAGGTGCGGCAACTCCGGCCGGACGAACAGTCTCTTGAAGTTCTTCGGGACAATGTCGAATTTCCGTTCGAATTCACCCCAGGGCGTTGGCATGGTCTTTTCGACGACATCATGCGCCGCGAACGCGTTCTCGACGACACATTGCTGCATCGCCTCATGGAGGTTCCTTGGTACTCGGTGCTTGGACCGGTTGCCTCCCCTATCCGGGAGCTATCGTCATGACGGATCTGCCACGCCTTCTCTGGATGCTGATTGACGGATTTCCGCACTGGCTGGTCGAGCGATATGTCGAGAGCCCTAGGGTAGCCGCGCGCCTTCCGATGTTGCAACAGCTCTGGAGGCAGGATTGCATCAGCAGGCTACTGCCCGTTTCGCCCAATTGTCAGACGCCGCCCTCCTTGTCGACGCTCTGGAGCGGCGTCGAGCCGCTGGGGACCGGCATCGTCGGTTTTCATCTGCCGGATCCGGACGGGGCACATCCAATCGCGGTGAAGGAGGCCTTTTCGGTTCGACCGACGCATGTCCGCTGGATCTGGGATTTCTATGCCGAAGCCGGCCATGCAGTTCGGCTGTGCCATGTTCCTTTCGTGTCGCCTGAGAGACTGGGAGATCGCGCGCGCTATGTCAGCTACGGCTTCGTGCCTCCGCTGCGCGCGCCAGCCTTGGCCTCGCCCTCGTCGCTCAGCCCCAAGGAGTTATGGCACTATGAGGCGATCGACGGAGATGCTCGGCTGACCGCCGGTTCCTGGTCGCTGCAGGATCAGGCCGTCGATATCGAACTGGGCGCATGGCGCCCGCGGCTGCATGGCAATGACATCGAGCGTACGGTTGAGCGGCTACGGCACGCGCCGCCTTTGCTCGCATCCGCGCCCAACACGCTCTATCGCGAAGGAAAACTGGGACCGCGTCTCGCCGACGGCGGCGACGGCACCGCCGAACGTGTTTTCACAGCCTGTTTGATCCAGATGTCCCTCCGCTATCTCGATGAGTTTCTGGATAGCGTCGAGCAGGCCGACAGCCAGCTTGTCATCGGATACCAGCCTGCCCTCGATATCATGCTGCATGAATTCGCTGGCTATCTCGATCCTGCCTGCCTGTTCTGGTCTGCCGAGCGCGAAGCGATCGTCGATGAACTGGTTTTGACGATGCTTGAACGCTTCGATGTCTTCCTATCGCGACTTCAGGCGGTAGCGCGTCCGAAGGACCGTGTCATCGTGTGCTCGGATCACGGAATGGCATCGCTGGATACGATCATATTTCCCAACACGGTACTTGCGCAAAGAGGGTACCTCGCCAGCACGCCGGATCTCAAGATCGATGTTGAACGTTCGATCTGCTTCTATCACCCGGCAGAGACGGGGGCGCTCTGGATCAATCCTGCCGCCGCCGATCGCGCGGGTGTTTCTCGGCGGGCGATCGTGGCCGATCTTTGCAGCGACCTTGCCGATGCACCGGGAGGAGTGCCTGACATTCTGCCGACCGGTGGCGATGTACTGGAAGGCTTCGACCTCCTCGGGCATCTGCGGCCCGGTCACTGCCAGCAAGCCAAGGCGACGATCACGGATGCTCGTTGGGGACCGAGCCGGAAGACGGGGGAACACGGCAGCCATTGCCTCGATCCTCGTCTGGAGGGGATCGTCATCGATCTCAGCGCCGAGCGGCAGCGACCGACAGCGTCAGCGATCATGGCCAAGGATGTTGCGGCCGCATTCATGGGCTGCCGCATTCCGCAGGAGGCGCTCAATGCGTGAGCCGTATTCCAGCGAAGCTTTGCCCGTTCTGGCAGACATCCACGGCAACCGCATGGGCTTCGAGGCCGTGCTCGATCGCCTCGCGACCTTGAATATCCGGCGTCCTCCCTTGCTTCTCGGCGACCTGGTCTGGACGCATTTCTGCGACCGCAGCGCTTCCGAGCTCGTCATGCTGCTTGATCGGATCATGTCCATGCCGCTCACCGGAGCTGTGTGTGGAAATACCGACGCGTTTTTCCTCAACGGCTGGCTGGAGCGCTGGGACCCTGCAGACGCTGAAGACCAGCGAACCCGGTCCCATATGCTTTCCTTCAAATCGTGTCTAAGTGCGGCGCATCTGGCATTTCTGGGCGCAATGCCCAATACGCAGACATTCGTCATGAGCAATCGGACGTGCCTCGCTTGCCACGCATCGCCGCGCGACAACCGCATCGGCCTGACGCTGGACATGCGGACCGACGATGTCGATGCGCACCTGGACGGTCGCCACATGTATTGCCTCGTCACGGGACACCTGCATACGCCCTTCGTCCGCGTTATGGAGAGCGGGCTTCTCCACATCTCCGTCGGAGCCGTTGGCCGTCATCCTCACGAATATGACGGCATCGTCGATTTCGCGATTCTCGATCATACGCCAAGCGGCCTTGTCGCCGTCCACCACCGGCTTCTCGAGCCGCAGCAGATGCATTGAATATCCAGGCCTTTCGTCTTCTCACATTTTTTGTGGAGCCTGACATGAAAGCTCTATCACCATTGGACACTTTGGCGCTTCTCGTCGTGCTGGCACTGTGGTCCGGCAACTTCGTGGCGACCAAGATCGGGCTGAATGGTATCGACGTCCTGTTCTTTTGCGGCTGGCGTTTCCTCATTGCCGGCATCTGCGGATTGCCATTCCTCAGGATGCCAGGAAAGAACCTTTCCTATCTGCTGATCATCTCACTCGTTCTCGGAACCATTCACTTCGCCTTCCTGATGTATGGCATCCGTGGCGCCGGCGCCGGCGCCTCGACGATCGTCTACCAGCTCAATGTCCTCTTCGGGGTGATCCTGGGGATTCTGCTGTTCGGGGAGCAGTTCAGCTATCTGCGCTTCACCTGCATCCTTCTTGCGATCGCTGGGTTGACGGTGACCCTGTGGCAGAAGGCAGAGTTCTCCGTGTCGCTTGCCCTCGTATCGGTGGTGATTGCAGCTTTCATCTTCGCCTATGCCCAGATCATGGTGAAAAAAGTAAAGGGCATGCCGGGTTTCACGATCAACACCTGGGTCAACCTGCTGGCCGCGCCGCAGATGTTCCTGCTGTCCTATATCTTCGAGGGAAACCAATGGGTGGCGATCGCGCAGATACCCCTGAATTCCATCCTCGCGCTTCTCTACACTTCTGCACTGTCGGGCGTTTTCGCTTACGGGTTCTGGTATTACCTGCTGCAAAAATATCCGGTCGGGACCGTGCTTCCGATGACGCTGATCGTGCCCCTCAACGGGGTGCTCCTTTCCGTCTTCCTGCTTGGTGAAGTCCTGACGCCGGAACTGGCTTTCGGGGGAGCCATGATCTTGCTCAGCGTGGTGGGCATCTACATGCACGACCAGATCAAAACACTTCATTTCGGCAGGAGGCCCAGGAAATGAGCACAGAGGAAAGAAGACTACTGATCGTCGAGGTTCACGCCCGCGGGGCCGGCAACTATCCCCGCTTTGATATCCTGCGAAGGCACGGCTATGCGATCTTTTATCTCACGAGCAGCGAAGCGGTCGATCCCTACAGCTTTGCCGATATCAGGCGCGTGCCGAGCAAGTTTCTGGACGATTTGCGCAAGGCTGCGGAAGAATGGCACCGCGAGGTCGGCTTCGACGCGGTCATGACGACAGACGAGGCATCCGTAATCGCCACCGCAAGCATTGCCGAGGCGCTTCAGTTGCCTGGTCTGGGCCTGAAGGCTGCGCAAAACAGCCGCAACAAATGGTTCATGCGTCTTGCACATCAGGCCGGCGGGGCACCCCATCCGCAATTTGCCCGCTGCGATACGCTGGAGGATTCTCTGGTCGCCGCCAAGGAGATCGGATACCCGGTCATCCTCAAGCCGACGCTCGGCGCCCTAGCCCAGCATGTTTACAAGATTTCCGGTCCAGCGGAGATGGAGAACCGTTTCGCCGCGGCGATGGAGGGAAGCAAATCCGCCTCGTTCAGCCGGTTCGAGGCCAAATCCGAGGATATCGGACCTTGCACTCTTCTGGTCGAAAGCTTTCTCGACGGATCGGAACATGCAGTCGAAGCCGTCATCGAGGGGGACACTCTCCAGCTCGGCGCCATCGCCGACCGACTGTCGATCGATTCCGAAACCTTCGACGCCGATCTCTACAAGATGCCGACGGCTCTTTCGGCAAATCAGATTGAGTTGGTGCGTGAGGCGATCCGGCTTGGCGCCATATCGCAGGGTATCGGTCTCGGCGTTCTGCATGCCGAGGTCCGCTTCCATCACGGAAGCCCCTACATTCTCGAGATAGCGGCCCGTCCGGGGGGCGGCTCGATCCAATACACCTCTGAGGCATCCTACGGTTACTGCCCCGTCAGTGCCGCCCTGACGGTGGCGGAGGGACGAAGTGTGGACGTCCCGCCGCTAAAGCCGACGGGTGAGGTCTCGATTGCCCTGACCATGTTGTGTGACGAAGGTCATGTCGAGAAGCTGTCCGTTCCTCCGGGTGTGCGAAACATGCCGGGTGTCATAAACTTCCAGGTCGTTCCGAAACCTGGCGGCACGGTCTACCGGCCACCGCTGGGTAATGATGTGCTCGGGTTCCTGGGGACGAAGGGCAACAGCCTGGACGATGCACTCACTCTTGCGGACAGGATTTTTACGTCGATCGAGATCGACCTTACGCCATTGGCCCACACATGACGAACCATGCATGAGCAGACCGCCGGCAGACTTCAACGCATCACTATAGCATGACGCTCCGGCCCCAGTTTCTCCAGTTCCGCACGCAAGACGGCCCGCCATTTTTGCTGGAATTGCCCGCACCCAGGATGGCTTTCGATCGGAGCGGTCGGGAGACGATTTTCCAATGCCTGTTGTTCTCTATTCAGTATCGATGGAGGCCGCCGTGCCAGAGACCCCGGAGTACCTACATGCCTTCGCGATCATGCTGCCTGCGATCGCGCTTTGCTGGGGCCTGTGCCGGATGTTTCTCAAGGGCCCGCAGTCGGCATTGCTACCGGATTTCCTGCTCTACATATGTGCCGGGTTCCTGGTGAAAACGGTCTGCGGTACCTTCTTCCCGGACAGCATGGCGCTGTTGACGAAACAAAACGACAGCTTCGTTGCGATCCAATTCGTCGCTCTGTTTTTCTTCATGATGCCGAGCTGTGCAAATCTGCGTTTCGAGGGCCTTGGCAGTCACGCGAAGGAGGTCGGCAGTCTGGTGACAGGCTGCGTCCTGGCATTCTTCCTCGCCCTGCTATCGGCCCCCGCCATAGCCAAGTTCGCGCCTGACCCGTTGTTCGTCGATACCGATGAACACACCCGTTTTGCACATTTCCTGGTCTTGAGCCTCGGCACGATGGTGACGTCCATTCCGTTCCTGACCAAGATCCTGCTGAGTAACGGTTTGCTCAAGTCTCGCTTTGGCAAAAGCCTTCTGCTTTCGGCCTGCATTGTCGACGTTGTGGTCTGGATCATCTTCTCGATTGCCCTTTCGATTTCTTCGAGTGGCGGGGCGGATATCGGCACGGCCGGCTGGCAAATCCTGCGAGCGATCGCTCTCATAGGGCTGACACTCGGTATCGGCATTCCGCTTGCTCGGTGGGGTGCGGCTGCGCTTCAGCGCAACAGCTGGCTCGATTTTCTCTTCGCGCTCGCTGTCGCGGGCGGCACCCTTGCCTTTACCATGCTGGTTGGCCTCGAGCCGATCGTCGGAATGGTTCTCGCTGGGCTTGTCGCCGGTTCCGCTCGCGACCATATCGCGGAGGGCCTCGATCGCCTGGAAAAACTGGCCGGCACTTTCAGCGCCCCGGTCTATTTCATCTGCGTCGGTTTCAGCATCAACCTGACAACAACGCCCGATTTCGCGATGATCGTCGTCTTCCTGCTTTGGACCTCCGCGATCAAGATCGGGTCTGTCGCCGTCACGACAGGTTTCCTGCGCCAGCCAAGCTGGTCCAGTTTAGGCTTTGGCATCGCCATGAATACCCGGGGCGGACCGGGGCTGGTCCTTGCGGCCGCATCCTATTCCGCCGGCCTTGTCAGCATCACGGGTTTCATGGCGCTGACGCTGACCTCGATTCTCACCGCCGTGATGACGGATCTGTATCTCCGGTCGGAGCTGCGGAACGGTCGAGTGCCATTGCCCCACCAAGGGAACAAACTCTGAATACTAGGGCAGCAAAACCGCGATCGCCGCTCCGTCTGGATCAATCGACCCAGGGCAGAGTGCCCCGCGGCAGACGGTGGGCGGCGGCCGTGGCGATAGCGGCGAGGATGAGGACCAGAAGCGTCGACAGGACGGCGACCGCGGCTGCTGCGGTGGAGTTGCCTTCGTATTGCAGGGCAAAGATCATGACCCCGATCGTTTCGTTGCCGGACGACCAGAGCAGGGCCGAGAGCGTCAGTTCGTTCAACGCCGTCATCACCACGAGGATCGCGCCGGCCGCCGCGGCGGGCAATACACCCGGCAGGAAGATCGCCAGGATGCGGCGCAACAGCCCGGCGCCTGTCACGCGGGCGACTTCGTCAAGCGACGGATCGGCTGACTGTGCCGCGGCAGCAACCGGCCGCAGGACCAGTGGCAGGAAGCGCGCCAAGTAGGCGATGACGAGGATCATCATCGTTCCATAGATCGAGATCCCGACAAGCGGCAGAGGCTTCAGGAAGGCGAGGATCATGCCAAGGGCGACGACTGTTCCGGGAACAACCCAGGGAGCTTCGATGATGATGTCCAGCAGTCGCAATACCGGGTTCTGCCGCCGCCTGGACACAAACGCCAGCGGCACGGCGACGAGCATTGAGATGGCAGCCGTGATCAACGCGAGCAAAAGCGAATTGGCAAAGGCGCGTCTTACAGTCTGATTGTCGAGGACAGCGTGGAACTGATCGAGGCTGATCGTATCTGGCCCGAATGCCACGCCTATGGCCGGCAAGAACGCGGTCATCGTGAGGGCCGCCAGTGGGACCAGAGACAGGATCAGCACAAGGATCCAGATCAGGATCTCGATCACGGGTGCGCTGCGTCGCGCGACGAAGGGGGCGCCCGCCGGCAATGGCACGGCGAGACGGGTTGCAACGACATTGCGCATGACGATCGCGATCGCCGCCATTGCGGTGAGCACGAGGGCCAGCGTTGCCACCTGGCCAGCCGCTGCCGGACCAAAGCCGTTGAGGCGCTGGTAAATCAGAGTCGTCAGGACAGAAATGCGGCCGGGAATGCCGAGCAGTGCCGGCACGCCGAAATTGCCGATCGCGGCGGTAAAGGCGATCAGGCTGCCGGCCAGCACCGAGGGCATGACGATCGGGAGCACGATGCCGGTTCCGATACGCCGTGGCGGGATGCCGAGAATCCGCGCGGCCTCGATCAGGTCGGATGGCAGAGCCCGCAAGGCGGCCCGCACCGCGATGAAGACGAGCGGCATGTGCTCGATGCCCATCACCAGTGCTATTCCGCCCACTGAATAGAGTGGATTGGTAGAACCCGGCGCTGCGGCAAGGCCAAGTGGTTTGAGGATCGGTGATTGTGCGCCGAAGAGTTCGATCCAGGCGAGCGCCATGGTTTGCGACGGCACGATCAGCGGCATCAGGATGAGGAAGGTCAGCGCTGCGCGTGTCCTGAGCTTGAGCAGGCTGACGGCAAAGGCAAGCGCCACGCCGATGAGCGTCGAGACGACGACAGACAGAAGGGCCGTCTGCAGCGTGCCGCAAAGCGCCCTGAGCGTCGAGCGACTGGACAAGGTGGCAAGCATCAACCCGAGCGGTGTACCGTCCTCGCCGGGCTGGAAGGCGCTGGCAAACAGCCGGGCGAGCGGCCAGAGCGTTGTTGCGGCGACGTAGAGAACGAGAAGGGAGACGAGCAGATGCTCGCCTCCCCAAACCGGCATAGCCTTTCGGGTCTTGCCCCAGGCGGTGTTACGCATGGCGGGATCAGCCGCCGAAGAGCTCGGCGAACTTTTCCTTGTTCTCGGTGTCGGCCTTCAGCATGGCGTCGCTGTCGGCAGGTAGGATCTTCAGCGTCGTGAGAGCCGGATAGCCTTCGGGCTGGGTGACGCCGGGCAGGATCGGGAAGTAACCCTGGGCGGTCGCCTGTTCCTGCGCGGTCTTCGACAGCTGCCAGGCGACGAAGGTCTTGGCAGCGTCCACTGCATCCGAGCCCTTCAATACGGCAACCGGCTGGGTGATCGAGCTCACGCCTTCGGCCGGGAAGACGAAGTCGACGGGCGAGCCCTTCTTCTTTGCATTGAGCGCCATGTATTCGATAATGATGCCATAGGCCTTCTCGCCGCGCGCAACGGCCTCGATGACCGTGCCATTGCCCTGACCGGCAACGGCGCCGGCCTCTGCCAGCTTCTCATAGTATGCCCAGCCGAATTCCGGTTGCTGCGTCATGGTGCCGACATGGATGACGGCGGCACCCGAATAAAGCGGGCTCGGCATGATCAGGCTCTTGGCAGCGTCAGCCGCGAGCAGGTCGTTCCAGCTCGTCGGGGCCGTCTTCACGAGGTCGGTGTTGTAAACGATGCCCGTGGTGATCACCTTGGTGCCGAAGAAAGTCTTGTCGGCATCGATGAAGGCAGGATCGATGCCCTCGACCGCAGCGTCGGTGAAGGCGAGCAGGCGGTCGTCGTTCTTCAGCTGGGTCATCGCGACAGTGTCGGCGATCAGAATGACGTCGGCGGGGCTATTGCCGGCGGCATATTCGGCCTGCAGCTTGGCCATGACTTCGGTGGTGCCGGAGCGGAAGAGCTCCACTTTGATTTCCGGGTGGTCGGCGTTGAAGGCTTCGATGACCTGGGTCATCTGATCCTGCGGCTGCGAGGTATAGACGGTGATCGTGTCCTGGGCCTGTGCGGTGAAGGCGAGACCGGCAAGGATCGTCGTGGTGGTGAGGAGCGTGCGGATAAACATGGAAACCTCATTGAAGGGGGCGGAGCAGGCCCGGAAACTGTCGAATGCCGGCCCTTGGGCGGCAGGAGTTGTCGCCTAGCGCAGCGAGATGACGCCCGGACGACAGGTCGATGATCTTCGTGTGACATCGCCGTTGCTGGGCGTGCCCCCGCCTTCGCCGATCACCCAGCCGTCCGTGATGACAAGTTCGATCGGCGTGCCCGGCGCGATCCGCTCGTCGAGTGGCAGGCTGACGACGTCGCCGTCGATCTCGGTCGGCAGGCAATGGCTGAGAAGGCTGCCGTTCTGAAAGACCTGGCCGACGAGTTCGGTCTTCAGATGTCCGCCCTCGTTGACGCGCTTGAGATCCGAGGCATGAAAGCAGAGCCAGCCATAGCCGACGGGTGCATTTCCCGGCATGTCGAGAAGTTGCTGGCCAAGCATCACCCGGGTCCGGCCGCCTTCCGATTTGAGCACCCGGACCGGCAGTGTGCGACCGCGCCCGATGAAGCGGGCGACCATCGGCGAGGCCGGCTTCCGGTAGAGCTCCTCCGGCGTTGCCAATTGCTCCAGCCGACCGTGGTCCATGACGGCTACATGGGTCGCGACCGCCATGGCCTCGTCCTGGTCATGGGTGACGAAGACGAAGGTGGAGCCGGTCAGGCTGTGGATGCGACGGAATTCGGCAAGCATCGCCTCGCGTAGATGCGCGTCGAGGTTGGCGAGCGGCTCGTCGAGGAGGATCAGATTTGGTCGGGTCGCAAGCGAGCGGGCCAGCGCCACGCGCTGACGCTGTCCGCCGGACAGCTCGTGCGGGCGTCTGTCGCCGAGACCCGCGAGGCCGACGACCTTCAGCACCTCCTCGATCCGTGCGGCGCGTTCCCGGGGTTTCAATCCGCCGACCTTCAGGCCAAATTCGATGTTGCCGCGCACGGTCATCGTCGGCCACAGCGCATAGGACTGAAATACCATGCCGATCCCACGCTTCTCTGGAGGAAGGAAGGTACCATCACCGGCGACGATCGTCTCGTTGAAGCGAATTTCGCCCCCGTCAGGCGCCTCCAGCCCCGCGATCAGCCGCAGCACGGTGGTCTTGCCTGAGCCCGAAGGACCGAGCAGGGCGAGAAATGCACCGTCGGGGATTGTGAGCGAGACGCCGTCGACAGCCTGAAAATCGTCGAATCGCTTGGTGACGGTGGAAAGAGTAAGACGCGGCAAGGCTTTGGGCTCCCGAGTTTCCCTCGTCCTTTGCCACGTTCAGATGACGTCTGGATGAAGCCGCTGGCTTAGCTCCTCGGTGGTGAGCTTGTGGCAATCAATTTCAGGGCCTGTCATCCGTGTATTCAAGCAGACGTTTCGCCTGTTTGAGATGCGGTGCGTCGATCATTCGGCCAGCGAAACGGAGCGCGCCTGAATTGGGATTGGCGGCAAATGCGTCGACGATCGCCTGGGCCTCGGCCAATTCCTTTGCGGAAGGCGTGAATGCCTGGTTGATGACGGGCACCTGCGCGGGATGGATCGCCATCATGCCATTGAAGCCGTCGAAGCGGGCGCGCCGCGCATAGGCCGCAAGCCCGTCCGCATCGGCAAGCGCGGGGTAAACGGTCTCGATCGCAGCCACGCCGGCCGCGTGGGCGCCAAACAAGGTCAGGGAGCGGGCGAGTTCGTAAGGGGCGGTGTAGCGGCCCGTCTCGTCGCGTGCGCCAAGCGCCCCGATGGCCGCCGGCAGGTCTTCCGCGCCCCAGGTCAGGCCGACAAGCCGGTCGCTGACGGATGTGTAGGAGCCCAGCTGGAAGATCGCGGCCGGTGTCTCGGTCGCGATCGGCAGGATGGGGATGCCGGGCGCTTTTGCGCTCAGGGCTTCTACCGTTGAAGCCCCCTCCGCCTTCGGCAGCACCAGCCCGTCCGGCGGCACTTCAAGGATCGCTGCGAGATCATCGTCCAGAAGGCCGCTGTCGAGCGGGTTGATACGGACGAGAAGCGGGATCCTGCCTTTGGTCAGGCGGAGGAAGTCCGCCGCCGCCCGCCGGGCCGCAGGCTTGGCGTCCAGCGTCACGGAATCCTCGAGGTCCAGGATCAGGGCATCGGCGCCGCAGCCGAGTGCCTTCTCCATGCGATTGGGTCTGTCGCCCGGCACGAAGAGCAGCGAGCGCAGCCTCATTGCGGTCTCCGCGAGACGAGTGCGGAGCGCAGGCACTGGCAGACCAGCTCGTTGCGCTGGTTGAAGAGCTCATGCCGGAAGGTGACGATGCCAGCGGTCGGGCGTGATCGACTTTCTCTGAGGTCTGCGATCTCGGTTTCTGCCCGCATCGTGTCGCCGATGAAGACCGGCTTCGGCATGACGACCTTTTCGTAGCCCAGATTGGCAACCAGTGTGCCGAGCGTGGTATCGCCGACCGACAGGCCGACCATCAGCGAAAAGGTGAAGGTGCCGTTGACGAGGATCTGGCCGAATTCGCTCGCCTTCGCCGCTTCGACATCGAGATGCAGCGGCTGCGGATTGTGGGTCATCAGCGTGAACATCAGGTTGTCCGTTTCGGTCACAGTGCGCCGGATCTCGTGAGAGATCCTGTCGCCCAGTTTCCAGTCTTCGAAATAGCGTCCGGCCATCATCCGTCTCCCTCGATCCTGACGAGCAGGCTGCCCTCGACCACCTGGTTCCCCAGGCAGGCTTTCAGTTCGGCAACTGTGCCATCGAAAGGCGCATGCAGCACCTGCTCCATTTTCATGGCCTCGATGGCGATCAGCGGCTGGCCGCGTTTGACGAGGTCACCCTTGGCAACGGAAACGGCGATGATGATACCCGGCATTGGCGCGATGATGGCGCCGTCGCTGGGGCCTCCGCCATGACCAGCATGCCCGGCCCGCGGTGTTCCGAACTCCCACGCCTCGCCATCATGGAAAAGAACCCCGTTTTCCATTCGGACCGTCGTTTGAGCGCCATTCACCTGAACCAGATAAGGCCTCTTTCCAATGTCGACGGCGACCTGCCGGTCGATCTCGGCATTGAGGCGAAACCCCGTCAGAGCCGTCCAGACATCCTGCGATTGTTTCGGCAACAGGGCCGTTGCAGCGGCCTGCAAAACCGCTTCAGCCGGTCCACCTGGTGGCACAAGGTCTTCGACATGTCGCTCGATGAAGCCAGTGTCGACGGCACCTGCCAGGAAGTCGGGATGGCGGAGCGTGCGGACGAGGAAACCGGCATTGCTGTGCACCGGCCAGACCTCAACCTTGCCCGTACCTTCGCAAAGCTTGCGGATCGCCTCTTGCCGGCTGGCGCCGTGGCTGATGAGTTTGGCCAGCATCGGGTCGTAATAGGCGGTGATCTCGTCGCCTTGTTCCACGCCACTGTCGATCCGAAGCGTATCCGGCAGTCGCAGATGGTCGAGCATGCCGATCGACGGCAGGAAACCGGTTGCCGGATTTTCCGCATAGAGCCTGGCTTCCATGGCCCAGCCGGTGATGGAAAGCTGATCCTGATTCAATGGCAGAGGCTCGCCAGATGCGATGCGCAATTGCCATTCGACCAGATCCTGTCCGGTGATCGCCTCGGTCACGGGATGCTCGACCTGGAGACGCGTGTTCATTTCCATGAACCAGATGCGATCAGCACGCAGGCCCTCGGAGGCGTCGGCGATGAACTCGATCGTACCTGCGCCGACATAATTGACCGCGCGGGCGGCCTTGACAGCCGCCTGGCAGACCGCATGCCGGGTCACGGCATCCATACCGGGCGCCGGTGCTTCCTCGATCACCTTCTGGTGGCGGCGTTGCAGCGAGCAGTCGCGTTCGAAGAGATGTACGACATTGCCCTTGGTGTCGCCAAAAACCTGCACCTCGATATGACGCGGTGAGAGGATGTATTTCTCGATCAGCACGCGGTCATCGCCGAAGGAGGACGCCGCCTCGCGCCGGCAACTGGCGAGCGCTGTTGCAAAATCCTCCGTCCGCTCGACGCGGCGCATGCCCTTGCCACCGCCGCCGGCCACCGCCTTGATCAGCACCGGATAGCCGATGGTATCGGCTTCGCGCTGCAGTCGTTCCGGGCTCTGGTCTTCTCCGAGATAACCGGGTGTGACCGGCACGCCGGCTGCGATCATCCGCTGTTTGGCGGCATCTTTCAGGCCCATGGCCCGGATGGCCGCCGGTGGCGCCCCGACCCAGACCAGACCCTCGGCCATCGCGGCTTCGGCAAACTCGGCATTTTCCGACAGGAAGCCATATCCGGGATGGATCGCCTGAGCGCCGCTCCTGCTCGCCGCTTCGAGAATGCGGTCCTGCCGCAGGTAGCTGTCGCGGGCCGGCGCCGGACCGATCGGCAGCGCCTCATCGGCCTCGCGCACGAACGCCATGCCAGCATCCACATCCGAATGCACCGCAATCGTTCGGATGCCGAGCCGTTTTGCCGTGCGAATGATCCGCCTTGCGATTTCACCGCGATTGGCAATCAAGAGGCTTTCCATCATCTTCGCCTCACATCCGGAAAATGCCGAACTGCGCCCGTTCTGGGATCGGGGCGTTCAGCGTTGCGGAAAGGGCGACGCCAAGCACGTCGCGGGTCTGGGCGGGGTCGATTATGCCGTCGTCCCACATCCGGGCCGTCGCGTAATAGGGGTTGCCTTCGTCCTCGTATTTCTGGCGGATCGGCGCCTTGAAGGCCTCGGCCTGCTCAGCCGTCCAGCCTTCGGCGTCGCGATGGACGGTCGCCAGCACAGAGGCGGCCTGCTCGCCTCCCATCACCGAAATGCGCGCATTGGGCCAGGAAAACAGGAAGCGTGGCTGAAAGGCGCGGCCGCACATGCCGTAATTGCCGGCCCCGAAACTGCCGCCGATCAGCACGGTGACTTTCGGCACCTGTGCGCCCGCGACTGCGGTCACCAGCTTGGCGCCGTGTTTGGCGATGCCTTCCGCCTCGTATTTCCCGCCGACCATGAAGCCAGAAATGTTCTGCAGGAAGAGCAGCGGAATGCGCCTCTGGCAGGCGAGTTCGATGAAGTGGGCGCCCTTCAGGGCACTTTCGGAAAACAGGACGCCATTGTTGGCGAGGATGGCGATGGGCATGCCCCAGAGACGGGCAAAACCGCAGACAAGGCTTGCCCCGTAGAGCGGCTTGAACTCCTGCAGTTCGGACCCATCGACGAGACGGGCGATCACCTCGCGCACGTCATAGGGTGTGCGCAGGTCCTGCGGGACCACCCCGTAGAGCTCACTCGGGTCGAACAGGGGAGGGCGCGGCTTGGCAAGCTCGATGTCCACCGTCTTTGGCCGGTTCAGTGTCGCCACGACGTCGCGCACGATCAGAAGCGCGTGTTCGTCGTTCTCGGCGACATGGTCGACAAGGCCGGACTTGCGGGCGTGGACATCAGCACCACCCAGATCTTCGGCCGAGATCACCTCGCCGGTTGCGGCCTTGACCAGAGGTGGGCCGGCGAGAAAGATGGTGCCCTGGTTGCGGACGATCACCGTCTCATCGGACATGGCAGGCACATAGGCGCCGCCCGCGGTGCAGCTTCCCATAACGCAGGCGATCTGCGGAATCCCGGCGGCAGACATCTGCGCCTGATTGTAGAAGATCCGGCCGAAATGATCGCGGTCGGGGAAGACCTCGGCCTGATGCGGCAGGTTGGCGCCGCCGGAATCCACCAGATAGATGCAGGGCAGGCGGTTTTCAGAGGCGATCTCCTGGGCTCTCAGGTGCTTCTTTACCGTCATCGGGAAATAGGCGCCGCCCTTCACCGTCGGATCATGGGCGACGATCATGCATTCGCGACCGGAGACACGGCCTATGCCCGTGATCATGCCCGCGCCCGGCGCCTCGTCACCATACATGCCGCCTGCCGCCAGTTGCCCGATCTCCAGGAAAGGGGAGCCGGGGTCGAGGAGCCGCAACACGCGGTCGCGGGGCAGAAGCTTGCCACGCGCGACATGACGTTGGCGATGGCTTTCAGCCCCGCCCAATGCGGCGGTGGCCACCTTCGACCGCAGTTCTTCGGCAAGCGCGGCGTTGCGGGCCGCATTGGCCTTGAAGCCTTCGCTGTCGCGGTCGAGCATGGTCGAGAGTATCGGCATCAGCTTGTCTCTCCCGCGCCGATGACCTCCCGGCCGATCAGCATCCGGCGCACCTCGTTGGTGCCCGCGCCGATATCGAGGAGTTTTGCATCGCGCCAGTAGCGTTCGACCGGCCAATCCTTCGTGTAGCCCGCGCCACCCAGGGCCTGGATCGCCTGTTCGGCGACCTTCACCGCGCTTTCCGAGGCATAGAGAATTGCGCCGGCGGCGTCCTGGCGCGTCGTCTGGCCGGCATCGCAGGCCCGCGCCACGGCATAGACATAGGCGCGGGCGGAGTTCAGCGCCACGACCATGTCGGCGATCTTGGCCTGCATCAGCTGGAAGCTTCCGATCGCTCGGCCAAACTGCCGGCGCTCCCTGACATAGGGCAGGACGACGTCGAGGCAGGCCTGCATGATGCCGAGCTGGATTCCCGAAAGCACGACCCGCTCGTAGTCGAGGCCGGACATCAGCACCTTCACGCCGCCGTTCAGCGGACCCATGATGTTTTCATGTGGGACAAAGCAGTCCTCGAAAACAAGTTCCGCCGTGGGAGAACCACGCATACCGACCTTGTCGATCTTCTGGCCGATCGAGAAGCCGGTGAAATCCTTTTCGATGAGAAAGGCCGTGATGCCTTTCGATCCAGCCTGCGGCTCAGTCTTCGCATAGACCACGAGCGTTTGGGCATAGGGGGCATTGGTGATCCAAAATTTGGTGCCGTTCAGGCGGAAGCCGCCCTCGACTCTGTCGGCGCGCAGCCGCATGGAGACAACGTCGGATCCGGCGCCGGCTTCGGACATGGCGAGACTGCCGACATGGTCGCCGGATATCAGGCCGGGCAGATACTTCGCTTTCTGCTCATCCGAACCCCAGCGTGCGATCTGGTTGATGCAGAGATTGGAATGTGCGCCATAGGACAGGCCCACTGAGGCCGAAGCGCGACTGATTTCCTCGCAGGCAACGACATGGTCGAGATAGCCAAGGCCAAGGCCGCCGTCCGCTTCTGCAACAGTCATGCCATGCAGGCCGAGCGCGCCCATGGCCGGCCAGAGTTCGACCGGGAAACGATCATGCTTATCGACGTCCGTAGCGATCGGAGCGATGCGCTCGCGGGCAAAGCGCGCGGTCGTGTCGCGGATCATCTCCGCTGTTTCGCCAAGCCTGAAGTCCAATTCGGTCATGGGGCTTCCTCTGCGATTTTAGATCATGCGAACCGGAAGGCCGGTCATATGTGCAGTGCGTGTCCCAGCGCCTTGAGTGCTGCTTCCTGCAGGGCTTCGCCGCGTGTGGGATGGGCATGGATGGTGGCGGCTATGTCCTCCAGCCGAGCACCCATTTCGATGGCGATCGCAAAGGTCGAGGCAAATTCGGAGACACCCGCCCCGACGGCCTGCAGACCCAGCACGGCGTGGCTATCAGCGCGCGCCACGACACGAACGAAGCCGTCTTCATCCTCCACCGTCATCGCCCGTCCATTGGCGGTGAAAGGGAACTGGCCGATTTTCACATCGAAGCCATGGCTGCGGGCTTCCTCCGGCAAGAGGCCGGCGCTGACGATTTCAGGGGCGGTGAAGCAGATGGCGGGTATGCAGCGCTTGTCCCAGGCGCGCTTGCGCCCGGCGACGATCTCGGCGACCATTTCGCCCTGCGCCATGGCCCGATGTGCCAGCATCGGCTCGCCGGTCACGTCGCCGATCGCATAGACCCCGCGCATGGATGTGTGGCAGCGGTCATCGACTTGCAGGAACGAGCCGATCCGGTCGAGATCGAGTTCTTCGAGGCCTGAGCCCGTGGTGCGCGGCCGCCGACCGACGGCCACGAGAATGCGGTCTGCTGGCAGTTCGCGCCGTCCCTCGGCGGTCTCGACGACCAGTGCCTCGCCCGTGTCGGATAGCCCCACGGCCCTTGCGTCCGTCAGCACCTTGATGCCGCGTTCGCCAAGCCTGCGCAGAACCGGCTTGACCAGATCGGCATCGTAGAGCGGCAGGATCTGCGATGTCGCCTCGACCACGGTGACTTCAGATCCCATGCGGGCGAAGGCGGTTCCGAGTTCCAGTCCGATATAGCCGCCGCCCACGACGACGAGCTTTTTGGGCAGTTCGGTCAGTGACAGCGCCTCGGTGGAGGAAATGACCTTGCCGCCGAAAGGAAGGGCCGGGAGCTCGACGGGATCGGAGCCGGTCGCGATCACAATGGTTTCTGCGCGGATGACCTGCAGGCCGGTCTCGGTTTCCACCTCCACCGTCTTGCCGTCCCGAAAACGGGCGCGGCCGTGAACGATCTTGACCCGCGCCTTCTGCAGGAGGCCGGAGACGCCACCGGTCAGCCGGCCGACGATGGCGTCCTTCCAGGCCATGGTCTTGGACAGATCGATGGAAGCGCCTTCGACGCGGATGCCAAGCGCGTTCTCGCCGGCGGACAGCGCCCGCGCCTTGTCGAAGGTCTCTGCGGCATGGATCAGCGCCTTGGACGGGATACAGCCGATCGTCAGGCAGGTGCCGCCAGGACGGCCCTCTTCAACGATGACGGTATCGATGCCGAGCTGTCCTGCCTTGATGGCGCAGACATAGCCACCTGGACCGGCGCCGATGACGAGGAGCTTGCAAAAAATCTCTTTCATGGCTCAGCCCTCTATAAAGATCAGCGCCGGGGTCTCCATCAGCACCCGCAGGCGCTGGACGAAGGTCGCAGCATTCCAGCCATCGACGATGCGGTGATCGAAGCTGGAAGACAGGTTCATCATCTTGCGCGGCACAAACTGCGTGCCGTCCCAGATGGGGCGTATGGCGATCTTGTTGACGCCCACGATGGCGACTTCCGGGTGGTTGATCACAGGGGTCGAGACAATGCCGCCAAGCGCTCCGAGCGAGGTGATGGTGATGGTCGAGCCGGTCAGCTCGTCCCGCGTCGCCGTGCCGGCGCGGGTGGCTTCTGCAAGCCGGTTCATCTCGCTTGCGCAATCCCATATGCCGCGCGCCTCGGCATGCTTGACCACCGGCACGGCAAGACCGGCGGCGGTCTGGGTGGCGATGCCGATATGCACCGCGCCGAAACGGGTGAGAACGCCGGCATCGTCGTCGAAGGTGGCGTTGACATCAGGTTGCTCGACGACCGCCTTGGCCATTGCGCGCATCAGGAAGGGCAGGAGCGTGAGCTTTGGCTGGTCAGGCCGGCGTTCGGCATTCATCTTGGCGCGCAGTTCTTCAAGCGCTGTGACGTCCACTTCCTCCACATAGGTGATGTGGGGAATGCGCGAGGTGGAGACGACCATTTTCTCGGCGATCCGGCGCCGAAGGCCGGTCAGTTTGATCTCCTCCCGCGCGGTCTTCTTGGCGAGCCCGGAGACCGCAGGGGCTGGATCGGCACCGCGAGCGAGATAGTGCTCGACATCCTCGCGCAGAATGCGTCCGGCCGGACCCGATCCGCGCAACAGGCGCAGGTCGATGCCGTTCTCGCGCGCCAGCAGGCGGACCGAGGGGGCGGCGAGCGGCTTGTCGAATTCGGGTGAGGGTTGTCGGGCCGGAGGTGTGGCTGGTGCTGCCGGCGTGGCAGACTTGGGCGGCATGAGTGCCGGTTCGTTGGTTGTCGTTGCCTGTTGCGGCTCGGTTGTCGCGTCCACCGTCTCCGGTGTCGCCGGCTTCTCGTCTGCACCATCCGTTGCGATCCGGATGAGGGGCGCCTTGACCGCGATCGTGTCTCCCACTTCGCCGCCAAGCCAGAGCACTGTGCCGCTGACGGGTGTGGGGATCTCCACGGTCGCCTTGTCGGTCATCACGGCGGCGACCATCATGTCCTCGCGCACGGGATCACCGATCTTCACCATCCACTCGACAAGCTCAGCCTCCGCCACGCCTTCGCCGACATCGGGCATCTTGATCGTGAATTCGCCCATGGCTCAGGCCTCCATGACGTCGATGAGCGCGCGGCCGACCCGCGCAGGTCCCGGGAAATAGTCCCATTCCTGCGCATGCGGATAAGGCGTATCCCAACCGGCCACGCGCATGACCGGCGCTTCCAGATGGTAGAAGCAATGCTCCTGCACCAGCGACACGATTTCGCCGCCGAAACCGGAGGTCAGTGTCGCCTCATGCACCACGACGCATCGGCCCGTTTTGGTGACCGACTTGACGATCGTGTCGAGATCGAGCGGCATCAGGCTTCTGAGATCGATGACTTCAGCGTCGATGCCGGTCTCCTCAGCTGCGGCCAGCGCCACATGCACCATGGTCCCGTAGGTGATCACGGTAACGGCGGAACCCTCGCGGCGGATATCCGCCTTGCCGATCGGGATGGTGTAATAGCCTTCCGGCACCTCGCCCAGTTCATGGCGGGACCAGGGCGTCACGGGCCGGTCGTGATGGCCGTCGAAGGGGCCGTTATAGAGGCGCTTGGGCTCCAGAAAGATGACCGGATCCGGATCCGCAATCGCAGCGGTCAGCAGGCCCTTGGCGTCATAGGGATTGGACGGGACAACCACTTTCAGGCCGCAGACATGGGTGAACAGTGCTTCCGGGCTCTGGCTGTGGGTCTGTCCGCCGAAAATGCCGCCGCCGGTTGGCATGCGCACCACGATCGGGCAGGTAAAGTCGCCATTCGACCGATAGCGGATGCGGGCCGCCTCCTGGGTCAGCTGGTCATAGGCGGGATACATGTAGTCTGCGAACTGGATCTCGACGCAGGGCTTCAGGCCATAGGCCGCCATGCCGATTGCGGCTCCCACGATGCCGGATTCGTTGATCGGCGTGTCGAAGCAGCGGGTCTTTCCATATTTTGCCTGCAGACCTTGGGTGCAGCGGAACACACCGCCGAAATAACCGACGTCCTCACCAAACACGACCACGTCGTCGTCGCGCTCCATGGAGACGTCCATGGCGCTGCGGACCGCTTCGATCATCGTCATTCTGGCCATGTCAGTATCCTGCCTTCTGACGCTGGCGGCGCAGGTGCGGCGGCATTTCGGCATAGACACCTTCGAAGATGTCCCGCACCGAAGGTTTGCCGCCGGCATGCAGCGTGCCGTTTTCCTCGGCCTTGCGCTGGGCCGTGATCACCTCGTCCATGATCTCGGCTTCGGCCTGCACATGCCGTTCCTCCGACCATGCGCCTCTGTTGATCAGGTGTTTCTTCAGCCGCAGCACCGGATCCCCGAGAGGCCAGGCTTCGGATTCCGTTTTCGGGCGGTAAGCGCCCGGATCGTCGGATGTGGAATGCGCGCCGACCCGATATGTTACGTATTCGACAAGCGTCGGGCCGAGATTGCGCCTGGCCCTCTCGGCGGCCCAGCATGCGACCGCATAGACTGCGAGATAGTCGTTCCCATCGACCCTGAGCGCCGGAATGCCAAAGCCCAGCCCACGGGCGGCAAAAGTGCCCGAACCGCCGCGGGCAATGCCCTGAAAAGTGGAGATGGCCCACTGATTGTTGACGACGTTAAGGACCACGGGCGCCCGGTAGGTCGAGGCGAAAACCAGAGCCGAGTGAAAATCCGACTCGGCTGTCGAACCGTCGCCGATCCAGGCGGCGGCAATGCGGCTGTCGTTCTTGATCGCCGATGCCATGGCCCAGCCGACAGCCTGGACATACTGGGTGGCGAGATTGCCGGAAATGGTGAAGAAGCCATGTTCCTTGGAGGAGTACATGATCGGCAACTGTCGCCCGCGCAGGGGATCGGCCTCGTTCGAGAAGATCTGGTTCATCATCTCGACCATTGGATAGTCGTCCGCGATCAGAAGTCCGGCCTGCCGATAGGTCGGGAAGTTCATGTCGCCCTTCTGAAGTGCCTTGCGAAAGGCGCAGCTGACGGCTTCCTCACCGAGATGCTGCATGTAGAAAGAGGTCTTGCCCTGCCGCTGTGCCATCAGCATCCGAGCGTCGAAGGCTCGGAGCGTCATCATGTGGCGCAGGCCGGTTCGCAGTTCGTCGTCCGTCAGCAGGCCTGCCCAAGGGCCGACGGCCTCGCCATCGCGGTTCAGAACGCGAATGATCGAATAGGCGAGGTCCCGGATGTCCTCGGCGGCCGCATCGACCGGAGGCCTCGGCACCGATCCGGCCTTGGCAATCTTGACGTTGGAAAAATCGGGCTGGCCGCCCGGCCGAACGGCAGGTTCGGGGACATGCAGGCTCAGATGCGCAGGTTGCACCATCAGTCTCCTCCCGTGAAACCTGCTCCTCTCCCCAGGAGCAGATCAATCGAAGTGAATGGTAAGCGTCTTGTGAGTGGCAAGCCATGACAAAACTGCATCCAATTCTTTGGCCAGTTTTGCCATATGTCTTATGGGACAGCAGATGCCGGCTTCTGGCGTCTAAAGAGATCTGGAACTCTTGCGGAAAGCCTCGGGGCTCACACCCATCCATTTCTTGAAGGCCCGATAGAAGGCGCTCGGTTCCGAATACCCCAGGCGGGCGGCAATATCGCTAACGGTATCATGGGTGTTCATCAGCATGTCCCTGGCAAGATCACGGCGAATGTCGTCCTTGATGCTGGCATAGCTTTGTCCTTCGTCATGCAGGCGGTGGCGCAGCGTCGAAGATGACATGCGCATATCGCGGGCCAGATCTGAAAAGCTGCCCCAATCCGCAGGCCCCTTCTGGTTCAGTCGGCGCCTGACGGCGGCAGCCGTGCCGGCGTCATAGCGATAGCGGATCAGGATATTGGCCGGCGCTCCCCGAAGGAATTGCCGCAATGCCTGCTCGTTGCGCGCGATCGGCAAGGCCAGCATGGAGGAATCGAAGCCGAGGCGGCTCACCGGTTGCGAGAAGCGAATGGGAGCGCCGAAGAAAAGCCGGTGTTCGGCACTCAGTTTCGGTTCGCTGCAGCGAAAATCCACAAGGCGGATCGGAATGCGTCTTCCCACCAGCCAGCAGGTCAATCCATGCAGGATGATCCAGTAGCTGCGATAGGCGAAGGCGGAGCGGGGTTTTCCTGTTTCGCAAAGCTCGATCACTGCGGTGCCGTCGCGGACCTCAAGCCGACCTGTCGGTTCCCCCAGGACGACATTCAGAAAACGCAAGGCCCGCCGCAGGGCTCGCTCCAGCGTTGGCGCATGCAGCACGCAATGGCACAGGAGCGTGAAGCTGCCGCGTGGCATCGTTCGTTCGCCGAGACCGAAACACTCGTCATTCAGCTCCTCGGCAATTGCGAGCCAGAGGCGCCCGAAAGTCTGGGTCGAAACCGGTTGGTCGACGACAGGCGGAAGACCGAGCCGGGACAGAAGCGGCTCTGTGGGCCTGCCTGCGCGTCTGAGGCTGTCGAGTGCCTCCTCGACGAAACCCGTCGAGATCATATGTCGTTCGGTCTCAGCCATGGTCGTCGTTCGACCTCAAGTGCGTCAGTGGCAAAAGTGGCCTCAAGAATGGATCAATTTCGTCATCGGTTGCAACTGTGAAACGCAGTAGAGTTTGCGCCATCGGCAGCTTCAGGCGAGGACTGAAGGGGAGGAGGGTCGATGCGCATCGAGAATGGCTGTTTCATCGTGACCGGCGGTTGCTCCGGACTTGGCGCGGCGACGGTGCGCATGATCAGCGAGGCGGGCGGTCGTGTCTTGATTGCCGATCGTGATCGCGATCGGGGGCCATCGCTTGCGCGGGAGATCGGCGACAACGTTGCTTTTCTTGAAACAGACGTGACGCGTGCGCAGGATGGCGCTGCGGCAATCGAGGCTGCGACGAAAGCTTTCGGCAATGTGCGGGGATTGATCAATTGCGCCGGTGTGGCGCCTGCGGAGAAGGTTGTCGGCCGCGACGGGCCGCATGGGCTGGAGAGCTTCGAACGCACGATCGGGATCAACCTTGTCGGCACCTTCAACATGGTCCGGCTCGCCGCTGCCGCGATCCAGACGAACGAACCCGATGCGGAGGGTGAACGTGGCGTCATCATCAATACTGCTTCCGTGGCCGCCTTTGACGGCCAGGTCGGCCAGGCCGCCTACGCAGCGTCCAAAGGCGGGATCGCCGCCATGACCCTGCCGATCGCCCGTGAACTCGCACGGTTCGGCATTCGCGTCATGGCGATTGCGCCGGGTGTGTTCGAAACGCCGATGATGGCGGGCATGCCGGAGCAGGTGCGCGAAGGTCTCGCGTCCAGCGTGCCCTTTCCGCCCCGCCTCGGCAGGCCGGTCGAATTCGCAGCCCTCGCCCGCCATATCATTGAAAACACGATGCTCAACGGGGAGGTCATCCGCCTCGATGGAGCCATCCGCATGGGCGCGCGCTGATCGCTGCTGAAGGAGAAGAGATGGGAGTTCAGGATCCAATCGTCATTGTCGGTTCTGCCCGAACCCCGATCGGGGGCTTTCAGGGCGAGCTGATGGAGATGACCGCAGCCGCGCTAGGCGCTGCCGCCATCCGGGCGGCGCTCGACCGCAGCGGGCTTCCAGCCGAGGCCGTCGAAGAGATCCTGTTCGGCTGTGTCCTGCCGGCAGGCCAGGGCCAGGCGCCTGCAAGACAGGCCGCGATCGGTGCCGGTCTGCCTTTCTCGGCGGGGGCTACGACCGTCAACAAGATGTGCGGTTCGGGCATGAAGGCCGCCATGCTCGCCCATGACTTGCTCGTCGCCGGGAGCGCCTCTGTCGCGGTTGCCGGCGGCATGGAGAGCATGACCAATGCGCCCTATCTGCTTGACCGCGCCCGCGCCGGCTACCGGCTTGGACATGGGCGTGTGCTCGATCACATGTTTCTCGATGGCCTTGAGGATGCCTATGACAAGGGCCGGCTGATGGGCACCTTCGCGGAAGATTGCGCCGAGGCCTACCAGTTTACCCGTGAGGCGCAGGACGCCTATGCCATCGCCTCGCTCACGCGGGCAACAAAGGCTATCGCCGATGGCAGCTTCGAGCGCGAAGTCGTGCCGGTTAACGTCAAGGCCGGCAAGGCGGAACAGGAGATCAGCCGCGACGAGCAGCCGGGCAAGGCAAAGCCGGAGAAGATCCCGACGCTGAAGCCCGCCTTCCGCGATGGCGGTACGGTGACGGCTGCCAATTCCAGCTCGATTTCCGATGGTGCGGCTGCACTCGTCCTGATGCGCCGCTCGGAAGCGGAGCGGCGCGGTCTTGTCCCGCTTGCCACGATCCTCGGGCACGCCACGCATTCGCAGGCGCCTGGCCTGTTTGCCACCGCGCCGATCGGTGCCCTGCAGAAGCTCTCCGATCGCATCGGCCTGCCGCTATCTGAGGTCGATCTGTTCGAAATCAACGAAGCCTTTGCGGTCGTCGCCATGGCCGCGATGCGCGACCTCGATCTGCCGCATGACAAGGTCAATATTCATGGCGGTGCCTGCGCGCTGGGCCATCCGATCGGCGCCTCGGGCGCGCGGATCCTGGTGACGCTGATCGCCGCACTCGAACGGTACGATCTGAAACGCGGCATGGCGGCTCTCTGCATTGGCGGTGGCGAAGCCACGGCGATTGCCATCGAGCGGGCGTGATTGGAGGAAGACGGGATGGTTCTTTCAGAGCTTCAACAGCAGATCCTCGAGATGACGCGCAGCTTTGCCCGGGAGCGGCTTGCCCCAGGTGCCGCCGAACGCGACCGGCAACACCGTTTCCCACGCGAGGAACTGACCGAAATGGGTGAGCTTGGGCTGCTTGGCATGCTTGTGCCGGAAGCCTATGGGGGCTCGGACACCGGTGTGCTCGGCTATGCGATCGCGGTCGAGGAAATTGCCGCGGGCGACGGCGCCTGCTCGACGATCATGAGCGTCCACAGCTCGGTGGGGTGTGTGCCGATCCTGAAGTTCGGCACGGAAGAGCAGCGGCAGCGCTTCCTGCCGAAACTGGCTTCGGGAGAATGGATCGGCGGCTTTGCCCTGACCGAGCCACAGGCCGGATCGGATGCCTCCAACCTCAAAACCCGCGCACGGCGCGAGGGTGATCATTACATCATCGACGGTGCCAAGCAGTTCATCACCTCGGGCAAGAATGGTCATGTCATCATCGTGTTTGCCGTGACTGATCCCAGTGCGGCCAAGAACGGGATCACGGCCTTTATCGTGCCGACGGATACACCGGGCTACGAGGTCGTGCGCGTCGAGGAGAAGCTCGGTCTCAACGCGTCAGACACCTGCCAGATTGCCTTTAACGGGATGAAGATTCCCGTCGAGAACAGGCTCGGCGAGGAAGGGGAAGGTTATCGTATTGCGCTTTCCAATCTGGAGGGAGGGCGCATCGGGATTGCGGCCCAATCGGTCGGCATGGCGCAGGCGGCCTTCGAGGCGGCGCGCGATTATGCAGGTGAGCGAAAGGCTTTCGGCAAAGCAATCGCCGAGCATCAGGCGGTTGCCTTCCGCCTCGCCGATATGGCGACACAGATCGAGGCCGCACGACAGCTCGTCTGGCATGCAGCTTCGCTGCGCGAGGCCGGCATTCCCTGCATTTCGCAAGCCTCGATGGCCAAACTCTTCGCGTCCGAGATGGTCGAGCGCGTCTGCTCGGATGCGATCCAGATCCACGGTGGCTATGGCTATATGCGGGATTATCCGGTTGAGCGGATCTACCGGGATGCGCGCATCTGCCAGATCTACGAAGGGACCAGCGACGTTCAGCGCATGGTGATTGCGCGAAACCTGTAGGATGCCACATTGGGAGCGCTCGGGGACGGACGTGAAAACAGGGAGGAAATGCTATGCTTGAGACGATAGCCTTCATTGGTCTTGGCAATATGGGTGGGCCGATGGCTGCCAATCTCGTCAAGGCGGGGTATCCGGTCCGGGGCTTCGATCTTTCTGAAACAGCGAAGCTCGCCGCGAGAGAAAGCGGCATCACGCTCTGCAATACAGCGGCAGAAACCCTGAGTGGCGCTACGATCGTCATCACCATGCTGCCTGCCGGTCATCATGTCCTGTCGGTCTGGAGCGAACTCGTCGCGGTCGTCGATCAGGGGACACTGATGATCGACTGCTCGACGATCGATGTGGACAGCGCCCGAAAATGCCATGCGCTTGCCAATGGGGCCGGCTGCCTGTCGCTCGATGCGCCGGTCTCCGGTGGAACAGCCGGGGCAAGTGCGGGCACCCTGACCTTCATGGTTGGCGGGGAGGCGGATGCTTTGCACCGGGGCCGCACTATCCTGGAAGCCATGGGACGACGGGTCGTCCATTGCGGTTCGGCCGGCGCCGGTCAGGCTGCCAAGATCTGCAACAATATGATCCTCGGGATCACCATGGCAGGGGTCTGCGAGGCCTTCGTGCTTGGCGAGAAGCTCGGGCTGTCGCATCAGGCCCTGTTTGACGTGGCCTCGACATCATCGGGCCAGTGCTGGGCGATCAGCACGAACTGCCCGGTGCCCGGACCCGTTCCGACATCGCCGGCAAACCGGGACTACAAGCCGGGTTTCGCCGCAGCCTTGATGCTCAAAGACATGCGGTTGTCGCAGGAAGCGGCAAAATCGACCGGTGCGGCTACGGCTCTCGGCGCGCATGCGACTGAGCTTTACGAGCTCTTCGACCAGCTAGGGCATGGCGGCGAAGATTTTTCGTCGATCATCAACACCATCAGAGACAGGTCTCCCTGAAGAACAAGTTGCGGAGGCCCTCAAGCGACCAGCGGCATCAAGCCACCAGTACAGAGCTTGAGCTGCCGTGAACTCACGCGCTTCAGCAAGGCGGCATCATGGCTGATGGCAAGGATGCCGAGGCCCTGGCGACAACGGTCCATCAGGAAGGACCAGATTTCCACCTGGGTGATCGGATCAAGCATGGCGGATAGTTCGTCGGCGACCAGGAAGCGGGTGTCGGGGCCAAGCGCCCTCGCCAGTACAACCCGTTGCAGTTCGCCGCCCGAGATTTCGTGCGGGTAGCGATCAAACCAGGCACGCGACACGCCGATGGCATCCAGCGTCTGATCATCCGGCTGCCAGGCTTCTGTGATGATCCGGCCCAGCCGCCATCGCGGATTGACGGCGAAGATCGAGGACTGGTGGATGTGTTGAACCCCGCAATAGCCCGGGGCAGGGGCTGCACCGTAGAGGAGAACCTCACCCTTCTGGGGCTTCAGATAGCCCGCCACGATGCGCCCGAGCGTCGATTTGCCGGCGCCGGATGGGCCGGAAAGACCGAGGATCTCGCCCGGATTCAGCGTCAGCGATACGCCATCCAGCAGGGGCTTTGCTTTGCCAAAGCCGAAGTCGACACCTGTTACCTCAAGCACGCGCGGCCTCCCGCGCAAGCGGTGCGGCCGAGAACTGGTTTCCCGGCATGGCAAGCCAGAGCGCCCGCGCATAAGGCAGCGTCAGGCGTTTGCCATCCTCGGAAAAAGCATTGGCCGGCTCGATGCCGAGCAATCTGCCTTGTTCCAGAATCGCGACCCGGTCGGCAGGGGAGACGGCGGTGACGAGATCATGGGTGATCAGAAGCACTGCCTTGCCGCGATCGGCGAGGCGGCGGAGATGTCGAAGCACGTTGTCCGCAGCGTTAGGATCAAGCCCGCTTGTCGGTTCGTCGGCGACGATCAGATCCGGCTCTCCGATGGTGGCTATGGCGAGAAGCAGGCGGCGCGCCATGCCGCCCGAGACCTGATGCGGATAAAGCCGCATGACCTCGGCGCCAAGACCGAAGCTCTCAAGCGTGTCGATCAGGTCTGCCGTCGTTTTCACTTTGCCGCTGCGTTTTGCGGCCCACAGCAATTGTTTGCCACAGCGGGCCAGCGGGTCGAGATGGCTGAGCGATTGCGGAACCAGCGCCATGCGAGGGCCTTGGCCTTTACCGCCATTCGCCGCTTCAACCTGCTCCCCGTTCAGCGATATGTTGCCGCGCACCACAGCATTTTCCGGCAGAATGCTGAACAGTGCATGGGCAAGCAGGCTCTTTCCTGCGCCCGAAGCGCCCACCAGAGCCAGGATCTCACCGCGATCCACCTTGAGGTCGATGCCGTCGAGGGCCGGTACTTCGCAGCGATGGATCAGGCCGTCATAGCGCAGGAAACCGATGGACAGGGATTCGACTGAAAGCATCACGTCTGCTCCTGCCGGGGATCGGTCAACAGCCGGAGCCCGTTGCCGATGGCATCGAAACTCAAGACCACGAGTAGCAGTGCCAGCCCCGGAAACAGACCGAGCCACCATTTGCCGGCGGAGAGGTAGCGCATCGAATCCGACAGCAAAACGCCGATTGCGGGGTTGGACGGTTCAAGCCCAAAGCCGATGAAGGTCAGACCCGCCTCATGCAGGATGGCATGAGGGAACAGAAGTACGAGGCCGACAAGCAGCTGCGGCACGAGATGCGGCAGAAAGTGATGCCGGCCGATGTAAATCCAGGATTTACCGAAATGCCTGGATGCCTGCACGAACTCGGCCTGGCGCAGTTGCAGCAGTTCCGCCCTCAGAATGCGGGTGAGCCGCGGCCAATGGGTGACGGCAACCGCAATGATCACCGCAGTGGTGCCGCCGCCAAGACCGAAGGAGATGAGGATCAAAAGCACGAAATGCGGCAGTCCCATCGCAGCATCGATCAGGAAGGACACGGCTTCATCGGCGAGGCGCCCGCCTGTTGTCGCCACAAGTGCAAGCAGCATGGCGATGACGACGGACCCTGAAGCCGCAATCAGGCCGACCCAGAAGCTCAAGGCGAGGCCATGCAGCGTGCGGGCGAACATGTCGCGTCCGAGCTGATCGGTACCGGCTAGATGGGACAATGACGGTTCGAGCAGGCGCGTGGAAAAATCGGCATCAATGCCGTAGCGCCCGTAGAGATGGGTGGAGACGAGCACGGCAGCCAAAGCGAGCGCTGCTACGGTTGCGACCGCGAGCGTTCGTATCCTGTGTCCGTCTGGCGCGCGATCGGGGGCGGAGGGCGGGAGATCGAGGATGTCGCTCATGCGATGCGCACTCCCGACGCCATGCGCGGATCGACCAGCCTGTAAAGGAGATCGGCAATCGAGTTGCCGAGGAAGACGACAAAGGTCAGCGCCAGTGTGATCGCAAGGAGCAGGGGTACATCGCCACGGATGCCGGCTTCCACGGTTGCTTTGCCAAGCCCCGGATAGGAGAACACCTGTTCGGCGAGAACCGAGCCGCCAAACAACTCGCCAAGCGAGGCAAAGAGAACCGTGATCGCAGGGAGCGCTGCATTGCGTGCGCCATGGCGCAAGGCAATGTCCATGCGCGAGGCGCCTTGCGCCTTGGCATAGAGCGCATAATCGGACTGCATGATCTCGATCATCTTGGCACGCGTGTGCAGCGCGATCTGGGCAATGCCGAGCACGCTGAGCGCCATCAGCGGCAGGGCAAGATGCCGGGCGCGATCAGCCAAGGTCACTTCTTCAGGCAGGACGCCAATCGGGGCAGCACAGCAGATGGGTGCCCAGTTGAGCCCGACTGCAAAGACGACAAGCAGCATGATCGCCAGCCAGAAGGTGGGCGTTGAAGCGAGCACATAGGAATAGAGCCGGATCATCCTGTCCGCCCAGGAGCCGGAAAAGGCACCGGCGGTCACGCCGAGGGCGAAGCCGAGCACGCCGGAGAGGAGCCAGGCAAGCCCCATCAGGGGAAGCGACGCCTTGAACCTCGAGACGAGGACGTCGGCGACCGGCGCGTTATAGGTCATGGAATAACCGAGGTCGCCGGCCATCAGATTCTTCGCCCAGCGAAAGAACTGTGTGGTCGCTGGCTGGTCGAGCCCCCATTTTTCGGCAATCAGGGCGCGCTGCTCGGGCCCGACACGCGCGATGTCGGCCCCGAGATAAGCATTGATCGGATCGACAGGTGAATTCTTCATCAGCGCAAAGGCGACGATCGCGACCGTCAAGAGGACGAGCACAAGCCGGAGCGCCTTTGCGGCGATCAACCCGACCCAGCCCAATTGGCCCGCCTTACTCACACGTCCATTTCCAGTTCTGGATCATCGCGGTCATCGGCCATCCATGGCCATGCGGTTCGATCTGGGTGGCGCCAATCTCCAGGCATTCGTTCACGTAGTAGATGTGATCGAGGTTGACGAGCCAAGCCCATGCGGCGTCGCCCTTGGCACCAAACCCAGTCGTCCCGTCCCATTCGGCTTGTCGCCAGTCTGGGAAGGATGCTTCCAGGCTTGGCGCACCCTGCGCTGCGGCAAGATGCCGATCGACGGCGGGGTTTGCATAGAAGCCGGCGTTAAAGAATTCCACGCCGCCAAGGCTCGACTGGTAGAGATTGTAGACCTCGAGCGGCGAATGGCTGCCCCAGCCAAACATCACCGGCTCGGAATGCATGATGCGGTCGATTTCGTCCCAGCTCTTGCCGGTAGCCGTCGCTTCGATGCCGAGGCCCTTCAATTGTGCCGACACGGTTTCAGCCAGCATGCGTCGTGTGGAATCCGAAGCGGGGTAATTGATTGGGAAGGCTGCCCGGAGGCCATCTTTCACACGGATGCCGTCGTTGCCGAGCGTCCAGCCAGCGCTCTCCAGCTCGGTTTTGGCCTGCTCGAGATCGAAGCTTACCGCTGCGTCCGGATTGGACCAGGCGAGCCCGTCGGCCGGGCCCGCTGCCGGGCTCCCGTGACCGAGCAGGGCGACGTCTACCAACTGATTTCGATCGATCCCGAGATTGACGGCACGGCGGATGGCAGGGTCGGCGGTAACATCATTGCCGAGTTTCTTGCCCTCGCCGACGACCTTGCCCTCGTCTTTCACCATCGGGAAGACGATGCCTCTGTTGTCGACGGACCGGGTAACGATCTGCTTGAAGCCCTGTGGCGGCGTATCGGCGGCCGTTGCCGGCACGGAGACCATGTCCACCTGCCCGGCCTGTGCTGCCGCGAGACTCGTATCTTCTTCGGTAAACAGGAAGGTGATCCGCTCGAATGGCCCGGTCTCGCCATAATAGTTCGGGTTTTTCTCGACGATCAGCTGCTGGCCTTCGGTCCAGGAGACAAGCTTGTAGGGACCAGATCCGATCGGATTTCGCGCGTAGCCCTCGCCATAGCCGTCCGAGGGTACGATGCCGAGCGCATAGAGGTTCTCGGTGAAGGTGATCCAGGGCTTCTTCAGCTTGATCTCGACGGTCTGATCGTCAATGACGCGGGCGGCCTCGAGTGCGGTCAGGTCAGCGGCGCTACCGATCTTGGCCGCCTCGTTGAAGGTGAAAGCGACGTCTTCGGCGTCAAGCGGCGAGCCGTCGGAAAACCGTGTGTCCGGCCGGAGCCTGATGGTCCATGTGAGCCGATCATCGGAGAGCAACCATTCCGTCGCCAGATCGGGACGGGTCTTCAAATTGGCATCGCGGGTCAGGAGGGTCGATTGAAAAAGCGGATGACCATAACGTCCCCAGCCCGTCAGAGGGTCGTAGCCGCCTTCGGGTTCGCCGCCGATGGCGAGCACCAGTTGCGATTTCGGCGTGGCAAGGGCGGTGCCTGACAAGACGGCGGCAGCGAAAGCAGTCGAAACTGCAAGCCGCAGAATTGCCTTGGTCATGAAAATTCCCCTATACCCAATCAGATGGTGTCGTAAGCACCCCCTAAGTGGCAGGACAATAATGCTGGGTGTGTATGATGTCTATATCAAAACATCATACGAAGGGAGTTTGATATGCAGCGCGTGACGATCACCCTCGATGACGACCTGATGCAGGAGCTTGATGCGCTGATTGAGACACGCGGAGATCAGAACCGGTCAGAGGCGATCCGTGATCTCGTGAGAACGGGTCTGAAGGAAGCCACCCGAAATGCGAAGGGTGATGAACCCTGCATCGGCGTGCTGAGCTATGTCTACGATCACGCGGCCCGCGACCTTGCAAGGCGGCTGACGAACAGCTTCCATCATCATCACGACCTGACGATCGCGAGCCTGCATGTGCATCTCGATACCGAGAATTGCCTCGAAGTCGGCATCCTGAAGGGGTCGATGAACGAGGTGCAGCATTTTTCCGACCATATCACTGCAGAGCGATCGGTGCGCCACGGGAGTGTCCAGATCATACCACTGCAGGGCAGCGAAGACTGACCGCTCGATTGGGTGGTCCATCCTTCGTCCCAGCCTCAGGCTCCGACAGGTCTCACCGAGCCTGGCGTGATGCCTTGATGACCTCGGCTCTGATTTCCGCCCCATGCTCGTCCAGTCGCGGTGGAGGGGAGACCGCAAATTCCGGCGCGCCGTCAAAGCTGTAAGGTGGCCGGACGGTCGTGAAGTCTCCCATCTCGGCGTTCGGAACGGTGACGGCAATTTGCAGATGCCTTGCCTGTGGGTCTTCGAGCGCCTCGTCGCTGTCGTAGGCCGGCGCATAGGGCACTTCGTTCTTTTCCAGCAAACCGCACCATTCGTCACGCGGTTTGCTTCGAAATACCGGAGCGAGAATGTCGATCAGCTCATCCTGATGCCGGATGCGATCCAGGCGCTCGCTGAAGCGGGGATCGTCTGCCAGATGGCGCTGCTGGGTCGCATCAAGCAAACCTTCCCAGAACTTCTGTGGCGAGGAGAGATGGAAGGCGATCCATTTCCGGTCGGCGCATTCGAAGGTGTAGGATTGGCTGACCACCGGTCGCGACAAGGGCCCCATGACCTCTCCGGCGCTGTAGTAATGGGTAAAACTGTCCAGATTGAAGTGGCTCATCGCCTCCAGCATCGAGATATCTAGCCTGCGGCCCTTGCCTGTCTTTCCGCGCTCGATCAGGGCCGCGAGGATGCCGGTTGCCGCATAGTGTCCCGTCACCGCATCGGCCAGAGCCGGGCCTATGACGCGGGGTCGGTCGGGTGGTGTCACGAGGCGCAGAAAGCCGCTGGCCGCCTGTGCCACAGTGTCGTAGGCCGGTCTGTCCCGCGCTGGCCCTGAGGTTCCGAAGCCTGAAATCGCGCAGTAGACGAGCCTCGGATTGAGTGCTCTCAGGTTGGTTTCGCCCGCGCCGAGCTTTTCCGCGACCCCCGGCCGGAAGTTTTGGATGAACACATCTGCCGAAGCGATCAAGGCGAGAAAGACCTCGAGATCTTCGGGGTTTCGTGTGTCGAGGGCGATGGAGCGCTTGTTACGGTTGTAGGTCTGGAAATGCGGCGAGTAGAGCCCGCCTTTAAAGGCCCGGAATGGATCGCCTTCTCCGGGGCGCTCGACCTTGATGACGTCGGCACCGAGGTCTGCCAGTTGCATCGCTGCGGCCGGACCGGTGATGTAGGTCCCCATCTCGATGACCCGAATGGACTGAAGCGGCTTCATTCGGATGTCTCTCCGTCATAGGAAATGGCCAAATCCGCATGGTGGGACAGGATGAAGCCGATCGGCCGTTCGCTTTCTTCATAGAGATGGGCGGCAAGGCCTGCTGCTCGGGCAATCAGGGGGATGGCCTTGAGGGCTGCGAGTGGCCATCCGGCATCGAGCATCACGGCGGGGATGGCGCCTGAGACATTGATCGGCAAGGGTCGGTTCATGATGCCGGGCGCGAGGTTGCCCAGCAGTCTGAGGGTGGCGATGTGCTGCCCGGAAATCTGCAGTTCGTCGGCCACGGCCAGCAGACGGTCCGCGCGGGGATCTCCGCCTGCATGCTGGGGGTGGCCAAGCCCCGGAACCTTCCGGCGCTCTTTCAGGAAAACGTCAAGCGAGTCGCGGACCGCCGCCTCGTTTCCGCCAGCGGCGACCAGTTCGGCCAGATATCGTCCCGCAACCTCCGATGAGCCGGCAACGACGGTGCCCATGCCGAGAAGACCTGCGGCCATGGCGCCCTGCCAGGCCTCCGGGGCTGCTGCAAGCGTCATGCGGGCCGCTTGCACCGACGGAACCAGTCCGTGCTCGGCAATCGCGACCAGGCAGGCGTTGAGGGCTGTGATCTGTCGCTTGTCCGGCCGTTTGCCGCAGACCAGCAGCCAGAAGTAATCGGTGAAATCGATCTTGCCGATCAGGTCATCACACAGATCATGGCCTCTGACAGTGATGGATGTCGCATCCGATGTGGCGATCGCGGTGAAAGCCTGGTCCTGCTTGCCAATTCTCATTCAAAGTTCCTTTTCGCATAGCGAAAATAAATTCACTTGCCGAATAATAGAACCTGTTCTAGCTTTGCGTCAACCCGCCGGGAGACGGGGCAGTCGAGTGGAGGATGTCGATGGGTCAGATCAATCAGTTCACGATCACCGAAGCGGTGAAGGAAAGTTTCCAGACCGAGGAGGGCAGTCGTTTCAAGTTCCTCCTGGAGACGTTCATCGATCACCTCCACGACTACACGCGTGAAGTGAACATGACCCATGACGAGTGGATGGGCATGCTGATGTTCCTCTATGATTGCGGGAAGATCTCCACCCCGGAACGGCACGAGTTCATTCTGCTGTCCGACGTCGTGGGCCTGTCCGCGCTGGTCGACATGATCAACACCCGCGGCGGGGCGACCGAAGGCTCCAATCTCGGTCCCTTCTACCTTGATGATGCACCGGAGCTCGAACTGGGCGGCGACCTCGCCCGGGGGCGTGACGGCACAACGCTGCTGGTGCATGGCATCGTGCGTGACTCTCTTGGCAATCCGCTTCCGGGCGCGATCGTCGATACCTGGCAGGCAGATGGCAGCGGCACCTATCCGATCCAGGAGCATGGGCAGGACAAATACGACTTGCGTGGCAAGATCACTGCGGACGGCGAAGGCCGCTACTACTACACCACGGTCCTGCCGAAGCCCTATACCGTGCCTTATGACGGTCCGGTCGGACGGCTGCTTCGTGCCGGCAACCGGCATGCCTGGCGGGCAGCGCATCTGCACTTCATCATACGTGCCGAAAAAATGCGGGCGATCACGACGGAACTGTTCTTCGAGAATACGGAATACATCGACAATGATGCGGTTTTCGGAGTGCGAAAATCGTTGATCGCCAAACTGGAACCTGTCAAGAAATCCGAGGAATTCCCGTTTGCCCTCGAGAAGCGTCCGGACGCGAAGTGCAGGTTCGATTTCGTGCTTGCGCCCGAGGGCTGAACTTTGCTGGACAGGGTGGACATGGTTGAGGATCCGAAGCGATCGGCGGAGTTCGTTGAAGCGCTGGCAAAGGGGATCGCCGTCATCGAATGTTTCGATGCAGCGCATCCTGACATGACCCTGAGTGAGATCGCGCGGCGCGTCGGTCTTTCACCGGCTGCTGCCCGCCGAAGTCTGATCACGCTGTCGGCGCTCGGTTACGTCGGCTCGGTCGGAAAGCGGTTTTTCCTGAAGCCAAAGGTTATGACGCTCGGCTCCGGCTTCTACTTTGCCGCCCGCATCGATGAGATCCTGTTGCCGGAACTTAGGCAGATCGTCGAAACCCATGGTGACGCGGCCTCCATCGCCATGCTCGATGGGCACGACGTCATCTATATCGCGCACCATTCCACCCAGCGCGCGAGAAGGGCGACGGCCGTGGTCGGCGCGCGCTATCCCGCTCACGCAACCTCGCTGGGGCGCGTTTTGTTGGCGGGCCTGCCGAAGACCGAGCTCGAGCGCTACTTCGCGAGGGTGGAGCCGAAGGCGCTCACTTCACGCACAGTCACTGACAAGAATGCCCTGCGTGCGCTGATCGACGAAGCCGGGGAGCGCGGATATGCGACGACTGTCGATCAGCTAGATTACGGTATCACGGCTCTCGCGGTGCCGATCCGCAATGCAGAAGGCAGGGTCACGGCTGCGGTCAATTCCTCCGGCTATTCGGGGCTTGTCAGCCCGGAACAGATGGTGACGGATCGGCTCGGCGATCTTCGGGTTGCTGCCGGCCGGATCAGCGCGGCTGCGGCCCGAACGCCAGCGCTATCGGCAGCACTGAACGGATAAGGGAGCCGAAGGGCCTGCGCAGACTTTGCGCGCCCCAGTCAGGACGCGAACTAAATTTCGTATTGCGAAAAATGGGAGGTGGGCATGTGTAAATTCTGCGACGTAAGACTGAGATCCCCTGCAGATTCCGGCGGTGGATCCGTTCCGCAGCTTGGTCGCTCCAGCGCGACGCAGCCGCTGCCGGCTGGACTGGGCCAGCCCGGTCGCAAGACCTTGATCAAGGGCGGGGCCGTCCTGTCCATGGATCCGTCCGTCGGCAATTACACCATCGGCGATGTGTTGATCGAGGGGGCGAAGATCCTCGCCGTCGGCGCCCACCTGGACTCTGCGGATGCGGCCGTCATCGATGCCAGTGGCATGATCGTCATGCCGGGTTTCATCGACACCCATCACCATCAGTTCGAGACCGCTCTGCGCAGCCTCTTGTCCGATGCCATTCTGGTGAATGACGGGCGTCCGGAAAGCACCGCCAATTATTATGAGTGGATGCTGCAGAAGTTTTCGGTCCTCTATCGCCCGGAGGATGTCTACATCTCCGAACTCTTCGGCGGCATTGCCCAGATCGATGCCGGCGTGACGACCGTGATGGACGTGAGCCAGATCCATCACTCGCCGGTGCATTCGGATTCCGCGATAGCTGCCCTCAGGGATGCCGGCCGCCGCGCCGTTTTCGGCTATTTCGAAGGCTGGGGCGACCTTGCCAAGTATCCGGGCGACGCGCGGCGGATCAGGGCCGAACATTTCTCCAGCGATGATCAATTGCTGACCATGGTGATGGGCGGGGAGATCTACCTGCCTTTCCACGAAGAGGCGTGGGCGACGGGCCGCGAGCTCGGTCTGCCGATCGCGCTGCATGTTGTCGGAACCTTCGGCATGCAGCCGACATTCGACGGCCTGGCCATGGCCGGCAAGTTCGGCCCGGACAATATCTTCATCCATATGACCGGCATGAGCGACATGGCCTGGCAGCGGGCGGCGGATGCCGGCGCGCATATCTCGCTCTCCGTGCCGATCGAGATGCAGATGCGTCACGGTGAACCGCCGCTTCAGAAGGCCCTCGACCTCGGTCTGCAGCCATCGCTTTCCACCGATGTCGAATGCACGATGACCGCAGACATGTTCACGCAGATGCGCTCGACGATCACCCTCCAGCGGATGATCGCCAATGAGAAGGCGCTGCGCGGCGACGACTATCCCAAACTGCTCTCGGCCATGGATGTGATCCGGTTCGCGACCATCGAAGGCGCGCGGGGCCTGAAGCTTGAGCACAAGACGGGAAGTCTCACGCCGGGGAAGGATGCCGATATCATTCTGCTCGATGCAACCGCGCTCAATGTGGCGCCCCTCAACCATGTGCCCGGCGCCGTTGTCACGCTGATGGAGCGGAGCAATGTCTCGACGGTCTTCTGTGCGGGGCAGGTCAAAAAGTGGCAGGGAAGCCTGATCGGTCACGATATCGGGAAGCTGCGGCGGGAGCTGGAGGCGAGCCGCGACTATCTGTTCGAGAAGGCGGGCGTGGAGCAGGATCTGTTTCGCCACTAGCGTGGAAGCTGGCGCAAAAAAAGCTGACGGGCGCATCCGATATGGGCGTGCCCGTCAGCGGTGAGGAAAAGAAGATGCGACCCGGACCTCAGCTGCGGGTCCAAGGGCCTGATTGATCCGCGGTCAGGCTTGGTTCTTTTGCACCAGCACGAAGTCGTGTTTCACTTCCCAGAATTCCTCGCTGAAACCGTATTCGGCGGCGCGCTGCGGATCCCTGCGGCGGTCGAATTTCGCCAGCAGGCTTTCCTTGACGCCGAAGACGGCATCCGAATGGATGTACTGATCATCCGGATCGAAGATATGGGTGACAAGCGTCTCGTATCCATTCGCCTTGATAATGTAGTGCACATGGGCCGGGCGATAGGGATGGCGGCCGAGCTTGCCGAGCAGCTGGCCGACCGGACCGTCGTCGGGGATCGGATAGAATTTCGGCTTCACCGCGCGGAACCAGTAGTGTCCGTCCGGCCCTGTGCGGAAGACGCCGCGCAGGTTGAAATCCGGCTGGATGCCCTTCTGCTGTACATCGTAGAAGCCCTCGTCATTGGCCTGCCAGACATCGATCACGGCATTTGCAATCGGCTTGCCCTCGGTGTCGAGGATGCGGCCTTCGATCACCATGTCCTCGCCCTTGCTGTCCAGGCAGATATTGGCACCCATCGGTAGTTCAGGTGCGTCTGCCACGTGGAAGGGGCCTAGCACCGTGCTTTCCGAAGCGCCCGAGGGTTTGCGGTTGTTGACGGCGTCGACCAGCATCGAGACGCCGAGCACGTCTGACAGCAAGATGAATTCCTGGCGCCATTCGTTGCACATCTGACCGGTGCGGGTGAGGAAGAGGATCGCGTCCATCCACTCGTCCTGGGTCGGCTCCAACTCCTTGACCGCCTCATGCAGCTTGCGGGTGATGACCTCCATCACCTGTTTCAGTCGCTCGTCCCTGGCATTGGCGTTTCGGCCGGTCACGACCTCGACGGAGGTCTCCTCAGTGAAATAGCCCTTTTCGTGCGCGTGCATGGTCTTGCCTCACCGGTCCAGAATAGTTTTCAGGACGCGCCGCAGCTCGCCTTCGGGGTCTTTGATGGCTGCTTCCGCGCGCCATGCAACGTGATGATCGGGGCGAACGAGGAGCGCGCCGGAATCGCGGACTTCGCGGGCGCGGGCCCAATCGCCGGAGAAGTCCTGCCAGGTCTGGCGAGGACCGATCTTGTGAACCGTGATCGGCAGGCCGAACTCCTTGGACAGGGACTTTGCGGCCGCCACCCATCCATCGCCGCCGATGCCGGTCAGAACGGTGAAGACGCCATGGCCAGTCAGGTCGAGGCTCGAGACCTTTTCGCCTTCCGGGCCGAACAGCCAGACATGCGGCAGGCGGGCGCCGGGCCAGCTTGTCGGCTGGTGATGCAGCTCGGCATCCTTTTCGAAGGCCGGTTCCGGCTGGCCATCGGTGACGATGGCGCCCGACTTGTAGCGCTGGTTCATCTCCACGCCGTGAGCGTCGAATTCATAGACCTTGTGCGCAATCGCTTGGCGGATGGCCTCACGCTGCTTTTCCGCATCCGCCGTGTTGTCGCAGCGGGCGTCCATGTTTTCCTGCATCTTCACCGGGTCGACGGAATCGAGCATGCCGAGCGCCTTGAAGATCGGACCGAATTCCTCGATCGACTTGTTGGCGCGGGTGACGATCTGCTTGGCGACGGGCGCGCGCTCTGCCTGGTAGCTGTCGAGCAGACCCATGCCGGCCTGGCCGCGGATGACGGCGGCGAGCTTCCAGGCGAGGTTGAAGGCATCCTGGATCGACGTGTTGGATCCCAGGCCGTTGGACGGCGGATGGCGGTGGGTGGCGTCACCCATGCAGAAGACGCGGCCGTTCGACATCGTGGTCGCGTACATGTTGTTGACTGTCCAGGTGGAAACCGACTTGATTTTCGGCTGCAGGTCCTGGACGCCGACGAGATCGCGCACGACCTTGGTGGCAAAGGCATCATCGACCGCCGGCGCCGGCTGGTTGATGTCGTAACCCCAGACGATCAGCCACTCGTTCCACGGGCGGACCATGCGGACCAGACCCATGCCGATGCCGCCGACATCGGCACCCGGCTGCAGCACCCAGTAGAGCACCGAGGGGCGGTGGGCGACGTAGCGCGAGAGATCGCACTCGAAGAGGATGTTCATCGAGCCGGCGACGCCCATCTTGCCTTCGAAGGAGAGGCCGGCATGTTCGGCGACCTTGGAGTTGCCGCCGTCGGCGCCGACCAGGAACTTCGAGCGGATCGTGATGTCCTTGCCCGTCAGCCGGTCGCGGCAGGTGGTGGTCACGCCGTCTGCATCCTGCACATGGCTCAGATATTCCGTCGACATGCGTGACTGCGCACCGCGCGAACAGGCGGTCTTGAAGAGCAGCGGCTCCATATAGGTCTGCGGCAGGTCGTTCATCCGCCCGGGCGAGGAGAGGAGATGTTCGGCGCGGGAGAGCGGATGGTTGCCCCAACTCTGCATTCGGCCGATCTCTTCGCCGGCGACCGCCGTGCAGAAGACGTTCTGGCCCATCAGGTCCTGTTCTGTCGCGAACATATAGGCTTCGTCCTCAACGTCGCGGCCAAGATCGCGCAGAACCTCCATGGTGCGCTGGTTGGTGATGTGGGCGCGCGGCGTGTTGGCGAGCCAGCGGTAACGGTTGATGACCATGGGCTCGAGGCCGTAGCTCGCGAGCAAGGCGGCGGTTGCCGAGCCGGCCGGCCCGGTGCCGATGATCAGGACGTCGGTTGTGATGTCAGCCATGTGGCCCTCCCTTTTTCGTTTGTTCAAGCGATCCACCCCTCAAGGTGCGGCGGACCGGAAAGAGTTCGATGCCGGTGCGGTCGGTGATCAGGCCCCAGATCCCGCGCGGTGCAAAAAGCATGGTGACGATGGCGAGCGCCCCGAGCAGCAGCAGGTACCAGGACCCATAGCTCGACAGCGCATTCTGCATCAGGAAGAAGATGATCACGCCGAGGATCGGCCCTTCGATGGTGCCGATGCCGCCGATGATAACGATGAACAGCACATAGGCCGTCCAGTCGGTGAGCGAGAAGGCGGCGTCCGGGGAGATGCGGGCCTTCTGCAGGTAGATGAGTGCGCCGACGACGCCGGTGATGAAGGCGGTCGAGAGGTAGATGATGAGCTTCAGTCTTTGAGCATCGACCCCCAGCGCCCCGGCCGCCGTCTCGTTGTCGCGCACGGCGGCAAGGCCAAGACCCTGCTTGGAGCGCAGCAGGCGGTAGACGAACCAGATGGTCAGCACGAGCACGATCAGCGCCAGCCAGAAGGCGATGGCGTCGGCGGCGGCGGCGGTCCGCATGCCGAACCAGTCTTCGAGCAACGACACCCCGAACATCTCGCGCGTCGCGTCGCGCGGAAGTGAGGTGCCGGTGCCGCCGCCAAGCGCTTTCCACTGGGCAAAGAGCAGGCGGCCGACCTCGGCGATGACCCAGGTGCCGATGGCGAAATAGGGGCCGTAGAGGCGGAAGGCGAAGAAGGCGGTTGGTATTGAGACCAACACGGCGAAGAGGCCGGCAAGCGGAATGGCCAGGATCGGATCGATACCGAGAAGGATGACGAAGCCGAAGAGCGCATAGGCGCCGCAGCCGACATAGAGCTGCTGGCCGACGGAGATCAGACCGGCATAACCCGCCAGCAGGTTCCAGCTCTGCGCGAGCGCCAGCATGGTGAGGATGAAGAAAAGGTCCTGCACCACGCCGCGCGAGACGACGAAGGGGGCTGCTGCCAAGAGCAGCACGAAGAGGATGGCTGCAAGCGAGAACAGCGTGGAGAGGCGGGTGCGCGTCTCGACCCGCCAGGATGGCGTCGGGCGCATGACCTTCGACAGCATTTCTCTGTTGGCGTTCATCGTCACCTCAATCGACAGCGCGCGGGAAGAGACCCCGCGGACGGAACAGCAGGACCAGCAGGAAGGCGATATGGCCCGAGAGGATCTGCCATTCCGGATTGATGGCGGCCCCGACGGTCTGGGCCACACCTAAAATGATGCCGCCGGCGAGCGTGCCCCAGAGCGAGCCGAGCCCGCCGATGATGACGGCTTCGAAGGCGTAGATCAGACGTGCCGGCCCGGCTGTCGGATCAAAATTGGCGCGAGTGCCGAGATAGAGAGCGGCGATCGTGACGATCACCATGGCAAGGCCCGTTGCGATGGCGAAGATCTGGTTCGGGCGGATGCCCATCAGGCCTGCTGTCACCACGTCGTCTGATGTGGCGCGGAAGGCACGGCCGAGGGCGGTCTTGTAGATCAACTGGTTCAGGCCGACGATCACCAGGATCGCGGAGGCGAAGGTTAGCAACGGCATCACGCCAGCATTGATACCGCCGAGCGACAGCGATGCCTGTTCCAGCGCGCCTGCGGGGATGCGCTGGCTGTCGGCCGTGAAGGCTTCGAGAAGCCCGTTCTGGATGACGATCGACAGGCCGAAGGTGACGAGCAGCGGCGGCAGGATATCCTTGCCCAGCGTCCGGTTGAGCAGGTGATATTGCAGCAGGTATCCAACCCCGAACATCAGCGGACCGGCGATCAGGGCTGCGACAAAGGGATTTAGGCCGAGTGTCGAGACGAGCAGCAGGATCAGGAAGGCGGCAAAGACGATCAGGTCGCCATGGGCGAGATTGACGAGCCGCATGATGCCGAAGACGAGCGAGAGGCCCGCGGCGAAGAGGGCATAAAGCCCGCCGAGCAGAATGCCCTGGAGAATGGTATCAAGCCAGTTCATGGGGTTCCGCTCCGAAATAGGCTGCGTGGATATCGGCGCGGTCGAGGTCTGCGGGACGCCCTTCAAGGGTGACCCGGCCTTCCATCATGCAATAAACGCGGTCTGCGACCTTCAGCGCCTGGGCGATGTCCTGCTCAACGATGACGATGGCCGCACCCGTTTCGCGGATGCGCGGGAAGGCGGCATAGATGTCCTTGATGACGACAGGGGCGAGGCCGAGGCTGAGTTCGTCGCAGAGCAGCACTTCCGGATTGGACATCAGCGCCCGGCCGATCGCGACCATCTGTTGCTGGCCACCTGAGAGTGCCGTCGAGGGGTTACGGCGACGCTCCTTCAGGATCGGGAAGAGTTCATAGACTGTTTCGAGCGACCAGGGACCGCTCACCTTTCGGCCGTGGCGACCAACGAGAAGGTTCTCCTCGACCGTGAGCGAAGGGAACAGCCGGCGCCCTTCCGGCACAAGCGCGATGCCTCGGGCCATGACGTCGGGTGATGCAAGCGCGCCGATCGGCTGGCCGCGATGCAGGACGGCGGCAGGATCATTGCGCAGCACGCCTGCTATCGAGCGCATCAGCGTCGATTTGCCCGCGCCATTTGCGCCGATCACGGCGATCGTCTCGCCGGGATTGAGGACGAGATCGACACCGAACAGGGCCTGGAAGTCGCCGTAGAAGGCGGTGAGGTTCTTCGTTTCGATGAGGCTCATGGTTCAGACCTCCATGCCCAGATAGATTTCGCGCACCTCGCGCGAATTCATAATGGTCTGCGGATCGCCATGGCCGATCATCCGCCCGAAGTTCAGGACCAGGATCTTCTCGGCGACCGCGTTTAAGGCGTGTAGAACATGCTCGATCCAGATGATCGCCATACCGCGCTGGTGAACGCGCTTGATCGTTGCGACGAGCTGCCGGCACTCGCCTTCGGTCAGCCCGCCGGCGATCTCGTCGAGCAGGAGAAGCTTGGGCCTGGTGGCAAGGGCCCGGGCGAGTTCCAGCCGCTTGCGCTCGAGCAGCGTCAGGCTGCCCGCTGGGCGGTTCGCCTTTGCGATCAGGCCGGTTTCGACGAGGATTTCGGCGCAGAAATCGGACACCTCGGCTTCGCTGCTTTCACTGCCGAAGGCGCCGGCAACAAGCAGGTTTTCGTAGACCGTCAGCCGCTCGAAGGGCTGAGGGATCTGGAAGGTGCGGCCCATGCCGGCAAAGCAGCGCTGCATCGGCGGGACATTCGTCACGTCACGGCCATCGAAATGGACAGTCCCTTTGGCGACGGAGAGGTTGCCGGTGATCAGGTTGAACAGCGTCGACTTGCCGGCGCCGTTCGGTCCGATGACGCCAAGCGCCTCGCCGGCTTCGACGGAAAAGCCGATATCCTCGGCGACCACGAGGGCCCCGAAGGATTTCGACACACCATTCAGTTCCAGGATCGGCATGGACACTCCTCCGTCAGGCTTGCGGCGCCCCGACAAGCACGGGGCACCGCAGCCACATGCTTCACAGGGTTCAGCTCAACGCTTCCATCTTGCCGCCGAGCGGGATGTTCGGTGCCTGGCCGTTTTCGACGACGACCAGATCGTAACCACCGCCGGATTTCAGCCGCCACTGGCCGCCGACGAGCGGGGTCTTGGCGACGTTCTTCTGGGCGAAGGGCGGCAGGTTGGCGTTGTTCCAGGCGATGGGACCGACCAGCGTGTCGAGCTTGGTTTCGCCGATCGCCTTGGCCACGGCATCGCCGTCCGTCACGTCTTCCGCGCGCTTCATCACGTCGACGGCGAGTTCGAAGAGCGCATGGGCAAAGCCGATCGGCTGTGTCCACGGGCGGCCGGTTGCCGTGGTGAAGGCGGCGGCCACATCGGAAGCCGTTTCGCCTGTCAGCGAGGACTTGAAGGGATGAGACGGCGTCCACCACACTTCGGTCGAGAGGTTGTGGCCGGCATCACCCAGGGCTTCCACGGTCTGCGGGAAAAGCAGCGCCTTGCCGATCGAGGCGATCTTGGGTTTAAGGCCCTGCTGCTTGGCCTGATTCCAGAAGGTGGTGAGGTCAGGCGGGATCATCACGCCGGTCAGGATCTCCGTCTCGGCCTGCTTGAAGGCGTTGATCTGGGCGGAGAAATCGTCGGTCAGGTTTTGATAGCGGCCGGTGTCGGTCAGGCCATAGCCGAGCTTTTCGAGCACCGGCGGGAAGCCGACGACCTTGTCGCCCCAGGCATTGCCGTCGCCGTCGTTCGGGAAAAGGCCGCCAACCTTCTTATTGGTTTCGATCTGACCCCACATGCCGGTGAAGACGGCAATGATGTCCTCAAGACCCCAGAAGAAGTGGTAGGCATAGTGGAATGGCTTCCAGCTCGCAGGGGCGCCGGGATTGCCCTGCTGTCCGATGAACCAGGGCTGCCAGGGGGCAACCGTTGACAGGCAGGGGACCTCCTCGGCTTCGCAGGTGGTGGAGACCGGATTGGTTGTTTCCGGCGTCGAGGAGACGAGCATCAAGTTGATTTCGTCGTCGACGATCAGTTCCTTGGCGACTTCGGCGGCACGGTTCGGATTGGACTGGCTGTCCTTGACGATGACCTCGTAATTCAGGCCCATCTTCTTCGTCGTGGCGAGGAAGCTGTCGATAACAAACTTGTCGGCCTCACCGAAGGCCGCGAGCGGGCCCGTCTGCGGGCTGACATAGCCGAGCTTGACCGCCGCTGACTGCGCAATCGCCGGGGCGGCAAGGCCCGAGGTTGCCAGCACGGCGCCACCGGCTGCCGTCGTCTGCAGGAATTTGCGTCTCGTGAACATGTTTCCTCCCATCATCGTCTCTCCTCCCAAAGAGTGCGCAGCGCGCGAGATGTCGTCTCTGTCAGTCGGGCCTGACGCCCTCCCAGGCCTTTTGCAGAAGTGTGCGGATCGACGAGCGGTCGATCGGACGCGGGTTCCAGTAGGGGTTTTCGGTGGCGATATTGGCCGCTCGATCCAGATCGGCTTCAGTGAGACCGAAATCCTTGAGCGATAGGGGCGCGCCGATCGACTTGGCAAAGTCCCAGAGACCGCCGCCGATGGAGCCGCCGAAGAGTTCGGCTGCTGCCTTGAGCTCTTGTTCGGCGGCCTCGGCATTGAAGGCGGCCGTGTGTGGCAGCATGACCGCATGGGTTTCGGCATGGGGCGTATCGAAAGAGCCGCCCAGCGTGTGGCAGATCTTGTGGTGCAGCGCCATGCCGACAGTGCCGAGCACCGTGCCGCAAAGCCAGGCGCCATAGAGCGCTTCCGCCCGCGCCTCGGTGGCTTCAGGGCTCTTTACCAGAACCGGAAGGCTATCCCTAAATGCGCGTAGACCGTCGAGCGCCATCAGCGTCGAGACCGGGTTGCGATCCCTAGCATAGAGGCCCTCCACGGCATGGGCCATAGCGTTGAGACCGCTGGTGACGCTCATGCCGACCGGAAGACCTAGGGTCAGGTCCGGATCGTATATCACCACTTCCGGCAGGATGCTTGCGTTCCGGACCGTCGTCTTGTGACCACCCTCGGTCTGGCCAAGGATCGGGGTGACTTCGGAGCCGGCATAGGTCGTGGGGATGACGACCTGCGGCAGATCGGTGCGATAGGCGATTGCCTTGCCGAGCCCGGTTGTGGAGCCTCCACCGAGCGAGACCACGCAGTCGGCTTCGGTGTCCCTGACAACCTTCAGCGCTTTCTCCGTCACCTCGACGGGCGTGTGCATGACGGCACCGGAGAAGACGCCGACGGAGAGGGTACTCAGCCGATCAGAAAGCGCTTCCGCATCTGCCCTCTGGTGCGCCGTTGCCAGGACCAGCGCACGGCGACAACCGAGGGATTCCACCGCGCTGCCCACGTCTGCGCTGCGGCCGGAGCCGAAAAGTATACGCGCCGGGCTGCCAGCATAGGTGAAGCTCTTCATTTTCCCCTCCCGGGCCGTGCGCGGACCATGACGAACTTGACGCTGATGCGCGAGGTGGGTTTTCCGTCGATCTCCGTCTGCTCGAACGGATGCACCAGTTCGGGTCGGACGCCGAACAGCGCATCTTCACCGAGTCTCGGATCCTCAGAATCGTAGATATGTGTGGTGATCGTCTCGAAGCCGGGTGCCCGCACGACGAAATGCAGATGCGCTGGACGGTGCAGCGGATAGCCCGCCTGGGCGAACAGCCGCCCCACAGGACCGTCACCGGGGACGCCGTAACCTGCCGGCCTCACCGTGCGATAGTGGAACCTGCCGTTCTGATTTGGGCGGAACAGACCCCGTAGGTTGAATTCGGGCTGCAGATCCGGCTGCTGGTTCTCGTAGAAGCCTTCGGCATTCGCCTGCCATGTTATGATTTCAGCCGTGGTGATCGGCAGCCCGTCCAGATCTTCGACGCGGCCCTCGACCAGCAGCGGCTCGCCTTCGCCGTCGAGCGAGATGGAACTGCCGAGTGCCCGCTCCGGGGTGTCGGGACGGAAGAAGGGACCGCGGATCGTGTTGGGAGTGGCGCCGGACGGGCGGCGGGAGTTGATCTCTTCCACAAGCGCCGAAGCGCCGACGAGATCCGAAAACAGCACCCATTCCTGGCGGCGTTCGTCCGAGGCGTGGCCCACTTCGGTCAGGAAGTCGAGCACTTTGCGCCATTGCTCCGGTGTCGGGCGGAATTCCTTGACGAGATCGTGCACATGGCAGACCACGGCAGAGAGCAGGCGCGCGTTTGCGTCATCGGTTGTGCCGAAGCGGCTCGTGAAAGCCTCGGCAGAGGTCGCTTCATTGAAGGTGATGAGGTCTGCGGCCCGCGACATGCATCTCCTCCCAAATCCGCATTGCTGGTCGAGAGGAAACTAGCAGGGCTCGCATGCAGGATTGATGATTTGTTTGGGAGCCAATATAACAATCCGTTATGAAGTTCGACGAGCGACACCTCATCCAGCTGGCTGCCGTGGTCAAAACCGGCGGTGTAACCGAAGGCGCAGCCCTGCTGGGGCTGGCGCAGCCGGCTGTGTCGCGCACTTTGTCGATGCTGGAAAAGAGAATTGGCGAACCGCTCTTCATCAAGGGTAGGCGCCCAATGCAGCCAACGCCGCTCGGGATTGCGCTCGCCGAACATGGGCTTGCCATGCTGGCTGCCTCACGCAAGGCTTCCGATCTGATGGAAAGTTTCCGGGTTGGCAAAAGTGGCGTCGTCCGGGTCGGCGGCAGCCCCTTCTTCATGGATTCGCTGATCGCCGGGATGTGCGCCGAGTTCCAGGTGACGCATCCGGATGTGCGGATCGACCAGTCCTATGGCTATTTTCCGGATTTGCGTGCTGCTCTGAAGGCCGACCAGATCGATCTGGCGATCTGCCCGATTGACATTCTCGACGAGGGTTCGGGGCTCGCCTTCCAGCAGATTTTGCCCGGCCGCAATGTCATTGCCTGCCGCGTGACCCATCCGCTGCTCCTGAAACGTCGCCTGCAGCCGGCCCATCTTCTCGACTATTCCTGGGTGGCCCCGCCGCCTGGCAGTCCGCTGCTGGCAGACCTGCGTGCCCTGCTGCTCTCGTTCGGCGCGACTGAGATCCGCATCCGTTATTCGGGTGGGTCGCTTGCGAGTGTGGTCAATTATCTGAAAGCGGCGGACGCGCTGACCGTGATGCCGCATAGCGTGGTCTTTGCGCAGCGCAAGGAAAAGACGATCACGGCCCTGCCGATCAACATTCCACATCCGGAGCGCGCGCTTGCCATCCTCAGGCGTGTCGATGCGCCGCGGTCTCCGGCGGTCGAACAGTTTTCAGCCTTCATCCGCTCAGGTTTCGACAACCTGAAGCACCTGATCAAACGGCACGAGGAAGCCGTGGTCTGGGGCAGTTAACGGGCCCGCGAGGGCGGGCCCATTTGTTCATGCAAGCGCTTCCATCTTGCCGGCGGTCGGAATGTTCGGTGCCGTCTTGTTGTCGACGATGACGAGATCGAACGTGCCATCGTCCTTGCGACGCCATTGACCGCCGACAAGCGGCGTCTTGGTGACGTTCTTGGCTGCAAAGGGCGGCACGCCCTGGCCGTTCCATTCGACGCGGCCGACGATCGTGTCGACCCTGGAGGAGGCGATTGCCGCTGCAACGGCTTCGGCATCGGTGACGTCGCTCACCCGTCCCATCACATTGGTCGCCATCTCGAAGAGCGAGTGGACGAAGCCGATCGGCTGCGTCCAGGGGCGACCGGTTTTGGCGGTGAAGTCGGCTGCAAGTTCGCCTGCACTCTGGCCCGTCAGCGATGACTTGAACGGATGCTGCGCCGACCACCAGACTTCCGAGGAGAGGTTGTGGCCGGCCGCGCCAAGCGTCTCGACCGATTGCGGGAAAAGGATCGCCTTGGCGACGGTCACTGCTTTCGGATTGAAGCCTTGTTGTTTCGCCTGGTTCCAGAAGGTCGTAAAGTCAGGCGGAATGACGACGCCGGTTATGATGTCGCACTGGCCGTCCTTGAAGGAATTCACCTGGGCGGTGAAATCGTCGGTCAGGTTCTGGTAACGGCCCGGATCCAGGAGATCGAAGCCGGCCTGGGCGAGACCCGGCTTCAGGCCGACATTCGGATCGCCCCAGGCATTGCCGTCGGCATCATTGGGGAAGAGCCCGCCGACCTTCTTGTTCGAGTCCAACTGGGCCCACATGTTGGTGAAGACCGCGATCACGTCTTCCAAGCCCCAGAAGTAATGGTAAGCGAATTCGAACGGTTTCCAGCTCTGCGGATCCCCGGGATTGCCCTGCTGCCCGATAAACCAGGGCTGCCACGGCGCCTTGGTGGATATGCAGGGGATGCCTTCGGCCTCGCAGGTGGTGGCGACCGGATTGGTGTTTTCCGGCGTCGAGGCGACCAGCATCAGGTTGATCTCGTCGGAGAGGATGAGCTCCTTCGCCACATCCGCTGCCCTGTTCGGGTTGGACTGGCTGTCCTTGACGATGATCTCGAAGTTCTTGCCCGCCTCGGCCGCGAGGAAGGAGGCGATGTTATAGGCGTCACTCTCGCCGAAGCTTGCCAGCGGCCCGGTCTGCGGGCTGACATAGCCGAGCTTGATCTTTGCCCCTTGGGCGATCGCCGGTGCGGCGAGGCCCCCGAAACCATAGGCGAGACCGGTAGCAGCCCCCGCCTTCAGCAGTTTTCTGCGCGTAATCATGCTGTCGTCCTCCCAGTTGTATGTGTGAACTATGCCGCGACGCGGTGAAATGGCCGGCTTCCCTCCGCAAGATCCTGCAGGATCGCGTCCAATGCTGCGACTTCCATCTCGGACGCCTGGTGTGTTCGGCCCGGAAACAATTCGCATCGGAGCCTCGCCCGCGCCCTCCCAAGCGTTTCCGAGGCTTCTGCGAAAGCCGAGACAGGGATCCAGGGATCCTGATCGGAGCCGGTGAGATAGACGGGCATGCCGTCGAGATCGCGTGCGGGACGCTGGTCCGCCGCCTGACCCACACGGCAGCCGGTGAGATTGACCATGGCCCCGTTCCATGGCCCGAAGGCCATGGCGTATTCGAGCGACAGGCAGGCGCCCTGGCTGAAGCCGCCGATCAAGAGCGGTTTTTTCGCACCGCCTGCCTGTCGCAGGGCCCCCACAAGCCCGTTGATATAGTCGAGTGAGGCCGTCAACTCGGTGCGTGTCGGGCCTGTTAGCGCATCCGTGGCGCGTGCCGCATACCAGGAATTGCCCGTCGCGCGCGGCAAACAGAAAGACACGCCGCGCACCGATAGTTTCCCGACGACCTGCTCGATCATGTCCTCGGGCGATTGGGTTCGCCCATGAACGAAGACGCAGAGTACCTCGGCCTCCGCGGGTGCAACTCCTGCGGATAGCGGCTCGCCGTGAATGGCCATGCTCGCCTCCGGATCAGAAGTTGGCGGGTTCGAGACCGGCGATCAGCTCTTCGCGGCGATCCTCGAACCATGGCGGGAAGACGAGCGTCGAGCCGATGGCGTCGGCCGGCTCGTCCTTCGCCCAGCCGCCTTCGACCGACCAGGCGATCTCGAAGAGCGCCCCGCCTGGCGAGCGGACGTAACAGGATTTGAAGTAGTTGCGATCCTTCTGGTCGGAGACGTCGGTGAAGCCGAGGCCTTCGATATGCGCCTTGAGCTTCAGCTGGTTCTCCTCGTTGACCGTGTTGAGCGCAAGGTGATGGATGGTGCCACCCGATAGCGTCCAGGTGCCCTGCGGCCCGGTTGGCTGGTGAAGCACCTCGACCATGCTCGTCGGACCACCATTGTTCGGCACCGAGAACATCAGGCCCTCGTCGCTGTCGGCTTCCTTCTTCATGCCCATGCCAATCGTCAGGAAGTCGTCCATCGAGGTGCGGTCGAAGACGGCGATGGCTGCGCCGTAAATGCCGCGGATGCCCTGTACCTCGCCAATGCCCTCGGCCTCGTTGGTGATCGGCGGGCGGGTGTCCGCCGGGCTCTCGACCAGTTCATGGTCGATGCCGCAGGGATGGGCGAGCGCCACGCGGGTGATGCCGAAGCGGCTGGTCTTGGCGGCAGGAATGCCGCGCTCGTTCAGCCTGTCGACCCAGAAATCGGCCGAACCGACGGGGATCGACAGCTGGATGATCTTCGACTGGTTCGTGCCGCGTTTGCCGAAGATGCCGGGCTTCTTGAAGGGGAAGGTGGTGACGATGGTCGAGGGGTCGCCGCTCTTGGCACCGTAGTAAAGGTGGTAGACCGGGATCGTGCCATCGAAAAGCACGGTGCGCTTGATCGAATGCAGGCCAAGTGTCTTTGTATAAAAGTCATAGTCCTCCTGAGCGCCGTCGGTGCTCAGCGTGAGGTGATGATAACCCGAGATGAACGACATGTTTCTTCTCCTCCAGAAACTGCAAATATACGGATCGCGCCGTTCCCGACACGCGGGCCCTCCAGCGGCTTGACTTGCCGCACCCGTCTTCTCGTGTCGGAGCGGATCTGCTCCAATTGTCAGACTATAGAGGGCGCAAGGCCGTCTGTTGATAAAATTGCTTATGCTCGATATAGCAGATCGCTATGAAGATCGATGAGCGTCATCTCGTCCAGCTTGCAGCCGTCGCCGAAACCGGTGGTGTCACGGAGGGTGCTGCCATGCTCGGCATGACCCAGCCTGCGGTATCGCGGACACTGTCCATGCTGGAGCGCCGGGTGGGTGAACCACTCTTCACGCCAGGCAAGCGCCCACTGCAACTGACACCGCTCGGCCAGCAGCTGGCCATCCAGGGTCGCTCGATCCTGGCCGCATCGCGCAAGGCGGTGGAGATCGTCCGCAGTTTCCAGTCAGGCACGACCGGGCGGATCAAGGTGGGCGGTGTGCCTTTCTTTATGGATGCCGTCATTTCCCAGATGATCGCGAGTTTCCAGTTGCGCGAGCGCGACATCATGGTCGAGCAGTCCTACGGCAACCTGCCAGATCTGCTGACCGAGCTCGATTCCAGCCAGATCGACGTTGCCATCACCCCGATCGGCAGCACGGACCTGAAGAGCGACTTCGAGTTTCAGCCGATCCTGCCCGGGCGCAACGTACTGACCTGCGCCGTCGGGCATCCGCTGCTGAGGAAGCGGCGGCTGAGCATCGAAGACATCATGACCTATCCCTGGGTCGCGCCGCTTCCTGGCTCGCCTCTGGTGCTTGATTTGCACAATATCCTGATCACTCTGGGGATCAGCGAGTTGCAGGTCCGCTATTCCGGCGGCTCCCTGTTGTCGGTCGTCAACTACATCGCCTCGACCGATGCGCTGGCGATCCTGCCGCATTCGGTGGTCTTTTCCTTCAAGGGTGAGAACAAGATCTCCATCGTGCCCGTCGATATCCCGCAGCCGGAGCGGACGCTTGGCATCATCACCAAGCGCAAGACCTATCCGAACCCGGCCTGTCGCAAGTTTCAGGAACATATCGTCCGGGAATTCACCGACCTGAAGAAGGTGATCGAGCGCCACGAGAGATCGATCGTCTGGGGTGAGGGGCCCTTCCTTCCGGAACGGGATCGGTGATCCATTCCCGAGCCTATCCTCGGTGCCTGCGAAAAAAATGTTCTAAAGAGCGTAACGAAACGCAGTCTGCGCCGTCTAATCCGTGTAACCCCCAACGCGTCAGCGGAACCGTCAATGACAAGCACAGACCAAATGCCAGGCGCTTTAGCAACTGGCTGGACAAAGCCCAAGCGCTTCGATCGCAACCTCGTCGTGATCGGTGCGGGCTCGGCCGGGCTCGTCTCTGCCTATATCGCAGCCGCCGCCAAGGCGAAGGTGACGCTCGTTGAAGCCAACAAGATGGGTGGCGATTGCCTGAACTTCGGCTGTGTTCCGTCCAAGGCTCTGATCAAGAGTGCCAAGGTGGCGCATCAGATGCGCCATGCCGATCATTACGGTCTTGAAGCGGTCGAACCCAAGGTTCCCTTCTCGGCTGTTATGGAGCGGATCCACAAGGTGATCGCGGAGATCGAACCGCATGACAGCGTCGAGCGCTATACGGGTCTCGGCGTCGAGGTTCTCCAGGGCTATGCGAAGCTGATCGATCCGTGGACGGTGGAGATTGCGCTGAGCAGCGGCGGTACACAGCGGCTGACGACGCGGGCGATCGTGATCGCAACCGGCGCGCAACCCTTCGTGCCTCCGATCCCGGGCCTGGCTGAAGTCGGTTATCTGACCTCCGACACTTTATGGGAGCGGCTGCGCGACCGGCCGGAGGTGCCGCGTCGTCTCGTCGTTCTCGGCGGCGGGCCGATCGGGTGCGAGCTCGCACAAAGTTTCGCCCGGCTGGGCTCGCAGGTCGCTCAGATCGAGATGGCCCCGCGTGTGATGATGCGCGAGGATCCAGACGCGGCCGGCTTTGTCGAGGCGTCGCTTAAGGCCGATGGTGTGCAGGTGCTGACTGGCCACAAAGCGGTCTCCTGCGGCACGGATGGCGACGACAAATGGATCGAGGTGGAGCATCCCGGCGGCCGGGACCGTATCGGCTTTGACGAGATCATCGTCGCCGTCGGACGCGCGCCGCGTCTGAAGGGCTTCGGGCTCGAGGAACTCGGTATCAAGGTCGATCGGGTTGTCGAGACCAACGATTATCTTCAGACGCTCCACCCGAACATCCTGGCCGCCGGTGACGTGGCAGGGCCTTATCAATTCACGCATGTTGCCGGGCATCAGGCCTGGTTTGCCGCGATCAATGCGCTGTTTGGTGATCTCAAGCGCTTCAAGGCCGACTACTCGGTCATCCCCTGGGCGACCTTTACGGACCCGGAAGTGGCGCGCGTCGGCCTCTCTGAAACGGATGCAAAGGAGAAGAACATCCCCTACGAGGTGACGCGCTTCGGCATCGATGATCTTGATCGGGCAATCGCCGACAGCTCTGCACATGGCTTCGTCAAGGTGCTGACTGTACCCGGCAAGGACAAGATCCTCGGCGTCACCATCGTCGGCGAACATGCAGGCGATCTGCTCGCGGAATTCGTCTTCGCCATGAAGCACGGCCATGGGCTCGGAAAAATCCTCGGCACGATCCACATCTACCCGACGCTGGCCGAAGCGAACAAGATGGTGGCCGGGCAGTGGCGGCGCGCGCATGTCAATGGTTTTCTGCTGTCGCTGCTTGAGCGCTTCCAGACCTGGAGGCGTGGATGATCGATGCGAAGATCCTGCCCCTGCAAAAGGCGGCGCTCCAGCCAATGGCCGAGTTTCTTGCCAGGCGCGGCGTGCGGGCGGATCAGATCAGCGTCGTCGGTTTTATCGCCGGGTTCGGTGCCTTTGCGGCCCTCGGCTTCGGATACTGGCTGGCCGCGCTTCTACTTATCCTCGTCAATCGCGGCTTTGATGGCCTCGATGGTGCGGTTGCGCGTATTCAGGGGCCGACGGATCGCGGTGCCTATCTCGATATCGCGTTGGACATGGTCTTCTACGCGTTGATGCCGCTCGGCTTTGCGATTGCCTCGCCAGAGGACAACGCTCTGCCGGCGGCGATACTCATCGTCTCCTTCGTCGGCACGGGCTCTTCGTTTCTCGCCTTTTCGGCGGTCGCAGCAAAGCTTGGCCGCAACGCGCCAGAGTTTCCGACCAAGGGCATCTATTATGCGGGCGGTCTGGCGGAGGGTTTCGAGACGATCGCCGTCTTTGTCGCCATGTGCCTTTTCCCCGAGAGCTTTGCGCTGATCGCCTACGGTTTTGCCGCGCTTTGTGCGCTGACCACTGTCATTCGCTGGCGTCAGGGATGGGTCGCTTTCTCTCAGGGGCCGCGATGAAGGCTCGACACGCCGTTTCAGCTGACCGCGTTCAAGCGGTCGAGTGCGTTGCGGACCGCCAGCCGGGCGCGATGCAAGAGAACGCGCATATTGCCTTCGCTGATGTTGAGCAATGCGCATACCTCGCTGGGGTCGAGTTCCTGCTGGCCGCGAAGGATGAGCACGGCCCGTTGCGTCGGCGGCAGAGTGTCGATCACCTCTTCGACGTGCTGCAGCACGCTTCGACCCTCGATGTGACGTTCCGGGGTCAGGTTCTCCCAGAGTTCCGGGATCTGGCGCCAGTGGCCGCGACCGTCAAATGCGTCTGCCAGGCTGTCGCCACTGGCGTGATCGTCGAAGAAGACGGTGCGTCCTTCGCGTCTGGCGCGGCTGCGCGCCTTGTTGATGAGGATGGTGTAGATCCAGCTGGCAAGCGAGCTGCGGCCCTCGAAAAGGTCGATGCGACCGAGCACGGCGATCCATGTGTCCTGAACGACCTCCTCGGCAAGGTGCCGGTGCTGGACGATGCCGGTGCAGAAACGGATAAGCGCGGCATTGTGGCGCCGATAAAGAATGTCGAAAGCCGCAGCATCGCCATCCACCAGGCGCAAAACCAGAGCCTGATCATCCCCTTCGACCTGCGTCACGCCGCCCCTCACATCAATCCGGCGGCCATTAGCGAAACAATCATCTTTAAAGTCCAGCCGCATTCGCCCCCATCAAGTCATAGTGACCATGCCGTGTCTGTCGTCGCTGGCGATGCGGTCTTACAGCGCGTCGACTGCTTTTCTGGAGATGTCCATGACTGAACGCAACGCGTCTCGCCCCGGCCATCTATCGTCGGATGCGAACGAGCCCGCCTCACCAACCACGGCCCGCAGAAGCAAAATCTGGCGGTTTACGCCTGTGGTCGTCGTCCTTGCTGGCCTTGCTCTGGGCTATGCCTTTGGCCTGCAGGACTATCTCAGTCTGGCGTTTCTCGCTGAACAGAGGCAGGCCCTGAGGGCCTATGTCGATGCCAATTTCCTCTGGTCGGCATTGCTTTTCCTTGGGATCTACATTGCCGCCGTCGCCTTCTCCTTCCCGGCCGCTTCGGTGTTGACCATCTTCGGCGGCTTTCTGTTCGGCTGGATGATCGGTGGCGCACTCGTCGCGGTCGGTGCCACGGTCGGGGCCTCGATCCTCTTCCTTGCGACGCGATCGGCCTTCGGCAGTTTCCTTCGCCATCGCGTTGACGGTGTCGTGAAGAAGCTTGCCGACGGCTTCCGCGAAAACGCTTTCGGCTACCTCTTCGTCATCCGTCTGGCGCCAGTCTTTCCGTTCTTCGTGGTGAACATTGCCGCAGCTCTTTTCGACATCAGCCTTGGCCGTTTTTTCGCGGCGACGTTCTTCGGCATCCTGCCCGGCACCTTTGCCTATGCCTATCTCGGGCAGGGTGTCGACAGCGTCCTCCTTGCCGCACAGGAGAGCGGCCAGGAAGCGAAGATCTCGGATCTTGTCACCCCGGAAATCACGCTCGCCTTTTTCGCGCTGGCGCTTGTCGCGCTGATCCCGACCGTGGTGCGGCAGATCCGCAAGCGGGGTGCTTCGCGATGAACAGTGAGATCACAGGGTTGGGGGAAGCTTAAGCCATGTTTCGATGCAGCGAAGTCGCCGAACGGGCGAGCCTTCTGATCGATGGCGAACTGGGCTTGTGGCCACGATTGAACATCCGTCTTCATCTGGCGATGTGTCGGGGATGCCGGGCATTCGTCGAGCAAATGCGGATAACCCGCGATCTTGCCGTATTGGCTGGGGCTGCGGAGGATCCGCTGCCGAGTGCCGAGATCGAGGCCGCGCTGGCCAGACGACGGATCCAGTCTGGACGACCATCATGAAATCCGACGGACATCACGAGCGTAGTTCCAGAAAAAAGAGCCAATGTGCTCGAATGCCATAAGGTCAATTTCAGGGAGAAGGGCAGATCATGCGATTAATGACAGGGATTTTCGCCGCAGGGTTCATCGCGGCCGCCAGCGGTTTGCCAGCACTTGCGTCCGGCCCGGATCTTTCCGATTGGGCTGCCATCGAGAAGAGCGCTTCCGGCCAGACGGTCTATTTCAACGCTTGGGGTGGGTCGGAGAACATCAACGCCTATCTCGAATGGGTCGGCGCCGAGATGCAGTCGCGCTACGGAGTGACCGTCATCCAGGTGAAGCTCGATGACACCGCGAGTGCGGTCGCCAAGGTGATTGCCGAGAAAGCCGCCGGCAAGGACGCCGGTGGCTCCGTCGATCTCATCTGGATCAACGGCGAGAACTTCGTTTCGATGAAGCAGCAGGAGCTGCTTCTGACACCGGGCTGGGCGACTTCCTTGCCGAACTGGGTTTATGTCGATGTCGACAACCAGCCGACGATCCTCACCGACTTCACCGAGCCGACGGAGGGGTTGGAAAGCCCCTGGGGCGGCGCGAAGATGGTCTTCTTCTATGATAGCGCCCGGACCGACGCCTCAACCCTGCCTGACAGCGCAAGCCAATTGCTCGACTGGGCAAAGAAGAACCCCGGGCGCTTCTCCTATCCGGCTCCGCCTGATTTCATCGGTTCGTCCTTCCTCAAGCAGGTGCTGAGTGAAGTGATCGACGATCCGGGCCAGCTTGCCGAACCGGTGAACGAGGCAAGTTTCGAACGGGACGTCGAGCCGCTCTTTGCCTATCTCGACCAGCTTCATGACGCCGCATGGCGGTCGGGCAAGGCCTTTCCGCAAAACTATCCGGACATGAAGCAGAAGCTCGCCGATGGCGAACTCGACATCATCTTCGCCTTCAATCCGTCGGAAGCCTCTGCCGGCATCAAGGCAGGGGAGCTTCCCGACACGGTGCGATCCTTCACCTTCTCCGGCGGCACGCTCGGCAATACCCATTTCGTTGCCATTCCCTACAATGCGAATGCCAAGGAAGGTGCGCTGCTGACGGCGAATTTCCTGATTTCGCCGGAGGCGCAGCTGCGCAAGCAGGATCCGACCTATTGGGGTGACCCGACCGTCCTTTCGATGGCGAAGCTGCCGGATGCCGATCGTTCTGCTTTCGCAGCACTCGATCTCGGCGTTGCGACGCTTTCGCCGGACAAACTCGGACCAGTTATCGCCGAGCCGCATGCCAGCTGGATGGAGCGGATCGAAGTCGAGTGGCGTCGACGCTATGCCAGCGGCAACTGAGCCGTGCAGGGAAGTCTGAAGGCTCGCAGTTTTGTCGATCGTTTGACCGCGCTTCTTCCCAGAGGCGCGGTCTTGCTGACGCTCGGCCTGTTGCTGCTGCCAATCGCCTTCGGCCTTCTCGGAACGCTCCTGCCAGCCTTTGGCTACCTGCCGGCGCTCGGCGGTGTGGGCCTCAGCCTTGATCCTTTCCGAGCTCTCGTTGCTACGCCGGGGCTTGTTCCGGCTGCCGTTCTCAGTCTGGTTACTGGGCTTGTCGCCACCATCCTCTCGCTCGGTATAACCCTGTTGTTTGTCGCGGGCTTTGCCGGGACACCCGTTCTTGCGCGCATCCAGCACATCATCTCACCGCTTCTCGCCGTGCCGCATGCTGCCGCGGCCTTCGGGCTCGCCTTCCTCATCGCGCCCTCCGGCTTTCTCATTCGGCTCGTGGCGCCGCTTTTCGGAATAGAGCGGCCGCCCGACATTCTCATTCCGCATGATCCCTGGGGGCTGGCCATGATCGCCGGCCTTGTGATCAAGGAAACGCCCTTCCTGTTCCTGGTGACCTTGGCGGCTCTGCCGCAGGTCGACCTCACTGCTGCCCGCAGGCTGGCAGCCTCTTTCTGCTATGGGCGGATTGCGGGTTTCGTCTATCTGCTCTGGCCAGCGCTCTACCGGCAAATCCGTTTCGCTGTTTATGCCGTCATTGCCTACTCGTCCTCGGTCGTCGACGTTGCCGTGATCCTCGGCCCCAATCTGCCCGGCACACTTGCTACGCGTCTCGTGCAGTGGATGAACGACCCTGACCTTTCCGTGCGTTTCCTCGCATCGGCCGGCGCAGTATTGCAGCTCGGCGTCACCCTCACCGCACTGCTTGCATGGTTCGGTCTGGAAAGACTTGGCGCCATGCTGCTGAGATCGTTCGGCGATCGCGGCTATCGTTTCGTGCATGACCTGACGGTCCGCAGGCTCGCGATGATCGCAGTCATCATCATTGGCGCAAGCGTGTTTGCGGGTCTTCTCCTCCTCGGGCTGTGGTCACTTGCCGGCCTCTGGCAGTTTCCAGATCTCCTGCCGCGCGATTTCACCCTGCGCAGCTGGATGACGATCCTTCCGCGCATCGGCGATCCTCTCGTGACGACGCTGATCGCGGGGCTTGCCTCGACGCTGATCGCGGTGGTGCTGACGGTCGGCTGCCTTGAGCGCGAGATCCAGACGGGACGACGGGGCGGCGACAAGAGCCTGCTGCTCCTCTATCTGCCGCTCATCGTGCCGCAGATCGCCTTCGTTTTCGGCCTTCAGCTGCTCTTTGTCGGTAGCGGTAGTGATCAACGCCTCACCGCTCTCATCCTGGTGCATCTTGTGTTCGTGCTGCCTTACGTATTCCTGTCCCTTGCCGATCCGTGGCGGGCGCTCGATCGCCGCTATGAAATCATCGCCACCGCGCTCGGCCGCTCACGTCTCTCGGTGGTCCTGTCGATCCGCCTGCCGATGCTGATCCGCCCCATCCTGACCGCTCTTGCTGTCGGCTTCGCGGTCTCGGTTGGGCAATATCTGCCGACGGTTCTGATCGGGGAGGGGCGGCTGACTACCATCACCACGGAAGCTGTCGCACTCGCCTCCGGCAACAACCGCCGCGTCATCGGAGTCTATGCCCTGTTGCAGACCATTCTCCCCTTCCTCGCCTTCGCGCTTGCCGCGCTCTTGCCTGCTGTTCTCCATCGCAACCGTCGTGAGATGAGGGTGTGATGATGCCGCAAAGTCAGGTCGCCACGGGCCTTCGCCTCTCCAGCATCGTGATCTGCCTCGGAGATTTCAGGCTGATCGCGCTCGATACAGAAGTGCCCCCTGGCTCGATTTTCACAGTCATGGGTCCTTCGGGCTCAGGGAAATCGACACTGCTTTCCTTCATCGGCGGTTTTCTCGAGCCTGCCTTTCATGCGGAGGGTGGCGTCTCGGTTGGTGATGTTGATCTTCTGGCGCTTGCGCCGGAGCAGCGACGGGCTGGTATCCTCTTCCAGGATCCGTTGCTCTTTCCGCATATGTCCGTCGGCGCCAATGTTGCCTTCGCCATTCCCGGCGAGGTTTCGGACCGGAAGCTCAGATGGCGGATGGCAGCCGAGATCCTTCGGGAGATGGAGTTACCGGGCTTCGAGGATCGCGATCCGGCGACGCTTTCAGGTGGCCAGAAGGCGCGCGTGGCGCTCGCCCGTGTCCTGGTCTCGCAACCCCGCCTGCTGTTGCTCGATGAACCCTTCTCCAAACTCGACATGGCGCTTCGCAACCAGATGCGCTCACTCGTCTTTGACCGCGCTCGCAGCGCCGGTCTGCCGGTCATTCTTGTCACGCATGACGAGGCCGATGCGGAGGCGGCGGGCGGACCGGTACATCGGCTTGGCGATCAGGAGAACGATCATGGGTGAAGACGACGGCATCCACGCGGAGATCCTGCTGCTCGGTGGTGGCCATGCGCATGTCGAGGTGATCCGGAGGCTTGGCCAGTTGGGTCTCGGGGCGAGGATGATGCTCGTCTCCCCCGGCCGATTTGCGCCTTATTCCGGCATGCTCCCAGGCTATATCGCCGACGTCTACAGTTTTGACGACTTTCATATCGATCTGGCCGCATTGTGCTTGCGCTTCGGTGTGACCTTTCTCGAAACATCTGCCAGGCACATCGATCCCGAAGAACGCATCGTGCGCCTCGCAGAGGGCGGCGCCGTCGGCTACCGCTACCTTTCCGTCGATATCGGTTCCACGCCGTCGTTGCCGCTGGGGATATCGGCCGGCATTTCCGTCAAGCCGATTTCAAGCTTCACCGATCGCCTCGGACGGCTCGACGCTCTCATCGCTGCAGGCGAGCGCGTGAGGCTCGCAGTCGTGGGGCAGGGGGTGGCGGGGGTCGAGGTCGCTTTCGCCCTGAAGCAGAGATTTGCCGGCCGGGATGTCGAGATTGCGCTGATCGGTAGGTCTACGGTACCAGTGCCGGAGCGTAGCGTTCGAGCACGGCAATTGGTGGAGAGAGAATTGCAGGTGGCAGGGATCGCCCACCATCCGACTTTTGACGTGGTCGGTTTTCAAAACGGCGAAGTCGTCGCGCGAGATGGTCGGAGGCTTGTCGCCGACGAAGTCATCTGGACGACCTCGAGCGGTTCACAAGGGTTCCTGCGGGAGACCGGGCTTCTGCTCGATGCAGGAGGTTTCATCCGCGTCGACGAAAGCCTTCGCTCCCTGTCGCACCCGGATATCTTCGCCGCCGGTGACGTGGCATCTCTGGCTGATCCACGTCCCAAGGCGGGTGTCTTTGCAGTCCGTCAGGGCCCAGTCCTTGCGGACAACATCCATCGCAGTCTGAAGGGGGAGCCGCTCGAAGCCTATCGCCCGCAGCGATCCTGGTTGGTGCTGATATCGCTGCCGAACGGCCAGGCGATTGCCGACAAATGGGGATTGGCCGTTGTTGGGCGCTGGGTTGCCCGCTGGAAGGACCGGATCGACCGAGGTTTCATGCAACGCTACAAGTCGGATATGTGATCGCGCACTCCGTCACCTGGACGTGGGCTGTTTTCGGCGTGAAAAAAGCCCCGCACACCGAAGTGTGCGAGGCAGGCCAGGGAGACCCGGGGGAGTTGGGCAGGGATTAGAGGTCGCCGAGCAGTTCGTTCACGCGGCTTTCTGCCGAAGCGAGCGCTTCGTCGACCGACTTGTCGCCATTGACGGCAGCGCCGATTTCCTCGCCAATGATGTCCTGGATCGGGAACTGGCGCTGGACCTCAGCCGGCAGGGAGCGGCCAGTGTCGGCAATCTTCGCGATGTTCTCGCGATGCGGCAGGTCCTTGAACTCGGCCATGTCGAAAACGGCCTTGGAAGCAGGCAGGTGACCGGTGCGTGCCCACTGGAAGTCGTTGTCAGAGAGGAACTTAAAGAGCTTGCCGATGGCATCCACCTGTTCCGGTGTGCGGTCCTTTTTCGGCATGACCCAGCTGTGGCCATCGGCATAGGTGCTGTCCTGCGCCGCAAAGAGTTGCGGTACGGGATAGACGGTATAGCTGTTCGAGAGCGCCGTGCCTTCCTTCTCGGACTGCGCGACATAATCCCCGATCAGCCAGGTGCCGTTGATGGCAATCCCGCCTTCGCCGTTGGCAAAGCCCGAGACGGCGGCAGCATAGTCGAGGCCGGTCGTCGAGATGCCCTCATCCTTGGTGGCCTTCATCAGCTCGACGGCAGCCTTGGCTTCCGGCGTGTTCAGCTTGATTGCCGTTGGATCCGAGAAGAAGTCGGAGTTCTGCTGCTGCAGCAGGGTGTAGAGAATGCGCGCGTAGGAGGCCGTCTCGTTGGCCATGATCTGGATCAGATAGGGTTTTCCGGTCTTTTCCTGGAACTGCTTGCCCTGGGCGATCAGTTCTTCACCTGATGTCGGGAGCATCGGCGTGCCGTCCGCGTTGACGAGACCTGCCTCCTTCATGAGGTTCAGGTTGACGTGGAAGAGCATTGTCCAGTTGTCGAAGGGCAGCCCATAGAGCTGGCCTTCCTTGGTGACGCCATTGCGGCCCGCATCGGTAAAGTTCTCCGGCGACACGCCCTGAGCGGCCAGGACTTCGTCGATCGGCTCGATCAGGCCACGGCTCTGATAGTCTGAGATCGCGGAGTAATGCATTGAGACGACGTCGGGTGCTGCACCGGAAGCCAGCTGGGCGTTCAGCTGGTCGTAACCCGGCCATTCGACCGTGGTGACGTTGACGTCGATATCCGGATTATCGGCTTCGAACTTGTTGACGAGTGCGGTGATGATGCCGCATTCGCCGACAGCGGCCGATACGTCGGTCACGCTGCCATAATCCGCCTCGCAGGCGCCGAAGAAGCGTTGCAGCTCGATTGTGGTTTGCGCCTGCGCCGAGGCGCCGTAGCCCAGCGTAGCGATCGCAACGGTGGTCATCAGAATCGTTTTCATCGTGTCTCACTCCCTTGTGTCGGGCTCTTGGCCCTGTTGGAATAAAGCCGGCCGGCTCCTCTCCGGCCGGGTAGGCTTCACTTCACCGCGCCGCCGGAAACGGCCGTCACGATGTGTTTCTGGAAGATCACGTAGACGATCAGCGCCGGGACGCTGGCGAAGACCGCCTGGGCCGCGAGAAAGCCCAGGCCCTCGCTCTGGGCAAAGTTGGATTGCGACGAAGCAAGCCCTACCGTCAGGGTGTACATTTCTTTCTTGGTCGCAGAGATCAGGGGCCACCAATAGTCGTTCCAGCCGCCCAGGAAGGTGAAGATACCGAGCGTCGCCTGTGCGGGCAGGGTCTGCGGCAGCATGACCTTCCAGAAGATCCGCCATTGCGAGGCGTTGTCGAGCAGGGCCGCCTCGTCGATCTCCTTGGGGATCGCCCGGAAGAACTGTGTCATCAGGAAAACACCGAAGGCGCCAGAAAGGCCCGGCAGCATCAGGCCGAGATAGGTGTTGTGCAGGCCGAACCAGTTGAACATCTGGTGGCGGGCGATGATGACCGCCTGTTCGGGTACTGCGAGGCCGAAGAGGACGATGATGAACAGCGTCCGGCGGAAGGGGAATTCGAGCCGCCCAAATCCGTAGCCGGCGAGCGACGACAGCACCAGAACCAGCAGGGTCTGACCGGTGGCCACGACCAGGCTATTGAAGAACCAGCCGAAGACCTGAGAGGAATGCCAGATGTTCAGGTAGTTGGCGATCGTGTAGGGCGCGCGGAAAACCGAGTCAGTGCCTACCATCAGATCCTGGTTGCTCTTGATCGACAGGCCGATCAGCCAGGCCACCGGCGCCATCATCACGATCGAGAGGAGAGCAGCGCCCCAAAGCAGCGGCCTGTAGGTCGTCAGCACTTCCGGCTTGTAGGTGTCGTCTCGGGCGGTCATGCGCCGTCCTCCGTCTTGCGCGTGGACACGATGTACTGCGCCATCGCCGCCACGAGGATGATCAGGAAGAGGTATTGCGACGCTGCTGCCGCACGACCGACATCCCATCGGATGAAGCCGACTTCGTAGATGTACATGACCAGCGGACGCGAGGATCCGTTAGGGCCGCCGTTGGTCATCAGTTGGGCCTGTCCGAAGAGCTGGAACTGGAAGACGATCTGGATGATCGTGACCAGCATGATGGTGCGCGCAATCGACGGCAGGGTAATGCGTGTCAGGACGCGCCAGGGGCCGGCATTGTCCAGGGAGGCTGCTTCATAGAGATCCTGAGGGACCTGCTGGAGTGCCGCCAGAAAGAGCATCATCGGCAAGCCGACACACCACCAGACGGTCGCGACACCGACGGCGAACAGCGACCAGCCTTTGGTCGAGATGAAGTTGATCTGGTCGATGCCCGCCTGCGCGAACAGCACGGACAACAACCCGTCTCCCGGAATGAAGACGAAGCGCCAGATCAGGGTGACGATGGTGACCGAGAGCACCGAGGAGGAAAAGAAGAGCCCTCGGAAGAAACTGGTCGTGCGCGTTGTCCTGTTGAGCGCCAGCGCCAGGAACAGGCCCAGCGCCACGAGTGTCGGCACGCTGACCAGCACGAAGACGATGGTGTTGCGCAGGGCCTGCAGGAAGACGGCATCGCCGGCGACCCTGAAGTAGTTGGTCAGGCCGACAAAGCGGCCCGGACCGAAGAGGTCCACCTTGTGCAGGCTGAGCCACATGCCCCAGAAGAGGGGAAACACGAGTAGGGCGATGAAGACCAGCAGATAAGGCAGAACGAAGAGCCCGTGGCTCCACTGACTGCGGCGATAGCTCTCGGCCATGTCACTCCACCTCCCTGCAATAGGCGCGACCATCGGCGCCGAAGAGGTGGAAGGCATGCGGATCGGCCGAGACCATGACCCGGTCTCCGGCCTTGATCAGCGAGCGGCCGTCTGCTTCCACGACAAGCTTGCTGCCGTCGTCGAGCACGCCGTAGACGAGAGATCGATCGCCAAGGCGCTCGACCACTTCGGCCGTCAGCGGCACGCCGCTGGCTCCGTCGGTGACGATGCCGACATCTTCCGCGCGAATGCCGAGTGCTGCACCTTCAGGACTGGAACCATCCGCGACATGGAAGCCGGTGTCGACAGTTCCAAGGCCTGCCGTACTGACGGCAAGGCCTGTCGCGGTGTTCTGCCAGGCGGCAACGGGCAGGAAGTTCATGGCCGGAGAGCCGATGAAACTTGCGACGAACTTGCTCGCGGGACGCTGATAAACATCCATCGGCGTCCCGATCTGTTCGATCTTGCGGGCGTTCATGATGACGATCCGGTCGGCAAGCGTCATCGCTTCCACCTGGTCGTGGGTGACGAAGATCATCGTCGAGCCGAGGCGGTGGTGCAGTTGCGCAAGCTCGAGACGCGTGCGGCCACGCAATGCAGCGTCGAGGTTCGACAATGGCTCGTCGAACAGGAATGCCTTGGGCTCCTTGACGATGGCGCGACCAATGGCGACGCGCTGGCGCTGGCCGCCCGAGAGCTTCTGCGGCTTTCGGTCGAGCAGGTGGCCGATTTCAAGCGTCTCGGCGGCGGCGAGCACGCGGCTCTCGATCTCGCCATTTGCCATGCCGATGTTTTCGAGCCCGAAAGACATGTTCTGCTTCACTGTCATATGCGGATAGAGCGCATAGGACTGGAAAACCATGGCGACCCCGCGCTTGCCGGGCGGCAAGGTGTCGACGCGCTGGCCGGCCACCGAGATGGTGCCGCCCGTGACGTCTTCGAGGCCCGCGATCATGCGGAGCAGGGTCGACTTCCCGCAGCCCGAAGGGCCAAGGAAGACGACGAATTCGCCGGCTTCGATGGACAGTGAAATGTCCTCGAGTACGGTCAGCGCGCCGTAGCGCTTGGTGACGTTGTCAATTTCAATCGAAGCCGACATGGTTTCTCCTCCCCGTCGTCGATTGGTTACTGGCCCAGCCGGATCATCCGGTAGCTGAGCGGCGCGATCTCTCCCGTGAGGCGTCCGCTTTCGATGATTGCTCCATCGCCATCTACCGGCGCGACGGTCTGCTGCTCTGGGCCATTGACGGCTTTCAGCGCATGGCCTGCGATCACCTTGTCCATGATCACCTGGCGATCGCCGAAGCCTTCGAGCGCGACATCAAGAGTGATGGCGTCGGTCTCGTGGCGGTTGACGATGAAAAGGGTCAGCGCGCCGTCCGTTTCGCTCTCGACGGCAGAGACGTCGAGATAGGGAACGGCGTCTGCAAAGTCGGTCGAATAACCAGGGCAATCGATCGACAGCTGGTAGGAGGTGCCGCGTCCATAACGCGAGGCGAAGAGGTAAGGGTAGTAGGTCGTCTGGCGCCAGGCCGGGCCGCCGGGTACGGTCATGATCGGGGCGATGACGTTGACGAGCTGCGCCAGGCAGCCGACCTTCACCATGTCTGCGCGGCGAATGAAGGTGTTGAGGATGCAGCCGACCTGCAGCACGTCCTCGAAATTGTAGATGTCTTCGAGAAGCTCAGGCGCATGCGGCCAGCCATCGCGGCCTTCGAGAACCTTCCGGTCGGCTTCGTTGGAATGATACCAGACGTTCCACTCGTCGAAGCTGATATAGACGTCCTTCTTCGAGCGCTTCTTCGCCTTGGTCACCTTGATCACGGAAGCGATGGTCTCGATGTAGTCATCGAGGCGGGCGTTCTGCGCCAGATAGGCGGCCGTGTCGCCGGCATGGTTCTCGAAATACATATGGAGGCTGATGTAATCGACGCTGTCATAGGTGTAGTCGAGGACGGTCGCTTCCCAGGCCGGATAGGTCGGCATCTTCGGGGAAGAGGAACCGCAGACGACGAGCTCGATCGACTTGTCGAAAGCGCGCATGGCCTTGGCGGTCTCGAAGGCGACCCGGCCATATTCTTCAGCCGTCTTCTGGCCAATCTGCCAGGGACCGTCCATCTCGTTGCCGAGGCACCAGAGCTTGACGTTCCACGGCTCCTCGCGTCCGTTCTTGCGGCGCAGATCCGACCAGTAGCTGCCGCCGGGGTGGTTCACATATTCGAGGAAGGCGCGGGCTTCATCCAGGCCGCGTGAGCCGAGGTTCACAGCCAGCATCATCTCGGTGTTGGCGGCCTTGGCCCAGTCGGCGAATTCGTGGATGCCGACCTGGTTGGATTCCGAGGTATGCCAGGCGAGGTCGAGGCGAACGGGGCGCTCTTCCTTCGGCCCGATGCCATCTTCCCAGTTATAGGCCGAGACGAAGTTGCCGCCGGGATAGCGGACTACGGGGACGTCGAGTTCGCGGACGAGATCGATGACGTCCTGGCGCATGCCGTTTTCGTTAGCGGTCGGGTGATCGGGCTCATAGATGCCGGTGTAGACCGCGCGACCGAGGTGTTCGACGAAGGATCCATACAGACGTGGATCGATCGTGCTGATCTTGTAATCGCGGTGAACGGTGCCGACAGCCCGCATGTGCATTTCCTCCAAATATATCCGTTTTTCGGATATCTATCATAATTGAGGATATGATACACGGGATCGACCGGAGGTCAATCCGGCAACATGCAGGGGGAATAGGAGGGGGCGCTTCAGGTCTTGATGCGCAGGACAATGTCCTGGTCGTAATTGCCGAAGCCTCGGCCGAAGATGTTGATTCCGCCGGGATGTTCGGCCGTTTCCGGCACTTCGATCCGAACGCGGATCGATCGGTGATCGAGCAGTTCGAGGTCGCCGAGTGTCGTCTCGGAGACCCGCATGCCATCGATGAAGGTGCCGTTGTCCGTCACCCGGAAACTTTTGAGAACGCCATACTGGCTGCCGCGCAGCTTCCACCAATCAGGCGTGAACTTGCCGCGCCGGTCACCGAAATCGCCGGGTGAGGTCCAGGTCGCGACCGCCTTGCCATTGATAGAAATGGTGATGTCGGACGGCCAGTTTTCGGAGGTGCCGGGCACTTCCGAGGAGAGCTCCATGAGCAGCTCGAGTTCCCGGATCGGTACGCCCTTGATCCTTGCATTGTTGGGAAACTGATAGTCCACATAGCCGCGCGTAAACCAGAGCAGTCCGGCCTTCATGCGGTCCGGAGACAGGAAGGTGTCGGGGCTGTCGAGATAACCGATGATCGCATCTGGGCCGCACATGCCGCAGGGAGCGTAGACGTCGTAGCCGCTATAGAGGCCGACCGGCATGGAGACTTCGATTGCCTCGTCCGTCGCCTCATTGGGGCGCGTAAACGTGAGGACGATCTCGTCATGAACGGCATGACAGATCTTCTGACTGCCCTTGCGTGCCTTCTGAACCTCGGTGCGAACCAGGCCCGCTTCTTCCATCTGGTTGAGGTGTGTGGATGTGGTCGATTGCGGGAGTTCCAGTACCTCGGCAATCTCGTTGACGTTGAGTGGGCCTCTGGCGTGAAGCAGTTCCAGGATCGCCAATCGTGCCGGCGCGGCGAGGCTCTTGAGGACATCCTTGCCGTCTTCCGGCGTGATCATCAAAAAACGGCTGCTCAAATCGGCTCCCCCTGCATTTCTCAATGCGTATCAGAATTCTTGATTAAAACAAGTCTAGGGAGAGCGCTCCGGTGGCTCCTGAGCGTGATGCGGTTGTTTTGGAGCCCCAGTTTCCGGTTGATGGTGCGTGTATACATCTGGCGCTAAAGGGGCGGGTTTCCTGCGCCGATGGAGTGTCTCACCGCAGCTGTTGTTGACATGATGTATACATTGTGGCTCTCTAGCGTTCGATAGAGGAGGAGCTGTCATGTCCAAACCCACCTTTCCGCTGAATGCCTGGTACGCGGCGGCCTATGATGTCGAGTTGAAGCGCCAGCTCTTGCCGCGGACGATCTGCAACAAGCCGGTTGTCCTGTATCGCAAGGAAAATGGCACCCCTGTCGCGCTCGCTGATGCCTGTTGGCACAGGCTCGTGCCGCTGTCGCTCGGGCGGCTCGAGGGTGACAACGTCATCTGTGGCTATCATGGTCTCGAATTCGACGAGACGGGGCGCTGTGTATACATGCCGTCGCAGGACACGATTAATCCGTCGGCCTGCGTCAAGTCCTATCCGATCGCCGAGAAGCATCGCTTCATCTGGATCTGGCCGGGCGATCCAGCGCTCGCCGATCCCGCACTCATCCCCGACATGCACTGGAACCAGGATCCCGCCTGGGCCGCCGATGGCAAGATGATCGAGGTGAAGTGCGATTATCGTCTGGTTGTCGACAATCTGATGGATCTCACCCATGAGACCTTCGTGCATGGCTCTTCGATTGGCAATCGCGCCGTTGCCGAAGCGCCGTTCGAAGCAAGCCATTCGGATCGGTTCGCTTACATCACGCGCTGGATGGAAGACATCGACCCGCCGCCCTTCTGGCGAAAGCAGTTTGGTCGCCCGGGCAAGGTCGACCGCTGGCAGATCATCCGCTTCGAGGCGCCTTGCACTGTGACCATCGACGTGGGCGTTGCCGAAGCGGGAACGGGCGCTAAACAGGGCGACCGCTCGAAGGGCGTCAATGGCTATGTCCTCAACACGATCACGCCGTCGACGGACAAGACCTGTCTCTACTTCTGGGCCTTTGCCCGCAATTACGACCTCGGCAATCAGGCGCGAACGCATGAGCTGCGCGAAGGCGTGGCCGGTGTCTTCCGTGAGGACGAAGAGGTGCTCGAAGCCCAGCAGCGGGCGATCGATGCCAATCCCGATCACCAATTCTACAACCTCAACATCGATGCCGGATCGATGTGGGCGCGCAAGCTGATCGACCGGATGATCGACGCCGAACTGAAGCCACAGGCCGGGCCTCATGCGGTCGCTGCGGAGTGATGGCATGACGGCTGATAACGAACGCGCTCCGAAACAGCAGACGGCAAAGGCGCTGCTTGGGCTGCGCGACCTCATCCTGACGGGTGAAATCGAACCGGGCGAGCGGCTGTCGGAAGTCGCGCTCGCAGAGCGTCTTTCGGTGTCGCGCACGCCGCTTCGTGCCGCCTTGCAGCGGCTCGAACAGGAGGGCCTGGTCGCGCTCATCCCGTCAGGTGGTTACGCCGTGCGTTCGTTCAGCCGGCAGGAGGTGATCGATGCCATCGAGTTGCGGGGCGTGCTGGAAGGCACTGCCGCGCGGCTTGCTGCCGAACGCGGTGCGACGCCGGCCCGGATGAAAGCCATTCGCGAGGTCGTCGCCCAACTCGACGATGTCTTGTTGGCCGAGCCGTCTGCCATGGATTTCGAGCGCTACGAGGCGCTGAACGGCAGGTTTCATCGCCTGCTCTGGGACCTTGCCGGCAGCGAGGTTCTGCGCCGGGAGATCGAGCGGATGACGAGCCTGCCCTTTGCGAGTCCGAATGCCTTCGTCAACACCGAGTCCGATGCGCCAGCCTTCTACAGGACCCTTGTCGTCGCGCAGGCGCAGCACAAGGCAATCGTATCAGCCATCGAATTGCGGGAGGGGGCGCGGGCCGAGGCGCTGGCGCGGGAGCATGCGCGGCTTGCCCGGCAGAACCTCGATTTCGTGCTTGAGGAGCAACCCGATCTGCGCCGCAAGGTTCTGGCGCTTGCCCTGATGGCGGGCTGATCGGATCTGGGATCAATTTATCTGGGAGGATTTCATGCGTTCCAAGCTGGAATGGCGCGCGGCGCGCGTCATATCGATCGAAGCCCCGGCGGAGGATGTCCGGGCCGTCACCTTCGCGGTGGATGGGCTGCGGCAGGCCTTCGATCCGGGGTCGCATACGAATATCAAAGTCGTCATCCGGGGTGAGCCGGCAATTCGAACCTATACAGTGCTGCCGAGCGCGCCGGACACGCTGAAGATCGCGGTCAAGCTGCATCCCAACAGTCGGGGTGGCTCAGCCTTCGTCTGGAACATGGCTGTCGGTGACGAGACCGAGATGACCGAGCCGGAGAACCGTTTCGAGCTCTCCTGGCGGGCGTCGCGTTATCTGCTGATCGCCGGCGGTATCGGGATCACGCCGATCTATGGCATGGCAAAGGCGCTGGTCGCGCGCGGTCATTCCGTGCGGCTGATCTATGGGGCGAAAAGCCGGGCGCAGATGGCTTTTGTCGATGAGTTGCAGGCTTTGCTGGGGGATGGTCTCGAGGCCTTCGCGCAGGACGAGGGCCAGGCCTTCGACCTCGCAGCTGAATTTGCCGCGCTTCCTGTCGATGGCGAGGCCTATATCTGTGGTCCGCACGGTCTGCTGGAAGCCGCACGCAATACCTGGCGCGAGAGTGGTCGCTCGATGAGCCGGTTGCGCTTCGAGGTCTTCGGCGACAGCGGGCGCTTTGCCGAGCAGCCGTTCTCGGTCACGGTTCCGCAATACGGCCAAACCGTCGAGGTGCGCGCCGACCAGACCATGCTGGATGCGCTGATGGAGGCGGGGATCGACATGGTATATGACTGTCGCCGCGGTGAATGCGGATTGTGCGCGGTCAGCATCGTCGACGCATCCACGCCGATCGATCATCGCGACGTGTTCTTCTCCCCGGAAGAGCGACACGAGGGAGAGAAGATGTGTGCCTGTGTCTCGCGTGCCGTTGGGGGAAGCGTGACGATCGACACCGGCTATCGGCAAGAGGCATTGCGGGCCTGAGCCGGCAGTTGCATCAGTCGCTCTCACCCTCGATCAGGATCATCGGCCAGAGCCGGCGGCGCACCGCATCGGGATAGTGGTGGGCGAAGTCCGGCATGGTCGCAAGCAGGCTTTCTGCCAAGGCAATCCCGAGCCCCCTCAAATCAGGGCGAAAGCAGGTGAGAACCGGGTGCAGGAACTGCGCCTGGGGGCTGTATTGGCCGATGACCGCGATATCCTTGCCCGGCTTCAATCCCACCTCCTGCAGGCCGCGATAAAAGCCGACCACGGTCGCCTCGTTAAGGAGGATGATCGCTGTGGGGCGGTCGCGTGATTTCATCACCTGCTGGGCGACGTGGTAGCCGCCCGGCTCGTTCGGGCCGGAGCGATAGACGTGCGCCGGGTCGAGCTCCAGGCCGTGGCGGGCGAGCACGACGCGGCAGTGGTTCTCGAAGACATGGCCGAGATTGATGTCGCCATGGGGGCGGCTGATCGCAATCCGCTTGTGGCCGCGCGCCACAAGGCGTTCGATTGCGTCTTCCGCCATGCCTTCGAAATCCAGATCGTACCAGGGCTGGCCGACATCCGTCTGGCTTCGGCCGAGGGTGATGAAGGGTATCTTCGTCTTGTGCAGGAGCTCGAAGCGGGGATCCTGGTGGCGCGTGGCCGACAGGATGATGCCATCGGCGAACCCCCGGGCGACGATTCGCTTCAGGTAAGCGTCCGGATCTTCTTCCGACGAGCAGAGCAGGGCGACGAGGTCGAGCTTGTGGCGGGCGAGCACCGTCTGCATGCCGTCGAAGACGCGCATGAAGAAGGTATCTCCCTGACCGGTAATGTCATGGCCGGTCTGCATCATGAAGCCGATTATGCCGGTTGCGCCCTTGCGTAGCGAGCGGCCGGCCTGGTTGGCCACGTAACCCAGCTTCTCTGCGGCTTCCAGAACGCGTCGGCGTGTCTCCTCGTTGACGTCGGGCTTGCCATTCAGCGCGCGCGAAACCGTACCGATGGAAATATCCAGATGTTCGGCCAGCTCGCGAATGCCTGCCATTTCCCCTCCCCCAAGCGGTGGTCCGTAATCGTTTACGAAAAACTATTGACACATGCAGGGTCTCGTTCATAGTGTCGTAAACGTTTACGGGATGTGCGGAAGAGGAGTTTCACTCATCCCTTGGGAGGATATCAGTGACATCAAGAGCCGTTTTGTGCGGGTGCGGAGCTATGGCTAAAGGCTGGCTTCGAGCGCTTCAGTCTGCTTCCGATTTGGGCCGAGAGGTCGAAATTGTCGGTCTCGTCGACCTCGACCCGACGACGGCGAAGGCGTTCGGGGCTGAATTCGCCCTGGAAAACGTGACCATCGGCACGGATCTCGCGTCCGTCATCGATGCTACGCGAGCAAACATGGTGTTCGACGTGGTGGTGCCGTCCGCACGCTTCAACGTCGTCTCCACAGCTCTCAAACTCGGCTGCCATGTGCTGTCCGAAAAGCCGCTCGCCACGTCCATGGATGAGGCCAAGGCGCTGCTTGCGCTCGCCGCAGAGACTGGCCGAGTTCATGCCGTGGTCCAGAATCGTCGTTTCATCTCCGGTGTCCGCCGCCTGCGTCGCGCCGTCGAGGATGGCTTGATCGGCGAGCTCTCCGGAATTCATTGCGACTTCTTCCTCGGTCCGCATTTTGGCGGCTTCCGCGAAGCCATGGACAATGTGCTTCTGCTCGACATGGCGATCCACACCTTCGATGCCGCCCGCTTCGTATCCGGCAAGCAGCCGCTTTCGGTCTATTGCGTCGAGAGCAATCCGTCCGGCTCCTGGTATGCCCATGGCGCGTCGGCGAACGCGATTTTCAAGCTCTCTGGCGATGCAGTCTTCACCTATCGCGGCTCCTGGTGCGCCGAAGGGCGCCGCACCAGCTGGGAGAGCGCCTGGAGGCTGGTTGGCTCCAAGGGCATGATCACCTGGGACGGTGAGGAGACCTTTGAGGCGACGGTCGCTGGCCACGAGCCCGGCCTGCTGCGCGGTCAGCAAGTTTTGCCTGTGCCGTCGGCGCCTGATGAATACGACACGCACGGACATCAGAGCGTGCTCGCCGAATTCATCGACGCGGTGAAGTCCGGGCGCAAACCGGAGACTGCCAGCGACGACAATATCAACAGCCTGTCCATGGTGTTCGGCGCAATCGAGAGCGCGCGAACCGGACTTCCCGTCAGCATTTCAGTCGAAGGACATTAAACCCGTGAGCATTTCCGCAAAATCGATCCGCATCGGAACCATGGTCAGCGCCAGCGGCGGCAAGGCGGCCGAGCGGATCGGACAGATCGCCGATATGGGCTTCGAGAGCTTCGAGCCCTTCTTCTGGCAGACCACCAACGGTCAGGATCTTGCCGATCTCGGCAAGCGTTGCGTCGAGGCGATCGGCGATCGCGACATCACCATCTCGACGCTCGGCATGTTCGGCAATCCGTTGGAAGAGACCGACATGGATCTCCAGACCCTTCAGGGCTGGAAGGATTGCATCGACAATGCCCATCATTTCGGCGCGACCTGCGTCGCCGGTTTTACGGGTCGTATCCGTAACCGCCCACTGACGGAGAGCCTGCCGCGCTATCGCGAAATCTGGAGCGAGCTCGCCAAGCGTGCTGCCGACAAGGGCGTGAAGATCGCGTTCGAAAACTGCGCCATGGACGGCAACTGGCAGACCGGCGACTGGAACATCGCGCACAATCCGGATGCCTGGGAGCTGATCTTCAACGAGACGCCGGACGATCACATCGGGCTCGAATGGGAGCCCTGCCATCAGATGGTCTATCTGATTGATCCGATCCCGCAGATCCGCAAATGGGCGCACAAGTTTTTCCATGTGCATGGCAAGGACGCGACGATCCGCTGGGACGTGATCCGTGAACACGGCGTCTTCGGCAAGCATCCCTTCGTCTTCATGCGCACGCCGGGCTTCGGCGACACCAACTGGACCGACGTCATCTCGGAGCTCCGGCTCGCAGGCTGGTCCGGTTCGATCGATATCGAGGGCTGGCATGATCCGGTCTATCGCGACGCGCTGGAGATGACCGGCCAGGTGCATGGCCTGAATTACCTGAAGAATTGCCGGGGCGGGGATTTCGTCACCGATCCGGTCTGAGCTTTCGGAAATATGGGTCTTGTGGAGGACAAGGCCCATGCAAAAACCCAAGAGGAGGAAACCATGGGTATTCGCAAGCATATCGCCTTCGGCGCCTTGGCGCTGGCCAGTGTCTCCTTGTTCGGGCTATCGGCCCAGGCAGAGGACGTGAAGATCACCGTCTGGTCGCTCGACCGCGACATCCAGCCGGCACCCAATCTGATCAAGGACTTCAATGCACTCGGCAACGGCATCACGGTCGAATACCGCCAGATCCAGTTCGACGACGTCGTCAGCGAGGCGATGCGGGCCTATTCGACCGGACAGGCGCCCGATATCATCGCGATCGACAACCCCGAGCATGCCTTGTTTGCCTCACGTGGCGCCTTTCTCGACCTGACGGACCGGATCGCGAAATCGGAAGCCATCAAGACCGAAAACTACTTTGCCGGACCGCTTAATTCGGTGACCTGGGACGGGAAGCTCTTCGGTGTGCCGAAGGCCACCAACACGATCGCCCTCTACTACAATGCCGACATGTTCAAGGAGAAGGGCCTCGATCCGGACAAGCCCCCGCAGACCTGGGCGGAACTCCTCGATGCCGCGCGTAAGCTCAACGATCCGGCGAAAAACGTCTACGGCCTCGCTTTCTCGGCCAAGGCCAGCGAAGAGGGGACCTTCCAGTTTCTTCCCTGGGCGCAGATGGGCGGTGGCGGCTACCAGGCAATCAATGCCGAGGGCGCTGTGAAGGCGCTCGAGACTTGGCAAATCCTGATGGACGAGAAGCTCGCCTCTCCTGACAGCCTGACGCGCGGACAGTGGGATTCCACCGGCACCTTTAACTCTGGCAATGCGGCCATGGCGATCTCCGGGCCATGGGAGCTGAACCGGATGAGCGATGAAGCCAAGTTCGACTGGCGCGTGGCGCTTCTGCCGGTGCCGGAAGCCGGTGCCGAGCGCTCGTCGGCCATGGGTGACTTCAACTGGGCAATTTTCGCCAACACGAAGCAACCGGAAGAAGCCTTCAAGGTCCTGGAATACTTTGCCGCACAAGATGACCAGATGTTCGAGAAATTTGGCCAGCTGCCGGCCCGTTCCGACATAACCTTGCCGGCGACCGGCAACGAGAGGAAGGACGCGGCCCTCAAGGTCTTCCAGGAGCAATTGCAATATGCCCAGCCGCGCGGGCCGCATCCCGAATGGCCGAAGATCTCCAAGGCGATCCAGGATGCCATCCAGGCGGCGCTCACGGATCAATCGTCGCCTAAGGAAGCGCTCGATCAAGCGGCTGAAACCATCGCGGCCATCACCGGTTGACCCCATCCGCAGGGCTCCGAAGACCTGCTCTCAACGTGTCGGATCCCTGTTCAACCTATCTCCCGGAGGGCCGTCCTCGTTCCGACAAGTGGCGGGGGCGGCCTGACCGGAGATGCCAATCGCGATGCGGAGACCAGCATGCGCAAGATACTGTCCAGCCTGACTGATGGCCGCGGTTTCGATATCGGCCTGATGGCGCTGCCGCTCGCCTTTCTCTTCGTTCTGTCCGGCTTGCCGTTGCTCTACAACGTGCTGATGAGTTTCCAGGAAGTCGACATGTTCTCGCTCGGGACGTTCTTCCGGCCCTTTGTCGGCTTCAAGAACTATGTCTCCTTGTTCGCTCAACGCGAGACCTGGCCGATCCTGAGCAACACGGCGATCTTCGTCGTGGCTTCGATCGCCGGGCAGTTCGTTATCGGCTTTGGTCTTGCTCTTTTCTTCTGGACGAATTTTCCAGGCGCGTCCTGGCTACGCGGTCTCTTTCTCGTCTCCTGGGTCATGCCCGGTCTCGTCGTCGGGGCGATCTGGAACTTGATATTGTCGGGTGATTTCGGCGTCTTGAACTACGTCCTGCGGGAAGCAGGCATCATCTCGCAGAACATCTTCTGGCGCTCGGATCCGAACTACTCGCTCTGGGCCGTGATCATCGCCAATATCTGGCTTGGGACATCCTTCAACATGATCCTGCTTTCCGTCGGTCTTTCCGGTATCCCGAAAGATCTCTACGAGGCAGCGGAACTGGATGGTGCCAATGTCTGGCAACGGTTCTGGACGATCACGCTGCCGATGATGCGCTCGACCATCGGGGCGATCATCTCGCTCGGGCTGATCTTTACCCTGCAGCAGTTCGACCTCTTCGCCGCCATCACATCGGGCGGGCCGAACAATTCGTCCAATGTCGCGCAATACTGGGCCTGGGATCAATCCTTCCGGCAATATGACTTCGCCCGTGGAGCCACGATCTCTGTCCTGATGATCGTCGTCGTGATGTTCGCTTCGGTGGTCTATGTCCGCTCGACCAAGCAGGAGGTACGCGGATGAGCGAGACCTGGCGCAACCGACTGATGCTGGCGATCGCAATCGTGCTCGCCGCAATCTATCTCTTCCCGCTCTACTGGATGTACATCACCACCTTGAAGAGCGGTTCCGCGATGTTCGCCACGCCGCCCAGCTTTTGGCCGTCCGATCCGCAATGGTCGACCTATGCCTATGTCTGGGAGAGCCGCAACCTTGCCCGCTATATGTGGAATTCGCTGGTCATCGCGTTCGGCGCGGTCGCTCTGATCACGGTTCTCGGAACCGGTTGCGCTTACGTGCTTGCTCGCTATCGCAACGGATGGATCGATATCGGGCTCTTCCTGATCCTGATGCTGCAGGTGCTGCCGGCCTCCTTGATGATTACCCCCATCTTCGTCGGCTTCTCGCAGCTCGGCATGCTCGAATACCCGCGTACCGCCGTGATCATCGCGATTGCTGCGAAGAGCATGCCCTTCTTCGTCGTTTTGGTGCGCGCCACTTTCATGAGCGTGCCGATGGAGCTCGAGGAGGCGGCGCTGGTTGATGGGAATTCGCGGATCGGTGCCTTCTTCCACATCGTTCTGCCGCTCGCGCGCAACGGCATCCTGGTGTCCGCCATCCTGATCTTCATGCAGGCCTTCGGCGAGTTCGTCTATTCGAAGTCGATCATCCAGGCGGTCGAATACCAACCCGCAAGCGTCGGCCTTAATTCCTTCATGGGCCCCAATACCAATGAGTGGAACAACATCATGGCCTTTGCCACGATCTATGTGACACCCATCCTTGCCGTTTTTGTTCTCTTGCAGCGCCGGATCGTCTCCGGGCTCACGTCTGGAGCTCTCAAATGACCCATCAGATCGAATTATCCGGCGTCAACAAATATTACGGCGCCTATCACGCGCTGCGCGACATCGATCTCAAGATTCGCAAGGGCTCCTTCGTGGCGCTGGTCGGACCGTCCGGTTGCGGCAAGTCTACCTTGCTGCGGTCGCTGGCCGGGCTCGAAAACATCTCGGCAGGTGACCTGATCATTGCAGGCGAGCGCATGAATGGCGTACCGCCGCGCAAGCGCGACCTTGCCATGGTCTTCCAGTCCTATGCGCTCTATCCGCACATGACGGTTGAAGAGAACCTCACTTATTCACTGCGTATTCGGGGTGTGAAGAAGGCAGAGGCGAAGAAGGCAGCGGAAGAGGTGGCGGCGACGACGGGCTTGTCCAATCTGTTGCACCGCTACCCGCGTGAACTCTCCGGTGGCCAGCGCCAGCGCGTGGCGATGAGCCGGGCGATCATCCGGCATCCCAAGGCGTTTCTGTTCGATGAGCCGTTGTCCAATCTCGATGCCGCCCTTCGCGTGCACATGCGCAAGGAAATCCGCTCGTTGCATGACCGGCTGGGTGCTACTTCCGTCTATGTCACCCATGACCAGATAGAGGCGATGACCATGGCCGATCATGTCGTCGTCATGCGGCAAGGCGTGATCGAGCAGCAGGGGCCTCCGCTCGAGCTCTACGATCGGCCGGTCAACAAGTTCGTTGCCGGCTTCATCGGTTCACCGGCGATGAACTTCATCCCGGCCAAGGTGGGAGCGGATGGGCGGTCTCTGGTTTTCGAACTCGGCAATCCACAATTCGTGACCCTGGATCGGCCTCTGCCAACAGCCTCCAAACTGATCGTCGGCCTGCGGCCAGAGCATCTCAGGCTGGTCCAGGAAGCAGACGCACAGATCCGACTGCCGGTCGGTGTCGTCGAGAGCACCGGCTCGATGACCTACATCACGTCTGCCACGACACCTGAGATCAACGTGGTCGTGACGGATCGCCAGCCGCTCAGGTCGGGCGAGATGATGTCGCTTGGCTTCGATCCGGCGCATCTGCACCTGTTCGATGCCGACAGCGAACGACGGATCGACATCGCCGGCTGATCAGAGCGTCAGACGTCCAGTGTCGTCTGGCGCTCCCAGGCCGTGAAGTGCCCGCAATAGCTGTTCCACTCGTCATGCTTGAGCTTGAGATAGGCGTCTGAGAATTCAGACCCAAGCGCTGCTTTCAACACGTCGTCCAGTTCGAAGGCTCGTAGGGCATCGAGGAGGTTCAGCGGTAGCCGGGGCGCATCCTTCACCGTATGGCCGTCGCGGTACATGTCGATGTCGTAATGCGGGCCGGGATCGGCGTTGCTCTTGAGCCCGCTCAAGCCTGCCGCGATGATGATCGACTGCAACAGGTACGGGTTTACGGCGCCATCTGGCAGGCGCAGCTCGAAGCGCCCGGGACCGGGCACTCGCACCATATGGGTGCGGTTGTTGCCGGTCCAGGTCACGGTGTTCGGTGCCCAAGTGGCGCCGGAGATCGTGCGCGGGGCGTTGATGCGCTTGTAGGAATTGACCGTCGGGTTGGTGATCGCGGCGAGTGCCGAGGCATGTTTCATGATGCCGCCAAGGAAGGTCTTGCCCTTGGCCGACAGGCCGAAAGGCATGTCCTTGTCGGCGAAGGCATTCACCTTGCCATCGATGTCCCAGACCGAGATATGCGCATGGCAACCGTTGCCAGTGAGACCCTTGAAGGGTTTCGGCATGAAGGTGGCGCGCAGCCCGTGTTTCTCGGCGACCGACTTCACCATGAACTTGAAGAAGGAATGCTTGTCGGCCGTCTTCAGCGCGTCGTCATACTCCCAGTTCATCTCGAACTGGCCGTTCGCATCTTCGTGGTCGTTCTGGTAGGGCTTCCAGCCGAGCTCCAGCATGTGGTCGCAGATCTCGGCGATCACATCATAGCGGCGCATCAGCGCCTGCTGGTCGTAACAGGGCTTTTCGGCCGTGTCGTATTCATCCGAAATCGTCTCGCCGTCTGCAGAGATCAGGAAGAATTCCGGTTCGACGCCGGTTTTCACGCGCAGACCCAGATCTGCCGCTTCCGCGACCAGGCGCTTGAGCATCACGCGCGGCGCCTGAGCGACCGGTTCGTCTTCCATCATGCAATCGGCGGCAACCCAGGCGACCTCAGGCTTCCATGGGAGCTGGATGACGGAAGAGGCATCCGGAATGGCGAAAAGGTCGGGATGGGCCGGCGTCAGATCGAGCCAAGCGGCAAATCCCGCGAAACCGGCGCCGTCCTTCTGCATCTCTGTGATCGCCTGTGCCGGGACCAGCTTGGCACGCTGGGCGCCGAAGAGATCGGTGAAGCTGATCATGAAGTATTTGATGCCTCGCTCCGCAGCGAAGCCTGCCAGATCCTGTGTCACGTCGTTCCCCTGTTTTTATGGATTGAGACACATGTGTTGAAAAAGAATGGCCGCATCCGTGGGATCAGGATGCGGCCATCAGGGCTTTTAAAAACCTCCCTTGCCGGGATACCAGCTGGTGCCGGCGAGGGGCACCTGGGCCATGGCGGCAGCCTCCATCGTCAGTGCGCAGAGATCCTCCGGCTCCAGATTGTGCAGCTTGTTCTTGCCGCAGGCACGGGCGATCGTCTGCGCTTCCAGCGTCATGACATTCAGGTAGTTGGCAAGGCGGCGACCTGCGGCGACCGGATCGAGGCGTGAGGCGAGCTCTGGATCCTGGGTGGTAATGCCGGCCGGGTCCTTGCCTTCGTGCCAGTCGTCATAGGCCCCGGCCGTGGTGCCCAGCTTCTGGTATTCCTCTTCCCACTTCGGGTCATTGTCGCCGATGGCGACCAGCGCTGCCGTGCCGATCGAGGCGACGTCTGCACCGAGCGCCAAGGCCTTCGCCACATCAGCGCCCGAGCGGATGCCGCCGGAGATGATCAACTGCACCTTGCGGTGCATGCCGAGGTCCTGCAGTGCCTGAACGGCCGGGCGGATGCAGGCGAGCGTCGGCATGCCGACATTTTCGATGAAGACGTCCTGCGTCGCCGCCGTTCCGCCCTGCATGCCGTCGAGCACGACGACATCGGCGCCAGCCTTCACGGCAAGAGCGGTGTCGTAATAGGGGCGGGCGCCGCCGACCTTCACATAGATCGGCTTTTCCCAATCGGTGATTTCGCGCAGTTCGAGGATCTTGATCTCGAGATCGTCGGGGCCGGTCCAGTCTGGGTGGCGGCAGGCGGAGCGCTGGTCGATGCCCATCGGCAGGTTGCGCATCTGGGCAACGCGGTCGGAGATCTTCTGGCCGAGCAGCATGCCGCCGCCGCCGGGCTTCGCCCCCTGACCGACCACGATTTCGATCGCATCGGCGCGGCGCAGATCCTTCGGATTCATGCCGTAGCGGGAGGGAAGATACTGGTAGACCAGCTTTTCGGAATGGCCGCGTTCCTCATCGGTCATGCCGCCGTCGCCTGTTGTCGTTGAAGTGCCAGCGAGCGTCGCGCCACGCCCCAGCGCTTCCTTGGCATTGCCCGAAAGCGCGCCAAAACTCATGCCGGCGATGGTGATCGGGATCTTCAGTTCGATCGGCTTCTTGGCAAAGCGGGTGCCCAGAACGACGGATGTGTCGCACTTCTCGCGGTAACCTTCGAGCGGATAGCGGGAGATCGAGGCGCCGAGGAACAGCAGGTCATCGAAGTGCGGCACCTTGCGCTTCGTGCCGCCGCCTCTGATGTCATAGATGCCGGTAGCTGCCGCTCGGCGGATTTCGGCGAGCGTATGATCATCGAAAGTGGCGGACTTGCGCGGCGGGGTAAACGGGTTGTGGTAGCTCATGGCTGTTCCTCGCCTCAGTACGCGTCGGCATTGTCGATGTTGAAGTTGTAGAGCTTGCGGGCCGAGCCGTAGCGCTTGAACTCTGCGGGCTGCACGTCGGTCACGCCGGCCTTGGTCAGCAGTTCGGCGAGCTTTTCGAGATGTTCGGCGCGCATTTCCTTTTCGATGCAATCGGCGCCGAGGCTTTTCACCGAGCCGCGTACGAAAAGTTTCGCTTCATAGATGCTGTCGCCCAGGGCCTCACCCGCATCGCCGCAGACGACGAGGTGGCCAGACTGGCCCATGAAGGCCGACATGTGGCCGATCGAGCCGTGCACCACGATGTCGATGCCCTTCATCGAGATGCCGCAGCGGGAGGCGGCGTTGCCCTTGATGACGAGCAGGCCGCCGCGACCGGTGGCGCCAGCATATTGCGAGGCGTCGCCCTCGATCACCACCGTGCCGGACATCATGTTTTCAGCCACGCCAGGACCAGCCGAGCCATGGATGGTGACGGTGCCACCGTCATTCATGCCGGCGCAGTAATAGCCGACCGATCCCTTCACCTCGACGGTGACAGGCGCATCGATGCCGACGGCAACAGCATGATGGCCACGCGGGTTCACCACCTCGAATTCGAGGTCGTTTGCGCCGGTGCCGAGATTGTGGAGCGCGCTGTTCAACTCGCGAAGCGGGGTATGGGAGAGGTCGAAGATTGGCATTGTGCAAGCTTTCTCGGTGTCGCGGTTCAGGCGGCCTTTTCATGGTCCCAGAAATAGACGGTCGCCGGCTCCGGCTCCCAGACGCGGGCGGTGTCGATGCCCGGCAGGTTGACCAGGGCGCGGTATTCCGAGCCGAAGGCGACATACTGGTCGGTCTCGGCCATGACGGCTGGCTTGCAGGCGATCGGGTCGCGCACGACGCCGAAACCGGTCTTGGTCCCGACAACGAAGGTGAAGAAGCCATCGAGATCATCAAGCGCACCGGTCAGTGCTTGCCCCAAATCCTTGCCCTTGGCCATTTCCGCCGTGAGATAGGCCGCTGCCACTTCGCTATCGTTCTCGGTCTCGAAGGACATGCCTTCGCGGATCAACTCGCGGCGCAGATTGTTGTGGTTCGACAACGAGCCGTTGTGCACGAGGCATTGGTCTGCGCCTGTCGAAAAGGGGTGGGCGCCGAGCGTGGTGACAGCACTCTCGGTGGCCATACGGGTATGGCCGATACCGTGGGTGCCACCCATGGCACGCACACCGAAGCGCTGCACGACGTCCTTGGGAAGGCCGACTTCCTTGAAGATCTCGACGCTTTCGCCGGAGCCCATAATGCGGACGTGAGGGCGGATTTCGGCAAGGGCCGCGCGGATCTCGGTCAACTGGGCTGCACGGATCGAAATGACCGCGTGAGTGCTCTTGAGGGAGACGGCTGCGTCGATCCCCGCCTTGGCCAGATCTTCGGCGAGGCCCGTAAAGTCACTTTCCGGCGTGGCGGACTGGATCGTGACCTTGGCGGTCTTGCCGTCGACGCCGCCATAGATGGCGATGCCGGCCGAGTCCGGTCCTCGGTCGGTCATGGTGATCAGCATGTCCGAGAGGAGGTCGCCGAGCCGGGGCTCCAGCGCCTTGTCCTTGAGAAACAGACCTACAATGCCGCACATCGCCACGCCCTCCAAAGTCTCTGGAGAAAGGGCTAGCAGCGGCGATCACGAAAATCAATCGAAGGGAATAAAGTTTTCCTGTTGGGCAACTATCGGCGTTGTGGATAGGAGATGATCGAGAGGTAGCGCGCCGGCAGGCTTACGAGCTCTTCCGGGCCGTGCGGGGCGTCGGCGTCGAAGAAGAGGCTATCGCCTGCCTGCATCCGGTAGAGGCTATCCCCGTGGCGATAAACTACTTCGCCCTCCAGCATGTAGAGGAACTCCATGCCTTCGTGCTGGAAAGTCGGAAAGACGTCCGATTCCGCGTTCAGCGTGATCAGATAGGGCTCGACGACGACGCCCGAGGTATTGTTTTCGATATGGCCAAGCAGGCTGTAGTGATGTCCGGCGCGGGTTCCCCGGCGCTCCAGGTTCACGCCTTCGCCCGTCTTGACGAAGCTCGCCGATTTCGGCTCCTCGAAGCCACGGAAGAAGGCGGTGATCGGCATTCCCAGCGCCTTGGACAGCGCCTGAAGGGTGGTCAGCGAAGGCGATATATTGCCGTTCTCGATCTTTGAGAGCATGCCGACCGACATGCCCGTTGCCGCGGCGAGATCGGCAACTGTTATACCGAGCTTCTTGCGATAGGTGCGCACCTCATGGCCAATCGCCATTTCGAGATTGTTGGCGCGGGGCTCGCGTACGGCATGGGGATCCTGCGTCAGCGCCGGCTTCAGGCCGTTCGCCGGTGTCTTGGTTGTCTTTGCCATGGATCCTCCTCGCACTCCGCCGATTTTGCCTGATGCTGTAACGGATTCTGCGCCGCTGCCCAATGGGCGAAGAGCAGGCGGTCACAGTCCGACAAAGACCAGGACGGCGAGCACGATGGCCGCCAGGAAGACGGTGTCGGCAACCAGGAGGCCTATTGCCCGTCCGCCGATCTTGAAAACCTCGGGCAGGGAGGTCTTCACACCGACGGCGGCGATTGCCACGAGCAGCGCCCAGCGCGAGATCATGCCCGCCCAGTCGCCGACCACTGGTGGGATGCTGACGAGCGAGTTCAAGGCAGCCAGCAATAGGAATGCGACCACGAAGCCAGGCAAGAGGGGCGGGCGCTTGACGTCGCCGGAGACCGTGCGGCGGAAGGCGAGTGCGGCGACCAGCACGACTGGGGCCAGCATGGTCACACGGATGAGCTTCACGAAAACCGCTGTCTCGCCTGCAGGGACGGAGACCGAGAAACCGGCGCCTGCGACTTGAGCGACGTCATGGATCGTCGAGCCCAGAAAGATACCGGTCTGGTGGTCGTCGAGACCCGCAAGGCTTGCCAGGATCGGGTAGAAGATCATGGCGAGCGTCGACAGCATGGTGACGCCGATGACCGTGAAGACCATCTGCTGGTCGGCTTCCTTGCTGCGGTTTCCAAGCGTGGCGGAGATCGCAAGGGCTGCCGAGGCGCCGCATATGGCGACCGCGCCGCCCGTCAGCACGCCGAACTGTGTGCCTTGGCCAGAGAGGCGCGAGGCGAGGATGCCGAAGAGGATGGTGAGCAAGACTGCGCCAACGATCATGACGATCACCGCAGCACCCAGTTCGGCGAACATCGCGACACTCACCCTGAGGCCGAGCAACGCAATGCCCACCCGCAGCACCGTGCGCGACGCGAAGTCCAAGCCTGCTGCCGTCTTCGGATCTTCTGCAAGGAAGTGCAAGGCCAGCCCGATCAGGATCGCCAGCAGCATGGCCGGTGCGCCGTAATGTTCAGACAGAAAGGCGGATGCGAGAGCGATCAAGACCGTGACGGACAGACCGGGAAACAAGGCTTGCCAGCGCTCGCGCAGGGTCAAGGGGCGGCTGTCCCGCTCCTGCTTGGGCGAGGCAATGGACGGGTCTGGCATGGATCACCTCTGGTAGAGCGCCCCGTGCATGGTGGTGTCAGATGACGCGGAGGGCGGAATGAAGGGATGCGCGGCGTACCGCGCACCCCTGATGTCGTCAGTTCAGATCAGCTGCGCGTTCGGCGTCAACCTTCTTCTGGGCATCGGCAACCGCTGCTGTGAACAGGTCGAACACTTCGGCTCCGCCTGTCACATTCGTCTTGAACCAGTCGAAGACGGGCGAGACGGCGGTCTTGAAGGCTTCCTTCTCGGCAGGCGTCGGCACGTAGATCTCGCCGCCGGCCTTGGCAAAGTCCTGATAGGCGGCGATTTCCTTGCGCTTTGGCGAGGCGAAGGTCGCCTGCTGAAGGGCTGCGAATCCGTCAACGACGATCTGCTTCTGATCCGGCGTCAGGCCCTGGAAGCGGTCATTCGACATCCACCAGAAGGCGCCCATGTAGCTGTGGCCGTCGAGTGTCAGATATTTCAGGCCGGCATCCGGGAACTTCATGGACATGATGTCGGTGATGCCGTTTGCCGTGCCTTCGACCACGCCGGTCTGCAGCGAGGTGAAGAGTTCCGGCCACGGGATCGGGGTCGGCGCGGCTCCCACGGCGGTCGCCACCTGCTGCGGCAGATCGGCCGGGACGGTGCGCATCTTCAGACCCTTCAGATCTTCCGGTGTCTTCACCGCCTTCTGAGTATTGGCGTAGTTGCGCCAGCCGCCGGTGTTGCCGATGGTCATCAGGCGGATCTTGTTGTCGCTATCGGCCAGGGCCTTTTCGCGCAGCTTGCGTGTGAAGTCGCCGGTCAGCACGGTCTCTGCCACGCGGTCGTCGCTCATCAGGTAAGGCAGGTCGAGAACCTGGATATAGGGGAAGAGGCCGGCTGCCCCGCCCGAGGTCGAGATGTAGATATCGAGCGAGCCGTCGGCGACGCCCTGGAGGCATTCTTCACCCGTGGCGCAGAGCTGGGTACCGATGAAGAGTTCGACGGCGATCGCGCCGTTCGAGGCGTTCTCGACATAGTTCTTGAAGACGACAAGGCCATCATAATCCTCGTCGTTTTCGTTGGAGTTGGCGGTGGCGCGCAGCGTGATGTCTGCTGCCTGCGCAACACCGGTGATGGTGAGTGCGCTGGCCAGCAGCAAGGTTTTCAACATGGACTTGAGCATTCTGGTTCCTCCCTTTTCTCAAGTTAGTCGACGAAGCCCGCAAGGCGCGGGAGCGTGAGCGTCAAAGCGGGGAAATAGGTGATCAGGAAGATCACAACGATTTCCGCCGCCAAGAACGGCAGTGTGGCCTTGGCGATCGTCTCGACCTTTAGGCCGGAGACGGACGACGAGACGAAGAGTACCAGGCCCATGGGTGGGGTCAGAAGGCCAACCGTCAGGTTGACCGCCATGATGATGGCGAAGTGGACGGAATCCACACCCATCTGTGTGAATATGGGGCCGAGGATCGGGCCGAGAATGATGATTGCCGGACCTGCATCGAGGAACATGCCAACGACGAAGAGCAGCAGATTGATCAGCAGCAACAGGACCAGCGGATTTTCACTCAGGCTCAGGATGATCGAGGCCAGCAGCTCAGGCGTGTGCGAAAGGCTGGCGACCGTCTTGAAGGCCATCGCTGCGCCTACGAGAAGCAGGACAACCGCCGAGGTCATGGCGGCGCGCATCAGAATTCTCGGCATGTCGCCGAGTTTCAGACTGCGCAGCACGAAGAGGCCAATGAAGATTGCGTAGCCGACGGCAACGGCAGAGGCTTCCGTCGGCGTGAAGATGCCGCCGAGAATACCACCCATGATGATGACCGGTGTCATCAGCGGCCAGAAGGCATTGAGGCTTGCGCGGCCACGTTCGGACCAGGTTGCTCGGGTCGTCGCAGCGGGCAGGTTCTCGCGATCGGCAAGCAGGTAGACGATCGCCATGAGGCTGAGGCCGATCAGGACGCCCGGAACGATGCCGGCCAGGAAGAGGGCAGCCACGCTTTCGCCCATCACATAGGCATAGATGATCATGATGCCGGACGGTGGGATGATCGGGCCGATGATCGAGGATGCCGCCGTGACGGCGGTCGCAAATTTACGGCTATAGCCCTGCTTTTCCATCGCCGGGATCAGCATCGAGCCAAGTGCGGATACGTCCGCCACGGCCGAGCCGGACAGGCCGGCAAACAGCATTGAGGAGAGGATGTTGACGTGCGCGAGGCCGCCGCGCAGATGGCCGATCACCGCCTGGGCGAACTCGACGAGACGCATGGTGATGCCGGCCCGGTTCATCAGTTCCCCGGCCAGCATGAAGAAAGGGATCGCCATCAGCGGGAAGCTGTCCATCCCGTTATAGACATTGCGATAGAGAAGCACGATGTCGCGCTCCTGGCCGTTCAGCCAGAGCAGAATGCCGGGCGCTGCGATCAGGCCGAACACGATCGGAAAGCCGAGCAGCAGAAGTATCATGAAAAGGGGGAGGAAAAGGGTCAGCATCACTCGGCTCCCAGTCCTGCGAGCGAGGCGACCGGCTCGAGCTTTTCTTGATGTCCTGTCAGTTCGATAAGGCTGCGCAGGATCAGTTCGATGCTGACCACAAACATCATGGTTACACCCGTTGCGAGCGAAGCCATCATCCAGCCGCGCGGCACCTTCATCCAGGTGCTGAGGTCCAGAGATGTTGGTACGGAAATCGCCGGCATGGCAAATCGTCCGCCGAGCCCTGTCACTTCAGCCCAGCCGATGCGCATGGCGACATAAAGCAGGACCGCCGCCAGTCCAAGGAAAAGCAGGTTGATCAGGCCGCCGATCAGACGCGGAAAGATGTCGAGGATCATCGTGATGGCGACAAAGCCGCCCTGGCGGAATGCCGTCGGCACCATCAAGCCCGTCATCCAGAGCATCAGGAAACGGGAGCCTTCCTCACTCCAGGGCAGAGCATTGCCGAGGACGTAGCGAAAGAAGACCTGAACGAGAATGAACACGAGCATGATGCCGAGTGCGCCGGCCCCAAGCCACAATCCGACCGTCAACACGGCAGCGTTCAGCCGGCCGAGCAGATTGGTCAGGTTCGAAAGTGCCGTCATGTCTCCACCCGTTTCTTGTCATCGGTCAATTCGGCGTACTATCGAAGACTTGTTCCCGCCGCACAAACACGGCTGTTCCCCATTCAGATCCGCGCGGAGCAATTTTCTACTCGCAGACTTGTTCCGGATCGTCTTCGACCGTCGCGCCGCAGCATGTATTTCATGCTGCCGACGACCTCCTCCCAAATTCAATTCAGACGGCGAAGCGTCCGAACCGTCCCCCCGAGAAGCACAGCGGTTCTCCCTGCCGATGTGCAACCCTTAACACCTTGCCGATGATGATCGTGTGATCCCCGGCGTCGTGCTGCGCCTGTTCGGCGCATTCGAAACGCGCGAGCGTGCCCGGCAAAACCGGAACGCCTTCGTCGTTGCACCTGACCTCGATCCCGTCGAAGCCATTCCCGCCGCGTGTGAAGGCGGCGCTCAGGTGATCCTGATCCGCGCCGAGCACGTGGATCGCGAAATGTCGGGCGCCGGTAAATGCGCCGTATCGAGATGAACTCTTGGCCGGCGACCAGAGCACCAGAGGTGGATCGAGCGAAACCGAGGCAAAGCTGTTCACCGTCATGCCGATCGGACCGTCTGAGGTCGTCGCGGTCACCACGGTCACACCCGTGGTGAAGCTGCCCAGTGCATTGCGAAAAGCACGATGGTTGTCGGCACCGGGAACGAAGACGGCCTCCAAAGCATGAATGTCATTAGCAGCCATCATCAGGCGACCTCCTGTCCGATCGCAAGAGTATAAAGCTCGAACCAGGTCTGGCGATCCATCTCCACCTTGGTTGCGTCTGCAATCTTTGCGACGCGCTCGAGCGAATTGGTACCCATGACCGGCAAAATGGTGGCGGGATGACGCAGCAGCCAAGCCACGGCGACAGCCGTTTCGTCGACGCCGTGTTCTGCACCGATCCGCTTGAGGGCCGACAGGAGTTCCGGCTTCGATCCGTCGAGGAGGCGTCCGCCACCCAGCGGCGACCAAGCCATCGGCGACACCATGCGCTCCTGCAGATAGGCGAGATCGCCATTCACGAAGGTGTCGGTCGCGAGAAGGCTCATCTCGATCTGGTTGGTGACGAGGTTGTTCTCCATCGACGACTGCAGCAGCGAGAAGTCCCAGGGACGGAAGTTGGAGACGCCAACTGCCAGCACCTTGCCGGACGCGACCAGCGCATCGAGAGCCGGGCCCGTTTCATCGGGATCAATCAGAGGGTCGGGGCGGTGGATCAGCAGCAGGTCGACATGATCGGTGCCCATGTCGGTGAGCGAGGCTTCGACCGAGGCGGTGATATGAGCGGCCGAGGTGTCGTAATACTTGACGCGGGCTGCCGAATGGCGACCGACCGGGGCGACGATATCGCATTTGGTGACGATTTCGAGCTTGTCGCGCAGGCCGGGGGAGGCCTTCAGCGCGTTGCCGAGGATCGCTTCTGCCGTGTAGCCGCCATAGATGTCGGCCTGGTCCATGGTGGTGATGCCCTGGGCGAGGCAGGCCTCGATCTTGGCCTGTACATGCTTGGCCGAGGTGTCGGCATCGTCGCCGATGCGCCACATGCCGTAGACCAGGCGGCTGAAGGTGAGATCAGGGGTAAGATTGACGCGCTGCATCAGCGGCGAACTCCATTTCCGAGAGGTGTGGGCGGCGTTTCCGAGGGGACGCGGCCATAAGCGTGGGGAAGCGAGACAGTCTTGAGTTCCGGCAGCACCTTGGTGCCGAAGTGAACCGCCTCGTCGATATGCGGATATCCTGACAGGATGAAGGCGCGGATGCCCATCTTCCTATACTCTTCCAGTTCCGAGAGGATCTGGTCGGTGGAGCCGACGAGGGCTGCACCACAGCCGGAGCGGGCGCGACCGATGCCGGTCCACATATGCGGCTCGATATAGCCAAACTGGTCGGCGAGTTCGCGAGCGCGGGCCTGATGGGCGACGCCGAGCGAGATCGAGTCATGTGCACGATCGCGGATCAGCTTGCCATATTCGTCATCGAGCTTCGAGACGATGTATTCGGCGTATTCGCGGGCTTCCTTCTCGGTGTCCCGCACGATCATGTGGACGCGCAGACCGTAATCGAGGGTCCGGCCATGGGCTTCGGCGCGCGCATGCACAGCCTTCATCCGCTCGGCGAGCTGGTCCTTCTTCTCCGGCCACATCAGATAGACGTCGCATTGCGCGCCGCAGAGCTCCAGCGCGTCCGGGGAGTAACCGCCGAAATAGAGAAGGGGGCCGCCGTTCTGCTGGTATGGGCGGGCGGGCTCGGTGGACACGCCCTTGAACTGGTAGACTTCGCCTTCGTGGTCGATCGTGTCACGCGTCCACGCCTGGCGGAGGATCTCGACCACCTCGTGGCTGCGCTTGTAGCGGAAGGCGCTGTCTGCGACTTCGCCGGGAAAATCCGAGCTGATGACGTTGAGCGTCAGGCGGCCCTTGAGCATGTGATCGAGGGTGGCGACCGTGCGCGCCAGCATGATCGGCTGCATCTCGCCGCAGCGGATGGCGGCGAGCATGTTGATCTTGGACGTGATCGGCGCACAGCCGGCGACGAAGCTTAGCGTGTCCTGGCCTACCTGATAGGAGGAAGGGCAGAGGATGTTGCGGAAGCCGAGTTGCTCGGCCTTCTGGACGATGTCGGAGCAGTGCTCGAAGCTTGAGCGCAGGGCACCATCGGGCACGCCGAGAAATTGATAATCGTCAGAGCAAAGGGCTGCGAACCACGACACTTCCGCGCCATCGATATCGGCCGATGTGACAGGTACGACAGTCATTGAGGTCTCCTCCAAGGCTCCAACTTTCCTCTTGCCTAACACTCGATTTGATGTAGATCAATAGTGTATCAATTTTTTCTCGGCGATACCGAAGTGCCACAAAACTCCGCAACGCAGCCGCCCGGCAGCCTTCCCATCTATGTGCAGATTACCGAGCTTCTGGTGCGTGATATCGCGGCGGGACGGCTGATCGACGGTGAAAAGCTGCCGCCAGAGCGGGATATGGCCGAAGAACTCGGCATTGCCGTCGGCACTTTGCGCAAGGCATTGGCAGAGCTGCAAAATCGCGGGCTGCTGGAGCGCATTCAGGGCTCCGGCAATTACGTGCGGGCGATCTCCGATCCGAAATCTGTTTATTCGATGTTCCGGCTTGAACTCCCGGGCGGCGGCGGTTTGCCGACCGCCGAGATCCTGTCGATCGACCGACTGCCGAAACCGGACGGGCTGCCGACATTCGGCACGTCCGCGGAGGCGCATCGGATCCGGCGTTTGCGGCGTCTTTCCGGCCGTCCGGCGGCGCTCGAGGAGATCTGGCTCGACGGCTCTTATGTCGAGACGATTGACTCGGAGGCGGTGTCGGAATCCCTCTATCTGTTCTATCGCACCAAGCTCTCGCTCTGGATTGCGAGGGCCGAGGACCAGATCGGTCTCGACGTGGTGCCGGACTGGGCGCCTGCGAGCTTCGGTCTGAGGCCAGGCGCGCCCGCCACACATATTCAACGCATCAGCCAGGATCAGGAGGGAGCCCGTGCGGAAGTCTCGCGGACCTGGCTCGATCACACCGTTGCCCGATACGTGTCGCGGCTGAAATGACATGACCGCGAGGAGCGGTTCAATTGAGGAGGAAAGCGTGGCAGGACTTCAATACGGGATCATCGGTTGCGGCATGATGGGGCAGGAGCACCTGCGCAACATCGCCCTTCTGCAGGATGCATCGGTGGTCGCGATCTATGAGCCGGATGCCGGCATGCGCGCGCTGTCAGCGGAGGCTGTCCCGACGGCAAAGATGGTCGCCTCGATCGAGGAGCTGCTTGCTGTCGAGGCCGTGAACTGCCTGCTGATCGCAAGCCCCAACTATCTGCATCTCGAGCAATTGGAAAAGATCGCTGGGATCCGGCCGCTGCCGGTGCTGGTGGAGAAGCCGTTGTTCACCGATCCTGCCGATGCTCCGCGCCTTGCCGCCCTGCGAGCTGCCTATCCGGCGCCGATCTGGGTCGCCATGGAATACCGCTACATGCCGCCGGTCGCGCGGATGATCGAACAGGCGGACGAGGCCACCGGTGGCATCCGCATGTTGACCATCCGCGAGCATCGTTTTCCGTTTCTCGAAAAGGTCGGCGACTGGAACCGGTTCAATCGCAATACGGGTGGGACCCTCGTCGAGAAATGCTGCCATTTCTTCGATCTGATGCGGCACATCCTGAAATCCGACCCGGTTCGCATCATGGCTTCGGGTGGACAGACCGTGAATCATGTCGACGAGGTCTATGACGGAAATCGCTCCGACATTTGGGACAATGCCTATGTGATTGTCGACTTTGCCTCCGGGGCGCGGGCGATGCTCGAGCTCTGCATGTTTGCCGAAGGTGCCCGCTATCAGGAGGAAATCTCGGCAGTTGGCCCCACCGGCAAGATCGAGTGCCTGGTGCCAGGACCCGGCCGCTTCTGGCCCGAACATCTCGGCGAGCCACCGATTGCTCAGGTCATCATCTCACCGCGTGATCCGAAAGGGCCGCGCGTCGTCGAAATTCCGGTTGATCCGCACCTGCTGGAAGCCGGTGACCACAACGGCTCGACCTTCTATCAGCACCAGCGCTTCCAGAAGGCGGTAAAGGGCGAGCGGCCGGTCGAGGTTGCGCTCGATGACGGCTGGTGGGCGGTGGCCATGGGGCTCGCAGCACAGAAGTCTGCAGAAACGGGGCAGGCGGTCACCTTTCCGCTGCCATTTTCACCCCAGGGATCATGACGCGATAACCGTCCTTCCACCTTTCGCGCTGGGGGGGCGAACCATTCACCGCTTCCTGCGTTGCCTCCTCGTGGCAGCGTAGGAGAAGCAGCGGTGACAGACTATCTTTTTGGCCCCGTCATTGAAGATGACGGGGTTTTGTTTCGATTGTGGGCGCCGCATTGCAAATCGGTGACGCTCGAAATTGACGGCGCTCCTGCGAAGGACATGGATCGGCAGGCGGATGGCCTGTTTCGCCTCAAAGTCACTGGGACACGGCCGGGTACCCGCTATCGGTTTCGACTGCCGGATGGCCTCTTTGTCCCGGATCCTGCAAGTCGGCACCAGCCCGAGGACGTTTTCGGGCCGAGCGAGGTCGTCGATCTTTCGACGCAGAAGACCCGCGACGCCATTTGGCGCGGGCGGCCCTGGGCGGACATGGTCATCTACGAGCTGCATGTCGGCACATTCACGGATGAGGGTACCTTCCAAGCTGCGATCGACAGGCTGGATCACCTCGGCAACCTTGGGATAACGGCCATCCAGCTGATGCCGATCGCCGATTTTCCCGGTCGTTGGAACTGGGGTTATGACGGTGTCATGCCGTATGCGCCGGACAGTCGGTATGGACGACCGGACGATCTGGCGCTGCTCGTTCAGGCGGCCCATCAAAGGGGCATCTCCGTGTTCCTCGATGTCGTCTACAATCACTTCGGCCCGTCCGGAAACTTCATGCCGGCTTATGCGCCGCTGTTCTCGCCGCATCATCAGACGCCGTGGGGCGACGGCATCAACTTCGATGATGCGCAGAGCGAGATGGTGCGCGCATTCCTGATCGAAAACGCGCTCTTCTGGATCGGGGAGTTTCATGTCGATGGACTGCGGCTCGATGCCGTGCACGCCATCCGCGACGACAGTGAACCGCACTTCTTGCACGAACTCGCGGCGCGTGTGCGGGAGCGTTTTGCCGATCGCCACATTCATCTGATCGTCGAGAACGAGGAGAATGACCCGCTTCTGCTCGAGCGGGGCCAGCCCAGTACCGCCACGTTCGACGCTCAGTGGAATGACGACGTCCATCACGCCTTGCATGTGGCCACGACCGGCGAGACCTTTGGCTACTACGCCGATTACCGGGATGCGGGTGCGGCTCTTGCAAAGGCTCTGGCGGAAGGCTTCGTGTATCAGGGTGACGTGATGCCCTATCGCGGTGAACGGCGCGGCCGTCCGAGCGCACATCTCCCACCTTCGGCCCTCGTTTCATTCCTTCACAATCACGACCAGATCGGCAACCGTGCCCAGGGTGACAGAGTGATGGCCGCGCTTCCCGAACAGGCGCTCGCCTTCGCCGTTTCGCTGATACTGCTCTCACCGCAAATTCCCATGCTATTCATGGGCGAGGAGTGGTGTTCAAAAAAGCCATTTCCCTATTTTTGCGATTTCGACGAGGAGCTCAACGCAGCCGTACGCAACGGCCGGCGGAATGAGCTCTCGAAGTTGCCGGGTTTCGACGGGGACCATGTGCTCGAGCCGACATCGGCGGAGACATTCCGCTCTGCGATCCTCGACTGGGAGCAGGCAGGTTCAAAGCATGGTTCGACCTGGATCGAACGCTACCGCCAGCTCATTGCGCTTCGGCGAGAGCGTGTCGTGCCGTTGCTGGCGCGGATGCGTCAGGGCGGGCGTTATGCTGCCGAGAATGGCGTCATCCGTGTCGAGTGGCCGCTTGAGGACGGACGGCACTACATACTTGTCGCCAATCCCACATCGCATGCCGTGAGTGCCGCCTTTGAGGTGGATCCTATCGAGATCATCTATGCGCTTGGCGAGCGCCGAACTGACGCTCGCGGGCCGTGGTCTCTGGTCTTTGGTGTCACGGGCTGACACTAGACACAACAGCGTCTGCGGTGCGGTCAGGCACCCATCCGGTCCGCCAGATGCATGACCTCGAGTGCCGATTTCGCCACCATGTCGGCGCCGATATTGCCGAAGGCGCGCGGGTCCTTCATGACGGCCGGACCACCGACCGCAATCTTCATCGGACCCGGGCTGCGCCTGGACTGAACCCGGCGAATGGCAGAGGCGCATTCATCGACTTCGTCGACACGGCCGACCGAGATACCCAAAAGAGTGTAGGAGGAATTTGACAGGCGCATGTAGAGGCTGTCGTTGAGTTCGAGGTCCGCCCCACCTTCGACGTCCCAGCCCATGTCGCGAAAACAGGAAGCAACGATCGATACGCCAATGGTGTGGAGGGCGCCCGGGGTCCGCGCCAGTAACACGCGGCGCGCCTTTTGGCGATCGCGAATGGTCTGGCTGCGGTTCTGCGACAGATGGTTGACGATCATGCCGAGCCTGGTTGAGGCCACGGCAACCTGGATGAAATCGGTTTCGTCATTGCACCAGAGCCGACCGAGTTGCGCGGCGACAGGCGAAAAAAGCTGGATCGCGAGCGTGTGCATGGGCAGGTCAGTGCGCTGCAATTCCTCGATGATCTCCCGGTGACCACGAGGATCTGCCTGGACGAGGGCCTCAGTGAGCGCGGATCGGTAGGTGATCGCCTTGTCGGTTCCCGGCAACTCGCGCGCCTTCGGATCCAGTTCCGGATGCAGGTGGAAATCGATTTCCGGCGGCATCTCGCTAACGCGCGGACCTTTTGTCATATCCGCATGGCTCGCTCCCACGAGCCGCGGCACGGCATCCCGGATCGCGCCTTCGAGAATGCGCTGCTCCAGGCTTGTCAGCCGCGTGTCCGACTTTGACAGCGAAGACCTACCATCACCATTGTACGGAGGTTCGTCCGCCCCGCCGGGTGGTCCCCCGTTCTTTTCACCCGCCATATCACCCTCCCGGTCATCGGCTTGGGCAGATCCGCTCATCCCGATGGGATATTAGTGCATTCTTGCGCCGACGCCAAACCTCTCGTAGTCGAATACGCCCGATGCCGTCTTGTGATTTAGTTCAGCGGTCCTCCGCGCGGTGGAGGCGCGTCGGCAGTTCCTGCTGTCCGGCCCTTGCGGACCTGCGAATATCGGCATTAGGCCTTGCCACCGTAAGACCGTTGCGCGCTGCAGCCGCAATGTGGCGGGCTGTCAGCTTCGCTTCCTCGTACATGTCCTCGGGGCTTGCCTGGGCAATGAACGTGTCCGGTAGCGTCAAGGTGCGGACGGCACAACGTCCGTCGAGCATGCCGTGATTGGCGAGGTGGTGAAGGACGAGGGCGCCGAACCCGCCGGTCGCGCCTTCCTCGACCGTCACCAGCATCGAATGGTTGTCGACGAGTTCAGCCAGAAGCGCGGTATCGAGCGGCTTGGCAAAACGCGCGTCGGCGACCGTCACGGATATTCCTTCAAGTGCCAGAAGGCGGCGGGCCTTGAGACAGTCGGCAAGCCGGGTGCCGAACGAAAGGAGCGCGATCTGGCCTCCCTGCTCGATGATGCGACCGCGGCCGATCGGCAGAACTTCGCCACGGATCGGAAGCGGGACGCCCGTGCCCTCGCCACGCGGGTAGCGAAATGCAATAGGGCCGTGATCATGGGCTGCCGCCGTCGCAACCATGTGTACGAGTTCAGCCTCGTCGCTTGCGGCCATCACTGTAAAGCCGGGCAGGTTGGCAAGGTAGAGAATATCGAAGGCGCCGGCATGGGTCGGGCCGTCAGCCCCGACCAGCCCGGCTCTGTCGATCGCGAAACGGACAGGCAGCTGCTGCAGGGCCACGTCATGGACGATCTGGTCATAGGCGCGTTGCAGGAAGGTCGAATAGATCGCGCAGAATGGTTTCATGCCGCTGGCCGCGAGACCGGCAGCAAAGGTGACGGCATGCTGTTCGGCAATGCCGACATCGAAGGTGCGATCGGGAAAGGCGGCTCCAAAGCGGTCGACACCGGTGCCGGCTGCCATGGCGGCCGTGATCGCGACGATGCGGTCATCCGTTTCCGCTTCCGCAATCAGGGCGTCGGCGAAGACCCGCGTGTAGCTCGGCGCCTTTGCTTCTGCCTTGTTTTGCTTGCCCGTTGACACATCGAACGGGTTCACGCCGTGATACTTGTCCTCGGCTGCTTCGGCCGGTGCGTATCCGGCTCCCTTGCGCGTGATAACATGCAAGAGGATCGGACCATCCTTCTCGTCCCGCAGTTCTGCCAGAAGTGGAACCAGCACGTCGAGATCATGCCCGTCGACCGGTCCACGATAGTCGAAGCCGAAGTTCTCGAACACGTTGCCGACATTCGTCCCGGCTTTCCGGCGGACGTCCGACAGGTGGCGGTTGAGCGCTCCGGTCGAGGCTGAAATCGACATGTCGTTGTCGTTGAGAATGACGATCAGCGGGCGGCCTGATGCCCCGGCATTGTTCATCGCTTCGAAGGCCATGCCGGCGGACATCGCGCCGTCACCGATGATGCATACGACGTGGCCGTCTTCCCCCTTCAAGTCCCGGGCAGTGGCAAAGCCGAGGCCCGCCGAAATCGACGTGGACGAGTGAGCGGCGCCGAAGGGGTCGAAAGGGCTCTCGCCACGACGGGTAAAGCCGGACAGGCCGTCCTTCTTGCGCAGGCTGCGCATGCGGTCCCGCCGTCCGGTCAGGATCTTGTGCGGATAACACTGGTGGCTGACATCCCAGATGATCGTGTCGCGCGGGGCTGAGAAAGAGGCGTGGATGGCGACAGTCAGCTCTATCACGCCAAGACTGGAGCCGAGGTGACCGCCGGTTTCGGAGACAACCCGAAGTGTCTCGCCGCGCAGTTCCTGCGCGAGACGACAGAGCGCCGCCTGGTCCATGCTTTTCAGGTCGTCAGGGACGCGCACCTGGTCAAGCAGAGGGGTGGCGACGTCATTCGCAAAAGAAAAACCCACTGTGCTCTCCTTCCACGAAAGAGCCCAATTCTCCTGGGTCCGCTGTCGCTGCGAGCGCCGATTTGGCGCATCCGGTGGGCGGTTGCCTGAGACTGGTGCAATATCTGCATATTCGGAGAAGAAGAGCGATATGTAAACTTTTTTTTACACTTTTTCGCGAAATTCCGCCGGAATCTGCATCCCGGCGGAAGGAGCCCCCAGAGATCAGGGGGCCGGGAAGGTTTTCATATAAGCGATTACGTCGGCGATTTCCTTCGGATCCTTCAAGCCGGCAAAGGCCATGCGCGTGCCCTTGACCACGCCACGGGGGTTCTCGAGGTAAGCGGCCAGCTGTGCGTCATCCCATACCTTGCCGGCGCCGAAATCGGTCATTGCCTTGGAGTATTTGAAGCCTTCGGCTATGCCGGGCTGGCGCCCGATCACGCCCTGGAGAGAGGGGCCAACCTTATGTTTGGCGTCGGCGACGTTGTGACAGGCCGCGCATTTCTTGAACACGGCCTCACCGGCTGCAGCGTCTCCTTCCTGCGCGAAAGCGTTCTGAGACAGCAAAAGGGCTGCGACGGTGCAAGCGGCTGCAATTATCCTCGACATGTGTATCCTCCCATGGCATCGCGGATGAAGTAACAAATCATGCTGGCATAAAATTGACCCGTCCGGTTCACTCGCCGGGTGGTTCGCCTCTCATTCTGAAGCCAAGCTTGGAACCAGAATGCAGGCGATATGCTTCAATATACGGAAACCAACCCGGAGCTGGATCATGGCCGCAGTCGTCTTTCTCGTCATTGTTCTCGCAGCCGCCTCGAGCGGCGCGGTCTTCAAGCCCGGCGAGTGGTACGAGAACCTGCGCAAACCGAGCTGGACACCGCCCAAATGGGCCTTTCCCGTCGTCTGGACGATCCTTTATGTGCTGATCGGCTATGCAGGCTGGCTGATCTGGGATGTCGCCGGCTGGTCCCTGCCCATGGCCGTGTGGTCAGTGCAGATTGTGGCCAATGCTCTCTGGTCCTATTTCTTCTTCGGCATGCGGCGTATGGATCTCGCGCTCGTGGATGTTTCAGTTCTCTGGCTTTCCGTTGCGCTGTTCATCCTGGTTGCCTGGCCTGTGGCGCCGCTCGCATCGGTCTTGTTCGTTCCCTATCTCGTCTGGGTGACGGCTGCCGGCGCACTCAATCAATCCGTTCGCCGCCTCAACCCGGAGTCCTGAGCCGCAAGCCTGATCCGTAAATCGATCAGGAAGGCGACCAGCGAGATAGCCAGCAGCAGGGCCAGCCACAGAACCTGTGTCTGGCGCATGGCCAGCCCGAAGGCGGCGAGAAGAGCGCTGCCCGAGATGGCATTGGGCGCGAGATTGACGAAAGTCGATCGTGGCTCTGGTGATCGCCGGGCGACGATCAGGGTGATTGCCCACAACAGCGCAATCGCCACCGCACTGATCCAGCCCGACGCGAAGAGGAAGACCAGCGATGCCGTCATCTTTGCCCTGCAGGGATGCCGAACAGCTTGGCGAGATCTTTGAAGAAAACGCGCAAATGGGCGAGGGGGTCACGGCGCACGAGTTTCTTGTTGAGATAGGATTCCCAGGTCAGCCGCTGCACGTCGGGATCTGCGCACATGGCCACGAACTTCTCGCGCAGCCTGTCGTTGCGATACCAGATCTTCTGCATGATGCCGAGGATCAGGAAGACCCTGCCATGAGCCCGCATGAAGGTCCGGCGCGCATCGGCCAATGCCCGCCCGCTATTCGACAGCAGTGAGTGGTGCACGGCGTCTGCCGATAGCCTTCCGCAGAGCATGGCGTAATAGATGCCTTCGCCAGAAGACGGGGCGACGGTGCCTGCGGCATCGCCAGCCAGCAGAATGTTGCGGCCGTTGTCCCAGCGCTTCATCGGCTTCAAGGGCAAGGGCGCGCCTTCTCTTCGGATGACCCGACAGTCGCCAAGGCCGGCCGCAAGCTTCAAGGCCCGCGTCGCCTCCCGGATGTTGTGACCCTTGACGGCCGTGCCTGTGCCGATGCTGGTGTGGCCCCCATGGGGGAAGACCCAGCCATAGAAGTCAGGCGAGATGCGGCCATCATAGACGACGTCACAGCGGTCGGCCTTGAAGACGGCCTCATCGGCGTTGGACGGGCTTTCGACGATCTCGTGATAGGCAAAGACATAGGGCGGCTTGCGGGAGGCCGGGAACATCAGGCGCCGCACGGCCGAGTTGGCGCCGTCTGCACCGATGACGCGTCGGGCCCGGATCGGGATCGGTTCCGGACCGGCATCCTTGGCCGTCGATTCCACTGTCAGTTCGAGCAGGCCGCCGTCTCCTTCCGCCATCTTGTCGAGCTTGCCGCAAAGTCTCTCCGCTCCGGCGTCGGCGGCGCGCTGACGAAGATAAGGGTCGAAGGCTGCGCGATCGACCATGCCGACATAACCGATGTCGCCGATCGTCATGTCCACGGTCCGACCTGATGGTGCGATGATCCGCGCCGCATTGGCGCGCGCCACCAGCTGGGCCTCGGGAATGGCGAAATCGGCCAGCGCTCTCGACGGGATTGCCCCACCGCAGGGCTTGATCCGGTTGTCCGGGTCGACGAGGAGCACGCTATGCCCCTTCTCGGCCAGCCGCTCGGCGGCCATGGCACCACAGGGGCCTCCACCGACAACGACAACGTCATAAATCTTCGACATGCGCGTCTCCCTGCCGGGCATCCGGCCTCAGGGTTCATTCTCCAGGCATGATAGCAGCGTCTTGAATCGGGGCTTGCGATCGCATCGACTGATGTCCGATACGCGTTGCGACGAGTGCCGACACGAGGAAAAGGCCCGCCTCAATCGAGAAGACCGCCGCGAAAGCATGTGCATCACTCGCCATCAGCCAGCGGCCGAGATCGAGCGCCACCGTTCCCAGGACGCCGCCGAGTCCAAAGGCGATAGCCTGTGCTGCACCCCAGACGCCCATCCGCATTCCGTAGTTGGATGTCCGGCCCTGTCCCGCAAGGATCATCATCGTGCCGACGGCTGCTACCGCAAAGGCGCCGTTGGTCGCGCCGAGCAGGAAGATGTTGAACTCCAGCGGCCAGAAGGGTGCGGCTTGCGTGGACAGCGCAAGGGCGCCCAAAGCCACGGCCGAGCCGAAGCAGCCCCAGGTGATGAAATGTCTCGCCAGATTGGGATAGTGTTTTCCAAGGAGCGCGCCCGAAAGCCCAACCGTCATCATGCCAAGCAGCACGCCGCCATGCTGGATGCCTGAGAGCGCCGTCGTTTCGCCCGGCGTCATGCTGAAGAGAAGGCCGGCATAGGGCTCAAGGATGAGGTCCTGTGTGGCGAAGGCCAGCATGGAAAGGAAGATGAACAGTGTGAAGAGCCGCGCCTCGCGGTCATCGAGCACGTCTCGCAAGCTTTCCCGGAAGCCTGCAACCGCGGGGCGCTCTTCCGATGCCCCCACCGTCGGTCGGGCCTCCATGCCCGCCACTCCGACGATGCCGATGAGGAAGGCAACCACGCCGGTCGCTGCCGTGACGGCGACCAGGCGCTCGTGGGAATAGGGATCGAGCTGCGCGCCAACGACGATGGATGTCACGATGATGCCTGTGATCATCAGCATCCAGGTGATCGTCGCGGCTGCTGCGCGTTTTTCGACTGCCGTCTTCATGGCGATCAGCGCAAGCAGAGATGTTCCAGAGGCGCCAATGCCGATGCCGATCAGGATATAGGCGACGATCGCTGCCATGATGCCGGCGAGAACCGACTGCTCGAAGAGAAGTGTCGTTGCAGCCGCGCCCGTTCCAGAAACGGCGAGGAGGGCAAGGCCGCCGAGGATCCAGTGTGTTCGGGATCGGCCGGTATCGGACTTGTGGCCCCAGATGGGGCGGGTGATCTGGACGCCGTAGTGCAGGCCGACCAGCAGACCCGGGATGACGGCGGCGAGACCGAGTTCGACGATCATCACCCGGTTCAGGGTCGAGGTCGTCAGCACCACGATTGCGCCGAGTGCTGCCTGGACGAGGCCCAGCCGGATGATCGCGAACCAGCCGAGGCCCTCGTCTGCGGAGCGGCTGGATTGGGGCTTGATGGCAAGCTGACGCATGATCGCGCTTTCTATCCGAGGGATGGCGCGGGGGGCGTCAGTGATCCGAGCGCCACAGCTGCCGCCATCATACCGGTGACATAGAGACCCACACCCACCGCCGAGTACCAGACCGCCTTGCCTTCGGGATCACGCAGGAAACGGATCATGCAGAGGAGTTGCAGGGCGAGAACGCCGCCGACGAGGATTGCCCCTGTCTCTAGGCCGGCCTGTGCGAGCAGAAGGATGACGCAGGTCTGTGGGACGGCCATGACGAGGCAGGCAATCCGGGCAGCGTTGAGGGCGCCGTGCAGAACCGGCAGCGTGTCGACGCCCATCTGCTGATCGCCCTTGATCGATTTGAAATCATTCAGCGTCAGGATGCCGTGAGCACCGACGCCGTAGAGAAGCGCAATCAAAAGGGTGCGGGTGGACGGCGCATGGCCGAGCGCTGCCGTCGCGGCCGTGATCCAGGGCAGGGTCTCATAACTCAGGCCGACAACGCCATTGCCGATCCAGCCATTTTGCTTGAAGCGGAAGGGTGGCGCGCTGTAGCCCCAGGCGAGCGCGAGGCCAACCAAGGAAGCGGCAAAGACGAGTGGCCCAAGAAATGCTGCAACGGCCATGGACAGAATGGACATGGCTATTGCGATGGCCAGTCCCCATTGGCCGGGCATTCGGCCCGATGGAATGACCCTATGCGGCTCGTTGATCGCATCGACATGGCGATCGAACCAATCGTTGACTGCCTGGCTCATGCCACACAGCAGCGGTCCGGCGAGGAGCACGCCGAGCGCGATCGGAAACCACCGGTCGCCTATGCCAGCTCCCGAGGCAATCGCGCCACAGGCAAAGGCCCACATCGGCGGAAACCATGTAATCGGCTTCAACAACTGCACCACCGCCTTAGGCGACGGGTAGGAGGCTGCCGGGACATGGGAAGGGATCTGAGCCATGGGAGGAAGCTAGTCCGCACCCTGGAATGTGTCAACTAAAATTGACAGTCTTTATCGTCTGTCAGGCGTGACGATCGGAGCCGGGACGGTAGTCCTCAAGCCCGTGGCGCCGCAGCTTGATATAGAGGCTCTGGCGCGAAAGGCCTAGGATCTCCGCTGCATAGGCGCGGTTGTTGCTGGTTTGATCGAGTGCCGCCTCGATGCAGATCTTTTCGATCACATCGAGGGATTCCCGGATCAGGTCCTTGAGCGGAACCTTGCCCACGAGTGCGGAAAAGCCCTCGGCCTGGTCGGACATGCCCGGAGACGGAATGGTCAGGCGCTCATTGCCCGTCTGCTGTGGGATCACGATCAACTGGATCGTGTTGCTGCTGGCATTGAGCCGGGCAGAGATGCTGACAGCGCTTTCGCCGGAAAGGTTGTCGGTCAGGGTCGAGGTGAAGCCGCGAATGGACGGCTCGTCCAGGAGGCGCGTGTAGAGCACGCGGATATCGATGGCGGCGCTCGTGAACCAGGATCCGATGTTGCGGCCGAGAACCTGGGTCAGGGACGGCGCATGAATGAGGTCTAGAAACAGGGTATTGGCCGCGAGGACCACACCTTCGGCATCCGTCAGCAAGACGGCCTCAGGCAGATCTGCAATCTCGACCCCCGTGCCGCCGACCGGCCGCTCCGTACGCTGGCGCTTGCTTTCCTTGTCCTGGTCGGCTGGCCAGATCGCCAGAAGAACATTGGTGATGCCGTTTTCCCGATAGGAGCGGATCGTGAGCGAAACGGGCTCGCCCTTGGCGACGCTTACGCCATCCACATTGACCGGATTGGGACTGTGGCGTGCCTCGCTGATCGCGTCTCCAACCCGATCGCGGTCTTCCTTGGCGAAGAGGTCGCGGATGGACTTGCCGGACAGGGGGGCGCCGGTCGAGGACAAAAGCGTGCTGGCAGCCGGATTGGCATCCAAAATCGTACGCCGTTCGCCATCGAGCATGACATAGGCGACGGTTGCGACCTTGAAAGCCGTCCGATAACGGGTCTCGGCTTCCTTCAGTTCGCGGTAGTCGGCCTCCAGTTCCATCTGCGTCTGGACGAGGCGCTGCTGGTCGAGCATCTGCTGGCGCAGCTCGCGGCCAACCACGATGGTATAGGGAAAGTCTCGGGCGGTGTAGGCGGAGTAGACGACCGGAAGATCGGGCTTCCCGCTGCACTTGTGGTTGACCTGGTAGCCGCGCAGGGGGCGGTGGCTGGTCTCTGCCGACAGCATGGAGTCGATCTTCGGTACCGACTCGATCGTCACGCAGTCCTGAAGCCGCTTGCCAACCGTCTTTGACAAGCCATAATCGGCAAGATCTTTGTTTGTGAAATAGACTTGTGAGATAATTGAGGACTGGTCGACGAGCAGAACGACGTCTGCGCCGAGGCTCACCAGCGAGCCTATCGAATCCGGATCGAGCGTCTTCAACAGGCTGTCTGCAACCGCGAAGCCATCTGTACCGCTATGACCGTTCAGTGGCTTCATGGAGTGAGCCAATCGATTCCGCTGGGTGTAACCACTGCCGTTCGGCCGGCGGCGCTAGCCTGCTGGCTGATTCTTTCCAATTCATAGTAACTTTCGCAGATCTTAACGGCGGAGTAAACGCTGTCACAGATGCAGTCAATCCCCAAACCTACAAGAAAATCAACGGAATCCAGCGCTGCTGCGCCGCCGACGATGAGGGGTAGGCGCGGCCCGGGGCGAAGCTTGCGCACATCCTGAACCAGGGTCTTGAATTCTGTAGCAAGCCGGATGTTGCTCCAGCCGATGCAGGCGACATCCGCCTCTTCGACGGCACGTGCGAAGGTCGGCGTTCTCAAGGCCGAGGGCTCAAGCACCTCGCTTGTCCAGCCAAGGCTGTCGAAGAGCAGGCCAATCAGGTGCGGCATCAGCGTATGCTGCTCGCCAGACGGCGTCATGATCAGCGCTGCGGGCGCATTTCGATTGCGATCGGCTTCCCGCAGGTCGAGCGACAGGGAGATTGCCAGCGCCTGCAGACGGGAGGTTCCTATTGTGACGTCGATGAAGTCGCAGTCATCCGAGACCCATTCCCGGCCGAGCAGGCGCGCGACGGTTTCCAGGAACAGAACCTTGACATAGTAGGGCCGGCCCCGCGGAAGTTCGTGATCGAGAAACGCGCGCAGGGACGCCATGCGCGTGCGCGGGTGAAGAACGAGAATACGAAACTCAGCGAGCGCCCTTTCGTAGAGGCGATCGTGCTCCAGACCTCGGTCGTAACGTGTCGACAGCTTTTCGGCGGTCATCGAAGCCACCGTTCCCTCGATTAGGCGGCGGAGCTTCTCCCCGTCGCTTTGGGCTAGGTATGCTCTCTTGCCTTCCACGGCAACCCTTGTGAGCGGCTGCAGGCCCTCGCAATGCGACGGGGCCGTGCCATTTGGCCTCTCATTCATCCCTTGAAGTGATCCGTCCATCATCCCGCGCCGTGCTCCCCGCCCGCGAAACCGTTTCAATGCGGCGTCAGGCGTGGACGGCAGGCATCACGTCAGACGAGCAGGGGTACAATGTACTCACTTTTCATTTCTGTAAATAAAAATATACGTCAACCTAAGTTGACACTTCTGCTGTGGCGGGCGTAGTCTTGACCCAATCCGATTTCCTTTGGGAGGGGATGGGAGAAGGGATGACCGCCATGCGCATACCCACACCATCGGCATCAAGCCGAGCCCTTTACACACCGGACGAGCGCCGCAGGCGCGACGAAAGTGTCTGGACCTTGGTGCAGGGTATTCTTGCTCCCGTGCAGTTCTTTGTTTTCCTTGTCAGCCTCGGTCTGATCTTTCGCTTTCTGGCGACGGGTGAAGGCCTGTTTGCCGCCCAGGTGTCCATCGTCGTGAAGACGCTGACGCTCTATGCGATCATGATCACCGGCTCGATCTGGGAAAAGGTCGTGTTCGGCCGCTATCTGTTCGCCCGCCCGTTCTTCTGGGAAGACGTCTTCTCGATGCTGGTCCTGGCGCTGCACACCGCCTATCTCATCGCCCTGTTTGCCGGTTCGCTGACCTCGGACGCGTTGATGGCGCTCGCGCTTGCAGCCTATGTCACCTATGTGATCAATGCAGGCCAGTTCCTCTGGAAGCTGCGGCTTGCGAGGCTCGATCATGCCGAAAAGCTGAGATCGTCTGCTGCACTTGGCAATGGCTCCTCTCTGACTGGGGGCGCGTCATGAACCAGCCGCTCGTCTCTTGCGCGACACCTTCGGCCACCATCCGGCAGCGCGGCCAGCATGAAGTCTTCTGTGGTCTGACGTCCATCATCTGGCTGCATCGCAAGGTGCAGGATGCCTTTTTCCTCGTGGTCGGGTCGCGCACCTGCGCCCATCTCATTCAGTCGGCTGCCGGCGTGATGATCTTCTCCGAGCCGCGTTTCGCAACGGCCATCATGGAGGAGCGCGATCTCGCCGGCATGGTCGACATGCATGACGAACTCGACCGCGAAGTCGCTCGCCTGCTCGAGCGCCGTCCCGATATCCGGATGCTGGTGCTGGTCGGCTCCTGTCCGTCGGAGGTCATCAAGTTCGACCTCAACCGCGCCGCCGAACGGCTAGACAAGCGTTTCGGCTCGAAGCCGCGCGTCCTTTGCTATTCCGGCAGCGGCATCGAAACGACCTTTACCCAGGGTGAAGACAATTTTCTCGCGGCTCTGGTGCGCGACCAGTCCGTGCATGGCGCAGGCGACAAGGTCGCCAAGCTCGTTGTCGCCGGCTCGGTTGCCGATGTGGTGGAAGACCAGTTTGCCCGGCTGCTCGATGATCTCGGTTTGGAAGACGTCGTCTTCCTGCCAGGCCGCAGCAGCGAACGTCTGCCTCAGATCGGCCCCCACACCCGCTTCATCCTCGCTCAGCCCTATCTTGGTGCCACAGCCGCCGCACTCGAAAGCCTCGGCGCAACGCGCATCAATGCAATCTTCCCGCTCGGCGAAGAGGGTACCACGGCGTGGCTTAAGGCGATTGCCGATACGTTTGGCGTGTCGCCGGCCCGTTTTGCTGCCGTCACCGAAGCTCCGCGCCGCCGCGCGCTCGAAGCGACCGCGCATTACCGCAGTGCCCTCCAGGGCAAGCGTGTCTTCCTCTTCCCCGACAGTCAGATGGAGCCGTCTCTCGCTCGCTATCTCAGCCGCGAGCTCGACGCCACGATCATCGAAGTCGGCAGCCCCTATCTGCACCGCGAACATGTGGCGGGCGAGCTTGCCATGCTGCCGCCGGGTGTCTCCATTTCCGAGGGCCAGGACGTCGAAATCCAGATCGACCGCTGCCGCGCCGCCAAGCCGAACCTCGTGGTCTGTGGCATGGGGCTTGCCAATCCGTTCGAAGCCGAGGGTATCGTCACCAAGTGGTCGATCGAATTCGCCTTCACCCCGATCCAGGGCTACGAGCAGGCCGGTGATCTCGCCGAGCTCTTCGCCCGTCCGCTGACGCGCAAAGCCATGATCGCGGGCGACCGCTCCGGCAACCGGAGGGCCGCATCATGAAACTCACCATGTGGACCTATGAAGGACCGCCGCATGTGGGTGCCATGCGGATCGCCGCCTCGATGAAGGGCGTGCACTATGTGTTGCACGCGCCGCAGGGCGACACCTATGCCGACCTGCTCTTCACCATGATCGAGCGGCGCCCGTCGCGGCCGCCCGTCACCTACACGACGTTTCAGGCGCGTGATCTCGCCGGCTCGACGGCTGATGTGTTCAAGAACGCCTGCCGCGATGCTGTCGAGCGCTTTCAGCCGGATGCGCTTCTGGTCGGTGCTTCCTGCACCGCCGAACTTCTGCAGGACGATCCGGCGGGCCTCGCCAAGACGCTCGACGTGGCAATTCCGGTGGTTCCCCTGGAGCTTCCTTCCTATCAGAAGAAGGAAAACTGGGGCGCTGCCGAGACCTTCTATCGGCTGGTGCGCAACTTTGCCGGCGGTCGCGAGCGTCCCACTGAGATTGCCCCGAACAGCTGCAACATCCTCGGTCCTTCAGCCCTCGGTTTCCGTAACCGTGACGACGTCACCGAAATCTGCCGACTGCTTGCCGCGAACGGTATCGACGTGCGTGTCGTGGCACCCCTCGGTGCAACCGTAGCCGACCTCGCCCGCCTGCCGGACGCCGCCTTCAACATCGTGCTCTATCCCGAGATCGGCGAGAGTGCGGCGCGCTATCTGAAGAAGACCTTCGGCATGCCCTTCGTCTCGACCGTGCCGATCGGCATCGGCGCGACGCGCACCTTCCTTGCGGAGGTCCGAGCGCTAGCAGGCCTTTCGAACGATGAACCTGTCGGCGAGGCTGAGGACCGGGCAACCTGGTATGCCCGCTCGGTCGACAGCAATTACCTCACCAACAAGCGCGTTTTCGTCTTCGGTGACGCGACCCATGCGATCGCTGCTGCCCGTATCGCAGCCCGAGAACTCGGCTTCAAGGTCTGCGGCATCGGCACCTACATGCGCGAGTTCGCCCGCGAAGTGCGTGAGGCTGCGGAAGAGTTCGGCGTTGAGGCGTTGATTTCCGACGACCATCTCGATGTCGAGCAGGCCATTATCGACGCCCGCCCGGAGCTTGTTCTCGGCACGCAGATGGAGCGCCACATCGCCAAGCGGCTGCGCGTTCCCTGCGCCGTCATCTCGTCCCCCGTGCATGTCCAGGATTTTCCGGCCCGCTACTCGCCGCAAATGGGCTTCGAGGGCGCGAATGTCATCTTCGACAGCTGGGTTCATCCGCTGATGATGGGGCTTGAAGAGCACCTTCTGCAGATGTTCCGGGATGACTTCGAGTTCAACGATCAGGCGCAGGCATCGCATCTGCATGCCCACGCCCCGGCAGCCGCGGCTGCTGCGACCGAAGTGGTCTCCGACGATGAGACGCTTGTGCTTGCCGAGGTACCCGCCGATGAGGCGGCCTGGACGCCAGATGCCGAGCGCGAGCTGAAGAAGATCCCCTTCTTCGTGCGTGGCAAGGCCCGCCGCAACACCGAACTCTTCGCCGCCCGCAAGGGCATCCGCCCCATCACCGTGGAGACGTTGTATGACGCGAAAGCCCATTTCGCCCGCTGACGCGACCCCGGTCCGGGTGGTGTTCGTGACACTCGATAATCATATTGTCGCAGCTGTCGATGATGCGCGGCGCAGCCTCGCACAAGACCTGCCGGGGCTCACACTCTCCGTGCATGCCGCAACCGACTGGAACGACAACCCGGCGAGCCTTGAAGCCTGCCGCGCGGCGATCCTTGGTGGCGACATCATCATCGTCTCGATGATCTTCGTCGAAGAGCATGTGCGCGCCATCGCAGACGTGCTGGAAGCACGCCACCTCGAATGCGACGCCATGGCCTGCTGCATGTCGGCCGGCACGATCATGAAATACACGACCATGGGTCGCTTCAAGATGAGCGAGGAGCAGAAGGGTCCGCTCGCGCTCCTGAAGAAGCTCCGTGGAAAAAGCTCGCGTGGTGGCAAGGACAGCGGCCGCACAGCTGGGGAACGCCAGCTCGCCATGCTGCGCCGCCTGCCGCAATTGCTGCGCTTCATTCCGGGGACCGCGCAGGACGTGCGCAACTACTTCCTGACGCTGCAATACCGCATTGCGGCTTCGGACGAGAATATCGCCAACATGGTCCGCCTGCTTGTCGGTAAATATGCCAAGGGCGAGCGCAAGGGCCTCCAGGGCCGCATTACGGTTGGAGATCCGGTCGAATATCCCGACATGGGTCTCTATCATCCTGGCCTGAAGCCACGGGTCACGACGCAGCTCTCCAGCCTGCCGCACAAGGCGGGTGCGCGCGGGACGATCGGGCTTCTGCTTCTGAGAACCTACATCCTGTCTGGCGACACCGGCCACTATGATCGTGTCATCCGCGAGCTGGAACTGCGCGGCTTCAATGTCGTACCGGTTTTCTCCAGCGGTCTCGACATGCGCGGCGCAATCGAACGCTTCATGACGCCAGCTGCCGGTGGTTCCCGCATCGATGCACTCTGCTCGCTGACCGGTTTCTCGCTGGTTGGCGGACCGGCTTATAGCGATGCCGCTGCCGCTGCCCAGACACTTGCGGCGCTCGATGTTCCCTATTTCTCCGCGATGGCAACCGAGTTTCAGAGCAAGGAAGTCTGGTTTTCGTCGACGCAGGGGCTGACCCCGATCGAAACCACGCTGATGGTGGCAATCCCGGAACTCGACGGCTCCATCGGTTCCATGGTCTTCGGCGGTCGCTCTGACGCGGGTGGTGAGGCGAGAGCCTGCATCTGCTCGAGAGAGCTTGCCTCCTGCCCGTCCGGCAGGGCCTGCATGCAGCCCGATGACGAACGCGTCGTGCTGCTCGCCGATCGCCTCGCGGCCATGGTCGACCTGCGGCGCAAGGAACGTGCCGAGCGCCGTATCGCCATTGCGATGTTCAACTATCCGCCGAACAGCGGCAGCATCGGCACCGCCGCCTATCTCTCCGTCTTCGAGAGCCTGTTTGAGACCATGCGCCGGCTGAAGTCGGAAGGGTACGATGTCGACTTGCCCGCCGATGCCGAAGCGCTGAAGGACGGCATTCTTGAAGGCAATGCAGCTCTTTATGGCGTCGAGGCGAATGTCCACACGGTCATCCCCGTCGACCAGCATGTGCGCAATGAAAAACACCTCGCCGATCTCGAATCAAAGTGGGGACCGGCTCCGGGACGTGTTCTCAGCAATGGGCGTGGCATCTTCGTGCTCGGCCGCCAGTATGGAAACCTGCTGATCGCGATCCAACCGCCCTTCGGTTATGAGGGCGACCCGATGCGCCTGTTGTTCGAGGGCGGCTTTGCCCCGAACCATGCCTTTGCCGCCTTCTACCGCTATCTGCGCGAAACCTACCGCGCCGATGCCGTCTTGCATTTTGGCACTCATGGTGCACTGGAGTTCATGCCGGGCAAGCAGGTGGGCCTCTCTGCAGATTGCTGGCCGGATCGCCTCCTGGGCGCGCTTCCCAACTTCTATCTCTACGCCGCCAACAACCCGTCCGAAGGCACGATCGCCAAACGACGGTCGGCTGCAACGCTGATCTCCTATCTGACGCCGCCGATCACGCATTCCGGGCTCTACAAGGGCCTGACGGAGATCAAGGGCAGCCTGGACCGCTATCGAAGTGCAGCGCCCGAGGCGCGCGTCGAGCGCGAGAGGCTGTTCCAGCTCATTCAGGTGCAGGCCGAGCAACTGGACCTGGGCAAGAATGGTATCGCGCTCGCCGAATCCGACGTGGTGCTGGCGCTCGTGGCCGAGGTGGCTGAAGTCGAATACGCGCTCATTCCGCACGGTTTGCACATTGCCGGTCGCGCAATGGAAGAGAACGAGCGTTTGGAAATGCTCGACCATGTCGCCGCCAACATGCCGCCTGCCGTGCGTCCGCACCTTCAGACTGAGTTGATCGCCGCGATCGCCAAGGGTGACGCCGCGACGATTACGCGGATGACGAAGAATGCCGTGGGTGAGCTCAAGGACAGTATCGACAAGCTGGTGACGATGAACCGCGAACTGGCGCACAACGGCGAGATCGATGGCCTCGTCAGGGCGCTGGACGGCCGCTATGTCTTGCCGTCGCCCTCTGGTGACCTGTTGCGCACGCCGGAACTGCTGCCAACCGGTCGCAATATTCACGGTTTCGATCCCTTCGGCATTCCGAGCGCCTTTGCCATCCAGGATGGCGAACGCCAGGCAGCGAAGGTGCTCGAACGCTATCTCGCGACCGATGGACGCCTGCCGGAAACGGTGGCCGTTGTTCTCTGGGGCACCGACAATCTGAAGACCGGCGGCGCGCCGCTGGCGCAGGCCATGGCACTCATGGGTGCGCGGCCTAGACTTGATGCCTATAACCGCGTCTGCGGCGCCGTTCTGGTGCCACTCGAAGAGCTGCAGCGTCCGCGCATCGATGCGGTCATGACGCTGTCTGGCATCTTCCGGGATCTCCTGCCGATCCAGGCGAGCATGCTGGCCGAGGCGAGCTATCTCGCAGCTGTCGCAGACGAACCGGTCGAGATGAACTTCATTCGTAAGCATGCGCTCGCCTATTGCGAAAGCCATGGCTGCGACATCGAGGCGGCGGCTTACCGAGTGTTTTCGAATGCCGACGGCGCCTATGGCTCCAACGTCAACATGCTGGTCGCCTCGTCCTCCTGGAGTGACGATGACGAGATCGCGCAGACCTACAGCAATCGCAAGAGCTTCGCGATCAACCGTCGCGGCAAGACCAGCGCGCAGGCCGAGGTCTTTGATGCGATGATCGGGCAGGTCGACATGGCCTACCAGAACCTCGATTCCGTCGAGATCGGGGTGACCACGATCGAGAACTATTTCGACACGCTGGGTGGCCTGACCAAGGCTGTCAACAGGGCCAAGGGTGGCGGTTCGCTGCCGGTCTTCATCTCCGACCAGACGCAGGGCGAGGGACGTGTCCGCACTCTCGGCGAGCAGGTCGCGCTGGAGACACGGACACGCACGCTGAACCCGAAATGGTTCGAGGGCATGCTGAAGCATGGCTACGAGGGCGTGCGCAATATCGAGACGCAGGTAACCAACACATTCGGCTGGTCGGCCACGACAGGCGATGTCGATCCCTGGGTCTACCAGCAGATCACCGAGACCTTCGTGCTCGACACCGAAATGCGCGAACGGCTGGCCACACTCAATCCGGCTTCTGCCGCCCGTGTGGCCAACCGGCTGATCGAGGCGCATGAGCGCAACTATTGGCAGCCGGATGCAGAAACGCTCGCCGCTCTGAAACAGGCCGGTGAAGAATTGGAAGACCGTCTCGAGGGGCTGGTCAGGGAGGCTGCCCAATGAACATCTACACCCATGGCAAGATTGCCGAACGCGAGGCACGCATCGCCGAGAAGCTCCGGGAGCGCGCAGATGGCGAGGGCAGCGTTCAGGTGCATCTCGACCCGACGATGGAAATCGACGGCGCCAAGGTCTTCGCGGTCTACGGCAAGGGTGGAATCGGCAAATCGACGACATCGTCGAACCTCTCGGTTGCCTTCTCCATGCTCGGCAAGCGCGTGCTGCAGATCGGCTGTGACCCGAAGCATGATTCGACCTTCACGCTGACCAAAAGTCTGATCCCGACCGTCATCGACGTTCTCGAAAAGGTCGATTTCCATTCGGAAGAACTCCGTCCGGAAGACTATATGGTCGAAGGTTATAACGGCGTTCAGTGCATCGAGGCGGGCGGTCCGCCGGCAGGCACCGGCTGCGGCGGTTACGTCGTTGGCCAGACGGTGAAGTTGCTCAAGGAGCATCATCTGCTCGACGACACCGATGTCGTGATCTTCGACGTTCTCGGCGACGTGGTCTGCGGCGGCTTTGCCTCGCCGCTGCAGCATGCCGAACGCGCGGTCATCGTCGCCGCCAACGACTTTGATTCCATCTTCGCGATGAACCGGATCGTCGCCGCCATCAAGGCGAAGTCGAAGAACTACGATGTGCGCCTCGGCGGCGTGATTGCCAACCGTTCGCGCGAAACGGACCAGATCGACCGCTACAATGCGGCGATCGGGCTGACGCGCCTCGCCCATGTGCCGGACAGTGACCATGTGCGGCTGAGCCGGCTGAAGAAGAGCACGCTGTTCGAGATGGGCGACAGCCCGGAGATCCTCGGCATCCAGAAGGAATACATGCAACTGGCCGAGCGCCTCTGGGCAGGCACCCCTGCGCTTGAGGCCGAGCCTATGAAGGACCGGGAAATTTTCGAATTTCTCGGTTTCGAGTGAGGTTGTCATGAGCCAGACCGATTACATCAGACGCACAGGCGAGATCGAACACTACTTCGACCGCACCGCGCTCGATGCCTGGAAGCGGCTGACCGGCGACCAGCCGGTGAGCGGCATTCGCGCCACCGTGCGCAAGGGGCGCGAAGAGATGCGTGGCACGCTTGCTTCGTGGCTGCCGCAGGACCTCACAGGCTGGCGCATCCTCGATGCAGGCTGTGGCTCGGGAGTTCTGTCCTTCGAGCTCATCGCACGTGGTGCCGAAGTCGTCGGCATTGATCTGTCCGCGCAAATGATCGCGCATGCCCGCCAGCGGGCGCATGACCTCGAAGCCGCCCATGGTCGTTTCAAGGGCTCCGTCACCTTCCACAGCGGCGACATGCTCGACCCACGCCACGGGCGTTTCGATGCCGTGGTCGCGATGGATGTACTGATCCACTACCGCCCGGCAGACGCCGTGCGTGTGCTTCACACTTTGGCCGAGCGCACCTCCCGCCAGATGATCTTCACGCTGGCCCCTGGATCCCGCCTGCTGCGGGCGATGCTTGCTGCCGGCAAGGTTTTCCCGCGCGGCAATCGTGCGCCGGCGATCTACCCGGTCGATCCGGAGCGACTCGTCGCACAGATGGTCAACCATCCGGAGTTTGCCCATTGGCAGGCCGGTCGCAGCCACAAGGTTGCCGTCGGCTTCTACACATCGCAGGCCATGGAGGTGATCCGGTCATGACGATCGCTGCCGCCAACCGCAAAATGATCTCGTTCTGGCAGAAGCTCGGAACGCGCTTCATGCCGTTTGCGGATGCTGCGTCGGCGGAGATGCCTTTGTCGAGGTTGTTGCGGCTGTCGCTCTTCCAGATCTCTGCCGGTTGCGTACTCGTCCTTTTGACCGGGACACTGAACCGCGTGCTGATTGTCGAACTCGGCGTTTCCGTCGCGCTCGTCTCGGCGGTGGTTGCCATTCCGGTTCTTGCCGCTCCGCTCAGGCTCCTCTTCGGTTTCCGGTCGGACACCTATAAATCGGTGCTGGGCTGGCGGCGTGTGCCCTATGTCTGGCTCGGCAGTCTGCTGCAGTTCGGTGGTCTCGCGATCATGCCGTTCGCGCTGCTTCTGTTGCAGTCGCAGACGCTTGGCCCTGAATGGGCTGGCGCTGCGGGCGCGAGCCTCGCCTTCATTCTCACCGGCTTCGGCATGCACATGTCGCAGACGGCGGGTCTGGCGCTCGCCAGCGACCTCGTGCCCGAGGAAAAGCGCCCGCGCGTCGTCGCGCTTCTATACTTCATGCTGCTCACCGGCATGATCGGGGCCTCCAGCTTCTATAGCATCTTCCTGGTCGATTTTTCCCCGAAGGTGCTGATCCAGGTCATCCAGGGCACGGCGCTGCTCACCATCATCATCAACGTCATCGCCATCTGGAAGCAGGAAGCCCGCGACGTGCGCCGCTCGGCCGTTGACCGGGATCTGTCGAGCTTCTTCGATGCTCTCGACGATTATCGCAGTGCCCCTGGTGTCATGCGTCTGCTGCTGGCTGTTGCCATCGGATCTGCGGCCTTCTCCATGCAGGACATCCTGCTCGAGCCCTATGGCGGCGAAATCCTCGGCCTCACTGTCGGCGAGACGACGCGCCTGACCGGCATTTGGGCGTTCGGCACCATGGTCGGCTTCGCCTGGGCCGCCCGCAGCCTGCAGCATGGTGCTCAGATGTACCGGGTGGCGGCGCGGGGCTTGCTGATCGGTCTCGGCGCCTTCTCGGCCGTCATCTTCGCCTCGCCGCTCGGCGTCACCGCGCTCTTCCATCTTGGTGCCTTTGGCATCGGGCTCGGCGGCGGACTGTTTGCTGTCGGCACGATGCTCGCCGCAATGGGTATCGCCGAGCGGTCGGACAGTGGCCTCGTCGTGGGCGCCTGGGGTGCCGTGCAGGCCACCGCCATCGGTGCGGCCATGCTGGCCGGCGGCGTGATCAAGAACACGATCAATTCACTGGCGCTCAATGGCTCGCTGGGTGACGTCATGATGACGCCGGCTGCTGGCTATCTGGTCGTCTACAGCTTTGAAATCATTCTCCTCTTTCTGTGCCTGGCGGTTCTCGGTCCACTGACCGGCCGGCGCTATCAGAGGGACTATCTGCAAGACATGCGTTTTGGATTGGCGGAGCTGCCCGGCTGATTGCCGGCAGATGCGCTTTACACGGGAGGGTCTGGATATGACCGGGTCGCTGGTTGGGAATATCGATGTCGCACAAGTGGTGCTCTATGTGTTTTGGCTCTTCTTCGCGGGGCTGATCTGGTATCTGCGCCAGGAAGACCGCCGCGAGGGCTATCCGCTCGAAGAAGATGTCTCGGGCCGTTACAACAAGAGCCCCTGGCTCTTCGTGCCGCCGAAGAAGACCTTCATCCTGCCGCATGGCCAGGGCGTCCGGCATGCTCCTGACTTCAAGCGTGACGAACGCACCTTCTCGAGCCGCCGCATCGCGCCGGCCCCGGGCTATCCGATCGAGCCGGTTGGCAATCCGCTGCTCGCGGGCATCGGCCCCGGCTCCTGGGCCGAACGCTCCGACAAGCCTGACGTGACCGCCCATGGCGATGCCCGCATCGTGCCGCTCCGTGTCGCCGAAGGCTTCGGCCTTGCTGAAGGCGCTGCCGATCCGCGTGGCCTTGCCGTTCTCGGTTGCGACAAGCAGATTGCCGGCACCGTCAAGGATATCTGGGTCGACCGGGCCGAGCATCTGATCCGCTACTATGAGGTGGAACTCGCCGATGGTGGACGCACCGTGCTTTTGCCGAACAACTTCGTCGTCTTCCAGACCGGTCGCGGCAATGTCCGGTATCTCTACGTGCATGCTGTCACCGCCGCGCAGTTCGCCGATGTACCAGCCACCGCTCGTCCGGAACTCGTGACCCTGCTCGAGGAAGACAAGATCGCCGCCTACTTCGGTGCGGGTCTCCTCTATGCGGATCGCTTTCGTCAGGAGCCACTGCTGTGAAACAGTTCGTCACACGAGAACATGAGATCGAGCCGCTGCCAGGCCTTCCAGGCGTGCCTCCGGCCGGCGAAGTCATTCTCTGGCAAGGGCGGCCATCGTCTGCCCTTGTCGCCCGCCATCTTTTGAAAGTCCGCTGGATCGTCGGCTATTTCCTGATCCTCGCCAGCTGGGCCGTGCTTGCCGGCTTGAACGATGGTCAACCTGTCGGCGGCATCGTCTTTTCGGTGGCTGTCCTGACCGCCTTGGCCGGGGTGCTGATCGGCATGATCGAGCTCTTCGCCTGGGCCGTTGAAAAGACGACCCTCTACACGATCACCACGGAGCGCATCGTCATTCGCTTCGGTGTGGCAATTTCGATGACGCTGAACCTGCCGTATCGGCAGGTCGACGGTGTGGCTCTTGCACGGCTTGGCGAAAAGGCGGGCATGATCGCCATTGCCCTTCTGCCAGAGCAGCGCCTGTCCTGGCTCATTCAGTGGCCGCATGTGCGGGGCTTCCGTTTCTCAAGGCCGGAGCCAAGCCTGATCTGCCTGCCCGACGCGGACAAGGTGGCGAATGTGCTGTCGGCCGCGATCGGCCAGTATCGTGGCGCGCGTGCCGAGCAGCCACGGATTATCATGCAAGAGACGGCCGGAAGCGCCATGCCGCCTTCCGTCGTTGCAGCCGAATAGGAGCCGTGTGATGGGATCGGCCTCGCATCTCGGTTACTGGGCGGACCGCAAGGGCAAGACGCCCAATCGTGTGCCTCGCGGCGTGTTTCTTGGTCTTGTCGGTCTCCTTGCTTTCACGGCAGGCGCAATCCTTTTCGGAACAACGACAGGGATCGGGCTCGTCAAGCAGCAGCAGGCTGCACCGATCGCCATCCGCGATCTCACCATCACCCGCACCACTTCAGATTTCGTCGTGGTGAGAGACGCTGCGACTGGCCAGGAGATCGCAAGCTATGCGCCACAGGCCGGTGGCTTTGTGCCAGGCTCCTTGCGCGCATTCGAGCGCATGCGCCAGGTCTCCAAGGTACCGTTCGATACGCCATACCGACTGATCAAGTGGGATGCGGGTGGACTCAGCCTGTCTGATACGGGCACCGGCGAGCGAATCTATCTCGATGCATTCGGCCCGGACAACGTGGCTGCATTTGAAGCCCTTCTGGGCTCACAGGGAGGAGAAAACCAATGAACCCGGTCTTTGCCTTGATGCGACGGAAGGAGACGGTCGATTGTACCGTTGAGATCAACAACACCTTCGAGGCGCTCGGTGCGCACTTACGGTTCGACAACGGCGTGGTGGTCCATCCCGGTGACGAAGTGCAGGTGCATGGCGCACCGGTCTCCATCCCCTATGGCTCCTGCCAGAATTTCCGCCGCAAGGCGACCATCACCCGGGCGGGTTTCCTGGAGCGGGCCTGGACCCGCGCAACCGGGGATCTCGACATGATGGAATTGTGCGAATTCAGCTTCACGGAGAGGGCACTGTCATGAACAACCATGTTTCGCCTGTTGATCTTGCCGATCACGAGCCGACCGTCGAAGAACGCATGGCCGGGGTCAGCGACACGACCCGCAGCGCTCTCGTCTCCACGATGCTGACACCGCGCTTCTACACCACCGATTTCGAGGAGATGGACAAGATCAATGTCGAGCCTGTCAGGGCCGAATGGGACGTGCTGATCGCGCAGATGAAGAGCGATCCGAACCGCGGGCACTTCAAGCGCAACGAACAGTGGGACGATATCGACATCGACGCCCTGCCGGACGATCTTCGCGAGGAGTTCATCGATTTCCTGGTTTCCTCGCTCACCTCGGAATTTTCCGGCTGCGTGCTCTACAAGGAGATGAAGCGACGCGGCAAGAACCAGGAGATCTGCGAGCTCTTCGGCTATATGAGCCGCGACGAGTCGCGCCATGCCGGCTTCATCAATGATGCGCTGAAGGAATTCGGCATCGGCGTGAACATGGGCTTTCTGGCAAAGGCGAAGAAGTACACCTTCTTCAAGCCGAAGTTCATCTACTATGCGACCTATCTCTCCGAGAAGATCGGCTATGCCCGCTACATCACCATTTACCGGCATCTCGAAAAGCATCCGGACAAGCGCTTCCACCCGATTTTCAAGTGGTTCCGTGAATGGTGCAATGACGAATTCTCCCATGGCGAGGCCTTCTCGCTGATCATCCGCTCCGACAAGCGGCTGATGGAGGGCATGAACAAGTACTGGATCAAGTTCTTCCTGCTTGCCGTCTTCGCTACCATGTATGTGCGCGACCACATGCGGCCGGCCTTCCACAAGGGTCTCGGCGTCGATATCGACGACTACGACATGAAGGTCTTCCGGCTGACGAGCGAGATCTCGCGCCAGTGCTTCCCGCTCGTGCTCGATCTCGACAATCCGGCCCTGCATGAAGGCTTCCGCCGGATGGAGCGGATCAACCGCAAGGTCATGGCGGCTGACGCAAAGGGTGGCCTCTCGGGCAAGATCGCCAAGGGTTTCTGGTCGGCGGCCGCAACGGTCAATTTCGTCCGGATGTATGCGATCCCGACCAAGTCGAACGCCATCCCGGCGACGTCCCGCCTGCAGCCGGTCTGGTGAGGAGATTGCCATGACCTTCACGCACCCGCTCGCTGTCGTTCTGGTCGCCATCTCCGTATGGTGGCTTTCGACCGGGCTGGTGCTCGCCATGGTCAACCGATCCGACGGGCCGCGGCGCAGGGGCCTTGTTCTGATGGGGCTGATGACCGTGATCGGCGCATTCGGTTTCGGGCTGATGCTCTGGGGCGCACAGGAGCCGACGGTGTTCGGCTCCTATGTCGGCTTCTTCGGAGCGCTGCTCGTCTGGGCTTGGCACGAGGCTGCTTTCCTGACAGGGCTACTGACAGGACGACGGACGGGTGAGTGCCCGCCAGGGCTGACCGGCTTCAGCCGATTCCGGGCGGCCTGGGAGGCAGTCAGCGATCACGAGATCGCCATTCTGGTGACCGCGATTGCCTTGTGGTTAACGCTCGAGGGATCGGCCAATCTCTTCGGGCTCGCCGCCTTCGGTTTGCTCTGGGGTATGCGGATCTCCGCCAAGCTGGTGATCTTCCTCGGCGCACCGCATGCCGTCAGCGAGCTGATGCCGAAGGGTATCCGCCATCTCAAAAGCTATTTCAAGACCGACCGGATGACGCCGCTGTTTCCGATCTTTCTGGCGATCGCGGCCGGCATCTTTGCCGTCCTCGTCGTCGGTGCCAACCGCGCGACACATGCGCATTCGGTGGTCGGACACACATTGCTCGCCACCTTCATGGCGCTTGCCATCGTTGAGCATCTGGTTCTCGTCCTTCCCGTCTCGGACACGGCGCTCTGGCGCTGGGCGATGGCGCGCCAGGATCGGGCCAATCTTGCCATCCGCCCTGCGGCGGACGGCGTTTCCGCACTCAAGGAGGGTGGGCCGGTGTCCGTGCCGCACACCTCCTGGACAGCAATTGCAAAAGACACGATCGGGAAGAGGAAAGACTGATGACTGTTTTCCAGCACATGGAAGAGGCGCTTGCCGGCCTGCATACTGCCGGCAATTACCGCGTGTTCGCGGATCTTGAGCGTCACTGCTCGGCCTTTCCGAAAGCCGCGTTTCACCATGGTGACGGGACGGCCCGCGACGTCACCGTCTGGTGCTCGAACGATTATCTCGGCATGGGCCAGAACCCGCTCGTTACGGAACGGATGATCGAGGTTGTGCGCAAGTGCGGCGCCGGTGCCGGCGGCACGCGCAACATCTCCGGTACCAATCATTATCATGTCCTGCTCGAGCAGGAGCTGGCGGACCTGCATGGCAAGGAAGGCGCGCTGATCTTCACATCAGGTTACGTGTCCAACTGGGCAGCGCTCGGCACGCTGCTCGCAAAGATCCCCGGCATCATCTGCTATTCGGACTCGCTCAATCACGCCTCGATGATCGAAGGCATCCGTCATTCCCGCTGCATCAAGCGGCAGTTCCGGCACAATGACTACAAGCATCTGCGCGAGCTGATGGCGGCCGACGATCCGGCCGCGCCGAAACTGGTCGCCTTCGAGAGCGTTTACTCGATGGACGGCGATATCTCGCCGATCAAGGAGATCTGCGATGTCGCCGACCAGTTCGGTGCCCAGACCTATCTCGACGAGGTGCATGCGGTCGGCATGTACGGGCCGCGCGGCGGTGGCGTGGCTGAGCGCGAAGGCCTCATGGACCGGTTGACGGTCATCGAGGGGACGCTTGGCAAGGCTTTCGGCGTCATGGGCGGCTATATCACCGGTCCCGCCGTGCTGGTGGATTTTGTTCGCTCCTTTGCGTCAGGCTTCATCTTCACCACCGCGATCCCGCCGGCGCTTGCGGCTGGGGCGACTGCGTCGATCCGCCATCTCAAGGAAAGCCCCTTCGAGCGCCATATGCATCAGGCGACGGTCGCGAAGGTCCGGCGGGCGCTCGACGTGCGGGGTATCCCGCACATGCACAACCCGAGCCACATCGTGCCCGTCATGGTCGGTAATGCGGCCAAGTGCAAATGGATCTCGGACGTGTTGCTCGACGACTTCGGCATCTATGTCCAGCCGATCAACTATCCCACGGTCGCCGTTGGCAAGGAAAGACTGCGCATTACACCGACGCCGCTTCACACAGACGCGGATATCGAACACCTTGCCGAAGCGCTCTGTTCGCTGTGGTCGAAATGTGCATTGGCCAGGGCGGTTGCCTGAGGATTACAAAAGCCGTATCGGCACGGCGCAGCCAGGAGTTTGGAGCCGGACAGGATGACGGACAGCATTTACATTCCGGCGATTGCCGGCGACGGATCGCTCTATCCGATCGAAAAGATGCAGGCTCATCTCGATGGCCAGCTGCATCTGGCCGTGTCCGTCTTCGTCTTCGACGGTGACCTGTTGCTCATTCAGAAACGTGCATCGACGAAGTATCACTGCGCCGGACTCTGGGCGAATACCTGCTGCACCCATCCCCATTGGGACGAAACGGTCGAGGACTGCGCTGAGCGCCGCCTGACCGAAGAGCTCGGGTTTACCTTATCGCTCACTCGCCATCAGACCGTGGAATACGCTGCCGATGTGGGCCAAGGGCTGAAGGAGCACGAGCGTGTGACGCTGTTCAGCGCCCAGGTCGACAGCCGGACACTGCAGATCGCGCCTGTGGAAGGTGAAGTCGAGGAGACCCGCTGGATTGGCCCTCGTGAGTTGATGCGCGAGGTGCTCGAGCGTCCGCAGGATTTCACACCTTGGTTTCGCATCTACTTGCAGCGCTTTCCGGGCTTGAGTTTCGCCGAAGCTGCCTGATACCCACACCGATCCCCCATCTCTCCTCATCTCAAACATAGTCAGCATCGGTAGCCTGAAGGTTACCGATGCTGACTATGTTTGCTGTGGTGGTACTACAAGCAGACGGGCGAAACGCGCAAAAGGAAAGGGAGCCCGAGAGCTCCCCTTCCCCATGCGGCCCGCCTTGGGAGGCCGTCAATCGCTGGCGGTCTGGTTCTCGGCCGGTAGCACTGCAGCGGCCGTCTGAGAGGTTGTCTTCATCGGCAGTGCACTGCTCTGCTCCGCCGGTGCCATCCGTTGGGTCACGCCCGGCTGATAGGTCGTGAAGTCCGGCACCGTGATCGGGCCCTTCTTGGCCAGGGAGTCGACATAGTCCTGGAGCATCGAGACACCGTAGAGCGGCTTCTGCACACCGGCATGGCAGGTTGCGCAGCCGACCTTGAAGACATCGCCTTCCGGTCCCTTGCGGGTGTCAGGGAAGACCGGCGTCAGGCCAACCATGTAGTTGGCGTTGATGTCGCGGGTCATGCGGATGCCGTGCCAGGCGGTTACGCGCTGCGGTGGGCTTTCATCCCAGGCATTGAAGGCTCTGGAGTTGTGGCAGGTGGTGCAGTTCACGCCGAGCGATTCCGACATGTGCATCATCAGTGACCAGGTGGCTTCGGTTTCCTTCGTCCCGGCGAGGTTGGTGCCGGTCGGCAGAGCCGTCGTCGAATGAACACGGATCTGCTCGGCTTCGAGAAGGTAGTCCTTCAGCACGTTCTGTGGCAGGGACGAATTGCCTGCGAACTTCGCCACGACATTCTGGCCCGCGCGGTTCTGGGTCATGCCGCCGGCCGGCTTGGGCTCCAGATCCTCGTACCAGTAGTTGGCGGGGATCGCCTGGCCACGGTGACAAGTGTAGCAAGTGGCGCCAACCTGACCGACATGGGCAGTCCAATCGACATTGATCGCCTGAGTCATCTGGATCATGCGGCGGGAGACAACTTTCTGGTAGACCTCGTCGGATGCGAGGTTTTCCGGATTATGGCAGTAGTTGCAACCCACTTCAGGCGCGATCCATTCGGTGATCGAGGCCATAAACTGGTTGAACTGGTCGTCCGACAGATCGCCGAGGATCTGCACATTTTCGTAGATGTCGCCTGCCCTGTCGCCCGCGGGGTCGGCTTCCCATGGAGCTGGCGGCACGACGTTCGCCAGCTTCAGTGCTTCCTGCTTTTCGACATCCCGGTGGACATACATACCGGTACCGCGAAAGCCGATCTGTTCGCTCTCGACGGGCGGAGCATCCCAACCGGCGCCGACGAAGCTTGCGATTGTCAGCAATGAACCGGCGGAGACGGCGAAGGGAATCCAGAGTTTCATCGTCGTTCTCCTCAAAGCGCCGGGTCGACGACGCCGGGATAGCCCGGCAGCGGGGACACGATCCCGTGGTTGATGCCCCAAAGGTACCAGTTGTCGACAACGGTGCCTGTCAGCAGGATGCCGATGCCGCCGGTGATCGGGGTCAGAATGGCGAACCACCAGGCCCAGCGGTGGACCGATTCCATGGTGGCGTTGAAGCCCATGGTCCATCTCCAGAAGAGGGCTGCGCGTTCGGAAGCGGTGCCGCGATCGGTGATCTGTTCCAGTTCGCGTTCACCACCATACTTGCCGACGGCCAGGATCGTCGCGCCATGCATCGCAAAGAGCAGCACGGAGCCGTAGAGGAAGACGATCGAGAGGCAGTGGAACGGATTGTAGTAGAGGTTGCCGTAGCGGATCGAGAAAGCAGCCGTCCAGTCGAGATGCGGGAAGATGCCGAAGGGCACGGCTTCCGAGAAGTTGCCCATCAACAGTGGACGAATGAAACCGAGCACCAGGAACAGCCAGATTGCGGCTGCAAAGGCCCAGGCTACATGAGTCCCCATCTCCAGCTGGCGTGCCCGACGATAGACGCGCACCCACCACAAAAGGACCGACATGGTCAGGAAGAAGCCTGCGATCAGCCACCAGCCACCTTCCGCGAGCGGCGGCAGGACCTTCAGGCCGTATTGTGCAGACGGCGGTTCTAGACCCAGCCAGAAGAGCTGGCGGACGAACTGGATCGGATCCCAGCCGACCGAAGCCAGCATGTTGAGGCCGATGATCTCAAAGGCAATGAAGCCGAAGACCAGCGACAGTGTGCCGAGCCAGCCGAGATAGATCGGTCCGATCTGGGCATTGCCGATGATACCGAACAGGCGGACGAAGATCGGTTTGCCGGTGCGCGGGCTGTCGCCTGCGGGAAGGGGCATGCCTTCTTCCGCTGGACCGCTGACCTGGATCGGCGTGATGATGTTTTGATATTGCGCTAAGAACATGGTCCGGTCCCCCTCAGTTCCAGATCGGCAGCGTCAGCCACCAGTTCCACCATTGCGGCCAGCCCTGGTTCCAGAACGGTCCGCTGATGACGATGCAGACGGCGCTCCAGAAGCCCGCGTTCAGCGCCAGGATGAGGCCGAGGCGGTGGATGCCCAGCGTGCCGATCGAGTAGCCGATGATGTCGCGGAAGAATGTGTCTTCGTATTCCGGCGTCTTCACCTCTGCCTGCTTTCCGGCTTCGGTGATCGATGAACCTGGATTGGCAGCGGACAGGATGAGGCCACCATGCAGGGAGAGCGCCAGCGTCGTGGTGAAGAAGAAGGTCACCGCGATCATGTGCGCCGGATTGTAATGGAAGTGCAGATATTGGTAGCCGACGTTCGAAACCCAGTCGAGGTGGCTGAAGATGCCGTAGGGAAAACCATGTCCCCAGGCGCCGAGCAGCAGCGGACGGAAAACGACGAGCGTCGCATAGGCGAAGATCGCGACGGAGAAGGCGAAGGGTACGTGGTAGCCCATGCCGAGCTTGCGGCAGATCTCCACTTCACGCAGGGCCCAAGATATGAACGCGCCCAACGCGCAGACGGTAACTATCTGCCAGAGGCCGCCTTCCTTGAGTGGCGCCAGCGCTAGACCGTAGGATAGGTCGGGTGGCGCGATCGAGATCCGCCAGATGTTCCAGGTCGGACCGATGGCCGCGCCATAGACCAGAAGTGCAGTCCCGAGGATCGCGAAGAATGCCGTGGTGACGCCGAAGAACCCTACATAGAAGGGTCCTACCCAGAAATCGAAGAGATCGCCCCCGAGCAGTGTCCCGCCTCGTACGCGATATTTGCGTTCAAAACTCAGCAGCGCCATGTTCGTTTCCTCCAGAGGTGATCAGCCAGGCGGCGTTGTCGGGTCGTGCCGTTTGGCGGCGGGCGAGACCGAGGTGCCGCCCGCTGCCGTCTTGGTTCTTCAGCCAATGAGCCGGAAATCCACGCCTTCAGAGTGGGACTGCTCGACAGAGCTGGTCGTGAGGGGCTTGCCCTCGAACCAGTTGTAGCGGTCCGTGCTCAGCAGGATGAAGTGGATCAGGATCGCTAGCGTGAACAGGAATACAGACAGTGCAACCAGCGCCTTGCGCGGGTCGAACATAAGCCAGACTCTCCACATATCGCGTCCTCCTCAGGTCAACATCGGCAGAAGCGTGAGAGCCGTCTGGTTAATGCCCTCGAGAGAGCTGTAACCTTCCGGACCCGGGATCCAGGGACGCCACATCCAGACCAAGATATGCGCGACGATGGCAATCGCCGTGAATATCATGAAGCCTTGGATGAAGAATCCATGGACCTCGCGCGCTTCGCTTTCGGTCAGACCCGAAAGTGAAACATTTGATGTTTCAGCCATCAAATTCACCTCCTAGTCTCGAACACCGCGGCGCCCCCGCGGCGGGGTTTCGGGAGGTCTTTGAAAAGACCTGCCGGGTTTCTGCCGGTGTCGAGAACACCGGCAAAGGGATCGGGTCACGCGTGGAAGGCGTAACCGGCAGCTGCATAGGCCGAGGAGCGAGCCTCGGCGAAGATCGATTGAGCTGGCCGCTCGGCGGCCTCTTCCGCATGGCCGGTCATGCGCGACGCGACGGCCGCGAACAGGCAGAGCGGATAGAGTAGCAGGTAGAGGCGCCGCATGTTCTGGCGCTCGGACTGGCGGTCGCGATGTCGACGCAGGTCCTGATCGGATCGGGTTGCAGTGACCATGGCTTTGCCTCCAGTTGTCCCGTTGATGGGTCTCGTTCCGATGTTCATGCGTAGGCTCCCTCTAGGCGGGCGGCCGTTTCGACATGATCGCGGGTAACTTCGTTATTTTCGGCGCGGCGGGCTTCGCGTTCCGCTGCTTCCCGCAGCCGCTTGGCGGCCGAGATGCGGACGAGGACCGGCTCGTTGCCGATGAATTTTTCGAGCGATGCCTGGGCATCGGAATGCCAGGCCATTTCCGTGCGCGGGCGGGCCGTCGTCGCCTCGATCGCGTCCAATTCTCCGGCGCGCGGCAGGATATCGAACAGCATGTCGAAAAGCGCGTTGCAGACTTCCTGGATCAGCCAGGCCGCACCCGAATAACCCATGACAGGTGTGCCGGGATGGCGGCGCACGATGGCGCCGGGATAGGACAGCTGCACGAACTTGCCGCGGGCCCCGCGCTCGGCCATGTACATGCGCTCGTTGAACGAGCCGAACATGATCATCGGCGGTTTCTTGGCGGTCAGTTCCGCAACCTCGATATTGTCAGTCTTCGATCCGGCCTTGCGCGGGATCGCGAAGTTGCAGGGCAGGCCCATTTCCTCTTCGAGGAAATTGCGGATGCCGCGCACATAGGTCTCGTTTGCGACGATCGCGAAGCTCGCGGTCGCGAAGAAGTCCTGGGTGACGGAGCGCCAGAGATCCCAGAGCGGCTTCAGCGTCGTGTGCTTTTCCTTCAAAATGAAGGGTTCAGGGTCGAGCCCGAGCATGTCGCCGAGTTCGCGCAGGAAGGCCGTCGTCGAATGGATGCCGATCGGTGCCTGCAGATACGGGCGGTCGAGCGTTTCACAGAGCAGGCGGCCGAATTCGCGGTAGAGGCAGATATTGGCATCGGCATCGGCGAGCTTGCGGACGTCTTCGAGATGGCTGCCCAATGGGAAGACCATGTTGATTTCGGCGCCCAGTCCCTCGACGAGACGGCGGATTTCCGCCAGATCCGAAGGCATGTTGTAGGTGCCGTAGATCGGGCCGATGATGTTGACGCGGGGCTTTGCGCCTTCCGGACGTCTGCGCGGTGCGGGCACCTTGCCGCCCTTGGGGCCGAATTCTGTCCAGAGCCATTTCAGGGCGCGGTCGGCGCTCTGCCACTGGTCTTCGTCGATCGTGCGGGGCAGGAAGCGGACGATGTTGGAACCTTCCGGCGTCACGCCACCACCGATCATCTCGGCGATCGAGCCGGTAACGACGACGGCCGGCAAATCAGGATCGAGCGCGAGACGCGCCCGCTTCATCGCACCTTCCGTGCCATGTTGACCGAGTTCGTCTTCGGAAAGACCCGACACGACGATCGGCAGCTCGTGCGGAGGCAGGGCGTCGGTGTAGTGGAGGACCGAGGTGACCGGCAGGTTTTCGCAGCCCACCGGGCCGTCGATGATCACCTGGAGACCCTTAATCGCGGTGAAGGCATAGACACTGCCCCAGTATCCGCCGGCTCTGTCGTGGTCGAGGATCAGCATCCGACACTCTCCCCATTGTCGACGGCGTTGCGGGACTGCTTGACCTTGGCGGCGAATTTCTTGCGATAGGCGCTGCGATCTTCCGGCACGTCTTCCCAGATACCGGCGCCATCGCCCTGGCCTACGCCTTCAAAGAAGGCGTTCATGGCGAGGAAGCGGTCCTTGTTGCCGATCGCGGCGTTGATCACGGCGGGCAGCGAGGCGACGCCGGCCGGACCCATGAGTGGGCGGGCGGAAATCAGGTTGGTGAAGTAGAGGGCAGGGGTGGCGCTCTCCTTGGCCTTCTGCACCACGGGGGTCGTGCCGATGGCGAGGTCCGGCTTGAACTCATGGAAGGCGGCGAGGTCCTGCTCCAGCGATGCGCGGAAGCGCAGCTGCACACCATGCGCGGCAAGCCATTCGGCGTCTTCACTGTTGTAAGGCGTCTTCGGACAGGCAGTGCCGACATAGCGCAGGTCTGCGCCGAGTTCGACGAGCAGGCGTGCGACCAGCAGTTCGGAGCCTTCGTAGCCTGACAGCGTGATGCGGCCGTTGATCTTGTGCTCGGCGAGTGCTGCCTTGATTGCGCCGCGCATGGCATTGCGGCTGATATTGGTCTTCGCCTCCGGGACGTTGCAGCTGTCGCCGATCGCCTTCAGCCAGGCATCGGTACCGTCGATACCCACAGGGGCCGATCCGACGATCGGACGACCGGCCGCCTGGAATTCGCGGATGCTTGCCGTGTAGAAGGGATGGATCGCAGCCACAGCGGCGCAGTCGAGAGCAGAATAGAGCTCGCGCCATTCGCGGACGGGAACGGTCGGGCCGGCAGCAAGGCCCATGGGTTCCAGCATGCCGCCGATCACAACTGGATCGACCGGGAACATTTCGCCGAGCAGTGTGACTGTTGGCCTGTCCTTCAGTCCACCACGCGGACGCTGAACCGGGCCTTCGCCGATTTCCTGGCGGGCATAGGCGAGCATCGCGCCTGACAGAACGTCCTTGGCTTCCGCATGGGTCGGGACACCAAAGCCGGGGACGTCAATCCCCACGATACGGACGCCATCGATTTCGCGTGGCAGCATGCGGAGCGGCACGCCCGAGGCCGAGGGGACGCAGAGGTTGGTGACGACGACGGCGTCGAACTTCTCCGGATCCGCCATCTGGTGCACGGCCTCGACGATGTCCTCGTATAGTTTGCCGGTGACGAGCGTTTCGGAGGAGAAGGGCACATAGCCGACCGAGCGCTTCGCGCCGTAGAAATGCGAGGTGAAGGTCAGGCCGTAGACGCAGCAGGCAGAGCCCGAGAGGATCGTGGCGACACGGCGCATACGCAGGCCGACGCGGAGCGAGCCGAAGGCCGGGCACATGGATTGCGGCTGATCATGAGGGCCCTTGGGATAGTCCGCCTCGAAGCGATCCATCAGTTCGCCTTGGCCAGCGGCACGGGCCGCTGCCTTGGAAAGCTCGACGCCGCCATGGCATCCAATGCCGTTTGTGTCTGCGGTCGCCATGTCGCCAAGGACGGCGGCATCGTTGCCGACGGGAGCGATCCCGCCAGCGTCGTCCAGCTCGAATTCCTTGCGCAGGTCATCCATGATGTTCACCCGATCTCACACGTTGTCGTAGACGACTTCCAGCGACGGCCGTTTCAGCGCGCCCGTGGCGCACATGTCTTCCGGCAGGGCTGGCTGGAGCTTGTAATCGGCGCCTGTTTCGCTGGCGTCGAAGAGGCCGAGCAGGCCATCCTGGTCGAGCGGCTTCGGGAGGATCGGCGGCGCTTCGGCCAGATTGATCGAGAGCGCCTCGAAGAGGGGACCCCAATGGCTCTCATGCGTGCCGATGATCTGATAATTCGCGCTCTTGCGCCTGATGTCGTCGTCCTGCGGGATCGAGGCGAGCACCGGGATGCCAACGGCGTCCGCAAAGGCTTGGGCTTCACCCGTACCGTCATCCTTGTTGATGACGAGACCCGCGACGCCGACATTGCCGCCGAGATTGCGGAAGTATTTCACCGCCGAGCAGACATTGTTCGCGACATAGAGTGACTGCAGGTCGTTCGAGCCGACGACGACGACCTTCTGGCACATGTCGCGGGCGATCGGCAGGCCGAAGCCGCCACAGACCACGTCGCCGAGGAAGTCGAGCAGGATGAAGTCGAAGTCCCAGTCATGGAAGCCGAGTTTTTCCAGCGTTTCGAAGCCGTGTATGATGCCGCGGCCACCACAGCCACGGCCGACTTCCGGTCCGCCGAGTTCCATGGCGAAGACGCCATCACGTTTGAAACAGACATCCGAGATCGAGACTTCCTGGCCGGCTTCCTTACGGCGCGAGGCCGTCTGGATGATGGTCGGGCAGGCGCGGCCGCCGAAAAGCAGAGAGGTTGTGTCGCTCTTCGGATCGCAGCCGATCAGCAAGACCTTCTTGCCGAGCTGGGCCAGCATGTAGGAAAGATTGGCGAGCGTGAAGCTCTTGCCGATGCCACCCTTGCCGTAGATCGCGATGATCTGCGTATCCTTGGTCACCTTGCCGGTCGCCGGGGCATCGGGTTCGATGGCGGCTTCGTCACGAAGGTTCTCCTGCAGGCGCTCCAGGCCGTCTTGTGCGGGGTCGAGGCTCATGCGGCATTCCTCCAGTCGATGATCATTTTCAGGCAGTCGGGGTCTTTGAATGCGGTCCGATAGGCCGAGGCCGCATTCGATGGGTCGGAATGGTGGGTAATCAGGCCGCCTAAGGAGAGGCGCCCGGAGTCGACAAGGGCGAGCACCGCCTGGACATCCGCCGGCGTAAACTCCGCGGAGATGGCGATGGAGGCTTCCTTCATGAAGGCCGCCGGGAAGGCGAAGTCGAGCCGTTCGCCATAAAAGCCCGCGAGCACGAGTTCTCCGCGCCGGTTGAGGCGCGCGATGGCCTTGTCGACAACGCTGGGATCGCCGCTTGCATCGATGATGGCGTCGTGACGCTGGTCGCCGGCGGCCTCCGGTGTCTCGACGACATATCCGGTCGCTCCATCGCGGCGGGCAAGGCGTGTCTCCCAGACGGTCGGGGCCGAATGCCCGGTTGCCATGACAATCCGGGCGATCAGGCGGCCGAGGACGCCATGGCCGATGACAAGTGTGGCTGGATGTGCCGACCGACAGACGGCGTGGTGTGCGGTTGCCGCCAGCGCAAGCAGGGCCGCCTCTTCCGCGTGCTCAAATTGGGTCTTGACGGTGCGGGCACCGGGAACCACGAGCCTTGCGGCGCTGGCACCGAACAGTCCGGCAGCATCTTCATAACAATTGGCGCCCGGGACGAAGACCTGATCTCCGACGGAGCGGCCGGAGTCTGGCCCGGCCTCAACCACCGTGCCAACCGTCTCATAGCCTGGGACGAGGGGATAACGCATGCCCGGAAAGGCTGGCATGGTGCCGTCGTAGAGCAACTTCTCTGTGCCACTCGAGACGCCGCTGAAGCAGGACTCGACAACCACGTCCGACGCCTCGGGCGCACGGAGCGCCAATCGCCTGACGGCGAGTATTCCCGGTTTTTCAAAGACGATGGCTGAACTGCGCATTGTCGTGCCCTCCCCGGACACGGGATGCTTTCTGCTCCCAATTGTCATCTTAAGATTACGCATCAAAGTGTCAATCAAAATTTACACTTGGGGCTGTGAAGTTCACCAACATTCAGCGCTTGGCGATCACAAGGCCTGCCAGGAGGGGATTTGTTGTGGTGGCAACCTTCGCGCCGGCGAAGCCGCTACGGGCCAAGAGTGCGATGATTTCACTGGCGGTCCGGCAGCGGCCGGATCCCATGGCGGTGAAATAGCTGGTGAAATAGATGGCTGCGAGGTTGGGGCCGTCCGTATTGCCGGCCATGGCTTCCGCGACCAGGAGATGGGTGCCGGGTGCGAGATGCCGGTGCAGGTTGGCAAGGATCTTCAGGACGCGGTCGTCATCGTGATCGCAGAGAATCCGGACCAGCGTTACGCAGTCCTGGTCGGCCGGAATGGGATCGCGCGTGAAATCACCGGGGTGCAGTCTACTGCGGGTCAAAAGACCGCGCTCCTGCAGGTGGCGGGTTGCAAGCTGTGTGACCGCGGGCAGATCGAACAGCGCGAGCCGTGTCGCGGGATGCCGCGCGCCAATGGCTGCGAGGAATGCGCCTTCGCCGCCGCCGAAATCGAGGACGGATCGGTATTGGCCGAAGTCATGGGATGCCAGGAGGCAGTCGGCCAGCATCGTCTGGCTCTCGCGCATCAGGGCGGAGTAGGGCGCAGCCTCCTCGTTGCCGATGCTGGCGGGGTCGCCGCCCCTCACATAAGCCCAGTAGCGGCGCAGTTCCGTGTCGCTGTGATCGCCACGCCAAAAGGCGGGCGCATCGGCGAGATCACGGTATAACATGTCATGGTGCCGGATCATCTCCCGCAGACCGCGATCGGCGGCGAGCACCGTGCCGGCATCCGAGAGCAGCCAGAGATCAGGGGCGAGGCTGACGACGAGATCGAGCCGTCTTGCCTGCTCGAGCAGACGCCGCATGGCGTCCGACGGCATGCCGCAGCGGGCAGCAATTGCATTCGTGGACAATGCCTCGCCGTCCAGGGCCTCGAAGATCCCGACACCCACACAGGCAGACAGGATCTGGGTGTGGACGAAGCCTGTTGTCAGGCGAAACAGATGATTGGCCTTGCGGTTGGCGATCTGCCGCAGCAGCGGCATCCGCGAAACGAACGCGCGGAAGCGGGGCGAGGCGATTTGGCGGCTTCGCCAGAGACGAAGACCGATCGCCACCGACTGCAGGAGGCTTTGTCGAGGCTCCCCTCGCGCCTCGCTGGTGCGGATCGGCGGGCTGGCATCGAAGCCTCTTCCGCCTCCGGTGTCCATGACCTTACGCCGCGCTGGTGGCGAGCGTTTTCGGCATCAGCCGTGTCGCTTCGTTGCGGATCATTGCGCGGAAAGCTTCCGCACCGGGGCAGTCGGGCACGCTCTCGACGGCCTCGGTGACAAGACGCTTCAGGCGAACCAGCGCCGCTTCGAGGCCGATGCTGGCGACGATGTTCGGCTTGCCATTGCGGCTGTCCTGTCCGGCCGGCTTGCCGGCGTCGGACTGTCCCACCGCGTCATAGAGGTCGTCGGCCACCTGATAGGCAGCGCCGAGCGCGTCTGCGAGCACCAGCCATTCCCTCGGATTGCCGCCCGAGGCGATCGCGCCGGTCGACACGGCACCGCTGAACAGCGAGGCGGTCTTGGCGCGATGATAAGCGGTGATGTTGATTTCGGGTTCGCTTTCCCAGGCCTGGCCGGCCACGAGGCCATAGGGGCTGCCCACAGCATTAGCGATGGTGGCGATCATTGGTGCGGTCAGAAGCGGTGTCTGCTGTGTTTCCCGGGCGACCGTCTCGAAAGCTGCGATGATTAGGCCGTCGCCGACAAGAAGCGCGATCTCTTCACCGAATTGGGCATGTACGCTCGGCGCGCCTCGACGCGTCAGCGCATTGTCGAAGCATGGCATGTCATCATGCACGAGGGATGCGCAATGCAGGAGTTCGATGGCCACGGCAGCACTGTCGGCGGCATTCGGCTCACGGTCACCGCAGGCGGCCGCGACCGCAAGGCAGAGCCGAGGCCTGATACGCGCACCTCCGGGAAACACCGCATGCCGAAGGGCTTTCGCCAGGATGGGTGGGCATCCATTGGCGGTCGCATAACGCAGGGCGCGCTGCATGCCGGTTTCGATGCGCTCGGGGAAATCCATTGGGTTGACCTCCGGAGAATGCGCTGTTGTAAAATTTGCGCAACTCAATAATGTGTAAATCAAGATTGACACATTAAGTCCGTAAGTCAACTGGCCACAGGAGACGAAGGTGCCTGTTTCGACAGACGATACCGTGCTGGTGATCGGTGCCGGCATGGCGGGGCTCTCGGCTGCCATTCGATTGGCTGCGGCCGGATATCGCGTCGTTGTCTGCGAGGCGCAGGCAGAGGCCGGCGGCAAAATGCGTCGTGTCGAAGCGGCTGGCAGAGGCTTTGATGCGGGGCCGACGGTGCTGACGATGAAATGGGTCTTCGAGGCACTCTTTGCCGCTGCGGGACGCAGAATTGAAGACGAACTCAGCCTGGTCCCATCGAGCGTGATCGCGCGCCATTACTGGCGGGGCGGGGTCTGTCTTGATCTGCATGCAGACCATGACGAAACGATCAGGGCGATCGGAGACTTTGCCGGACGGCGCGAGGCAGAGGGATACCGGCGCTTCGCGGCCGACAGCCGGCGGACGTTTGAGGTGTTGAAAGACAGTTTCATCGACGCCACCAGACCCAATCCGGTTTCCCTGTCTCGTCGCATCGGGCTCGGTCGGCCGGCGGATCTGCTCGCGATCAAGCCGTTCTCGACGCTCTGGTCTGCGCTTGGCGGCTATTTTTCCGATGTGCGCCTTCGCCAGCTTTTCGGTCGTTACGCCACCTATTGCGGCTCTTCGCCCTTCCTGTCTCCGGCAACACTGATGCTGGTCGCGCATGTCGAGCAGGAGGGTGTCTGGACCGTCGAGGGCGGGATCAGGGCGCTTGCCATGCGTCTCGAAGCGCTGGCTGTCGAGCTCGGCGTCGAGTTTCGCTATGGCGATCCCGTCAGCGAGATCCTCATCGATCCCTCGCGTCGGGCCGTGTCCGGTGTGGTCACGCGAACTGGCCGACGGGTGGATGCCCGGCAGATCGTCTACAACGGAGATGTCGCCGCGCTGCCCCGGCTGATCGGCGCCTCGCCTCCGGACCCGGCTCGCAGTCGGGCACAACGGTCTCTGTCAGCCCTTGTGTCATGCAGCGTCGCCGAGCCTAAAGGTGTCGAGATTGCGCATCATACGGTGTTCTTTTCCGACGACTACGAGCGCGAGTTCGAGGCGATCTTTAAACGGCGCGAGGCACCTTCCGATCCGACCGTCTATCTCTGCGCTCAGGACCGCGATGCGACCGGTCGCCTAAAGGCCGGCGGTGTCGAGCCGGAGCGCATCTATGCCCTGATGAACCTCCCGGCGGATGGAGATCGTCACCGGTTCGATGAACGCGAGGTCAATGCATGTCTGAAGAGCATGGAACGGCGACTGTCACTGAACGGTCTGACGCTCTCGAACCCACAGGCTACGGCGAACATCACGACTCCGGATCGCTTTGCGAGCCTCTATCCGGGAACGGGGGGAGCGCTATACGGGATGGCCTCGCACGGGTGGATGGCATCCTTCGCCCGGCCGGGATCGGAGGGGCCGCTGCCGGGGCTTTATCTGGCGGGGGGCAGCGTACATCCGGGGCCGGGGCTGCCGATGGCGGCGCTTTCCGGCAAGCTCGCGGCCGAACGGTTGATGGCGGACCGGCCTTTGACCAGGCGGTCGCACCTGGCGGCTATCACTGGTGGTATGCAGACGGAACGAGTGACTGCGGACAGTTCGCCTTCACGGTGATCGCCTTCATCGGCTCCGTGTTTTCGCCCTACTATCACTGGTCCGGCCGGCATGATCCGGAAAATCATATTGCCTTCAATGTCGCGCTCTACGGGCCTCAGGGTCACGCCTGGGCGATGACCGAGCGTGGCAAGGCCCGGCTCAGTCGCGACAAGCACTCCCTGGCGATCGGCAAAAGTTCGTTCCGCTACGATGGTTCAGGCTTCGTGATCAGCTTCGACGAGATCTTCCTGCCCTGGCCCGGTCAGCGTTTGCTGCCAAAACGAATGCGGGGCGAAATCCGGCTAGTGCCGGATTTTCTTGGTGCGCGGGCCTATGGTCTCGATCGCGCCGGGTTTCATGCCTGGCAACCAGTCGCCCCCAATGGGCGGGTCACCGTCGCCTGCGAGGCGCTGCCCGATGGTGGATGGACGGGGACGGGCTATCACGACATGAACCATGGCGCCCGTCCGCTTGAGACGGATTTTTCCGGCTGGGACTGGGCCAGGGGCAATACGGGCGATGGCCGTACGGTGATCCTCTACGATTCAGTGCTGGCCGACGGGACGAACAGCCGCTTCGGGCTCATCTGTGGTCGTCACGGTGCGATATCCGACTTCGATCCCCCGCCACGAAAACTGCTACAGCGCGGGTTCTGGGGCGTCGGCGGCGGTATCGCCTGCGATGGTGGCGCAAGTCCCGTCTTGAAAAACGTGCTCGAAGACACGCCGTTTTACCGGCGCTCGCTGGTCGAAACGGTGATTGCCGGGGATCCGGTCGAGATGATGCAGGAGACGCTCGATTGTCGCCGACTGGCAAATCCGGTCGTCAGGCTGATGCTTCCGTTTCGCATGCCGCGCCGCGCCTAGTCGGTTTTCGGCTCTTCCGTAAGAGGCTGGCTCGCCTGCCGCTCGCGGGCTTCCGCCTCGCGCTTCGCTTTCTTCAGATCGCGCATCTGCCAGACATAGAAGGCGATCGCCAGGCTAAAGACGAAGATGGCTTCGATGATGCCGAAATAATGCTCAAGCAAGGCTCGCCGCCTTTTCCCGCGCCGCGTCTCGGCGTCTCAGCGTCTCAATCCGTGCGTCGGCATGAAGCCTCAGCAGAATGTCGGTTACCCGTCCCACGGCCGTCTCCCCATCAGATGCTGGCGTGTCGGGGCGTTGCGTCGGGGCACTCTCTCGCAAGATGCCGCTGAGTGTCACCAGCGATCGTGCGACAGGTTCCGTCCCGGCATGGAGATCGCGCACGGCCGTCGCCGTCCAGCGGCTGTCGTCGGAGCGTGCCTTGATCAGGAGGCCAAGCTTGGTGCTGAGTCCCGTTGTCGCGCGATGGTTGACGCTGTCATAGCCATTGGCTGCAATGCCCTGGCCGATCGCCTCATAAACCAAGGCGGCAGTGCGGATCGCATGACGACAGGGTTTCGGCAGGCTGCGGATGCCGGCATGGCCGAGCCGGTAGTGGCGGGCAGCCTCGTCGAGCAGTCGCCTTACCACCAGACCGAGCGCGGGGGTGAATTGCGGATTATGCAGGAAGGCCGCGACGTCGACACCCTGTTCATCCAGCCAGTCGAGCGGCAGATAGAGCCTGCCGTTTCGGGCGTCTTCCCCGACATCGCGGGCGATGTTGGTCAGTTGCATAGCGATCCCGAGGTCGGCCGCGCGGGAAAGCGCAGCCCTATCGCTGACGCCCATCACCGATGCCATCATCAGCCCGACGCTTGCAGCAACACAGGTCGCATAGGCTTTCACGTCGTCGATGGTCGCGTGGCGCCGCCCGTCCAGATCCATGGCAAAGCCGTCGAGCAGGGCTTCGACCACCGGCTTGGCGATGGCATGGTCGTGCACCACCCGTGCGAAGGCGCGGTCGCAGGCAAAGGGTGCCGGGTCCCCGGCATAGATCAGGTCCAGCCGCTCGCGCAGGCGCTGGAGGGCTGGCATGCCGCTGCGTGGATCATCGATCAGGTCGTCGGAATGCCGACAGAAGGCATAGAGCGCGCGCGCGGCCTCGCGAGTCGGTCCCGGCAAAAGCAGAGAGGCGAGGTGAAAGGATTTCGACCCCCGACGAATGGCGGCCGAACAGGCTCTTTGATCCTCGAAGTCTCCGGAAAAGCCATAGTTCAAGAGGATTGGCCGACGGATCGTCGGACGGGCCAGATAGGCTTCGGAGTGGGACGGGTGTGTGTCTGTCATTGTGCAGATCCTCTTCCGCGACCTTCCCAAGTGCCGGCTGGCAGGGTTGCCGGATCCGGCACCAGATCGGCGACGATGCGCGCCGACGACACGACGCCGGGCAGGCCTGCACCGGGATGCGTGCCGGCACCGCAAAGGAAGAGATTGTCGAGTTCCTCGCTTCTGTTGTGCGGTCGGAACCAGGCGCTCTGGAGGAGCTTGGGTTCGAGTGCAAAGGCGGCCCCCTGCCACGAAAGAAGTCTGTCCCGGAAGTCGAGGGGGGTCGCAATTCGCGAGGAGACGATGCTCTCTGAAAGACCGGGCAGCATGGTTTCCTCGAGCCGTTTTTCGATCTTGCGCCGGTAGATTTCTGCTGCCTCGTTCCAGTCGGTCCCGCTTTCGAGGTTTGGCACCGGGCTCAAGACGTAGAAGGCATCGCCGCCGGGCGGAGCCAGCGAGGGATCGCTGGCCGTCGGTCGATGCAGGTAGAGGCTGAAATCGTCTGCGAGGCGGTGGTTCCGGAAGATGTCGTCGAGAAGTCCTCGATAACGCGGGCCGAAGAGCATCGTGTGATGCAGGACATCGTCATAGCGGCGGTTCGTGCCGAAGTACCAGACGAAGAGGCTCATCGAATAGTCGCCACGTTTGAGCTTGGCATCGGTCCAGCGTTTCCGGGGATGGTGCTTCAGGAGCTTGCCATAGGTGGTGGCGGGATCTGCGTTCGAGATGACAATGTCGGCAGCGATCCGCTCGCCGGATGCCAGGCGTACGGCCGTTGCCCGACGTCCCTCCGTCTCGATGTCAGTGACCGTCTCGTTCAGCCGGATGCGTCCGCCGTTGCGGGTGACGAGCGATGCGATGCCGCGCACCAGCGCATTGGTGCCGCCGATCGCATGATGCACGCCATATTTGCCCTCGAGATGGGCGATCAGGCAGTAGAAGGAGGTGGCCGAGAAGGGATTGCCGCCGATAAGCAGCGGATGGAAGGAGAAGAGGGTGCGCAGCGTGTCGCTTTTGAAATGCTTCGAGACGACCGAATAGACGGAGCGATAGCCGCCCAGGCGCACCAGACCGGCAAGCGTCTTTGCCGTGAACAGCAGGCTGTGGAAGGGTTTGTGCGCCAGTTGCTCGAAGGCGACTTTATAGATCCGCCGGCTCTCGTCGAGAAAGCTGCGATAACCAGCGACATCCCTGGGTTCGATCCTCGCGATCTGTGCTTCCATCGCCGCGCGGTCGCCGGAATAGTCGAAGACCGTACCGTCGTCGAAGCGCACCCGGTAAAAGGGGGTGTTTGGCCGGAGTTCGACATCGTCACTCAGGCGACCGCCGCAGTCATGCCACAGCTTTTCGAAAAGCCATGGGGCGGTGATGATGGTCGGCCCGGCGTCGAAGGTGAAACCGTCCTGGCGATGGGCATAGGCCCGTCCACCGGGTTCGTCCAGCGGATCTATGATCGTGACACGATAACCTTTGGCGCCGAGCAGGGCACCGGTCGCGAGACCTCCCACGCCAGCACCGATCACGATCGCATGCGGTCTGTTGTCGATGGGTTTGGGCTTGTGTCTGGGAAAGCGGCCGGCGACATTCATGCTGCATCCGCTCCGTTCGGTCGCTGGTTTCCAATGGCCTCGTCCAGCCACCGCACGACGTCGGCGGGCCGGCATTCATGCAGAAGGTGTCCGCCCGTGTCGGTCAGCACGAGCCGGCTCCCCGGAGCCTGTCGCGCTGCGTGGCTGGAGTTTTCGATCGGTACCATGGGGTCGTCCTTGGCGGCGATGAGCGTCATGGGAAAGGGCAGGCGCTGCAAGGTGGCGTCGAAACGGGACAGGTCCCAGGCGGCCATCATGCCGAGCGCGCCGCGAACGTGGGCGGGGGAGGCGAGCAGCATGCGGTAGATCGCGCGCCCTTCCTCATCGATCGGTGAGCCGGTGGCGGTCAGCAGATTGCCGCCGAGCGGCGTCACCCGTGACATCAGGGAAAACATCGAGGCGGAAAATGGGTTGGCGAAGAGCGCCTTGGCCAGCGGCGAAAACAGTGCGTTGCCACGGATCGGCAGGTAGGCGCCGTTGATGCCGATGACATGGCGCGGCACGGCGGAGGCCTTGCTGGCCGCCAGCGTGACGGCGATGGCCGCACCTGCCGAATGTCCAAGAATGACGGCGGGGCAGCGATCCAGTCGAGAGACCAGTTCCGTCAATGCCCGCACCATCCCGGGAAGCGAGGGGTCTGTTGGTCCGCACGGCCGGGTGAAGCCGTGGCCGGGAAGGTCGGGCGCCACGACGCGAAAGCGCGCGCTGAGTAGCGGCAACAGATGCCGCCAGGAATGGGAGGATGCACCCGTCCCGTGCAGCAGCAGGATCATGGGTGCGGTGTCCTGCCCCGCAATCTGCACATGCCAGTCACAGGCATTGGTCTTCACGAACTGGCTTGCGCTGCGGTTCGGCCAGTTGCGGCCGTCCGTTTCCCAGTTCAGTCGATCGCGCCCGAGTGTCATACACGCGCCTCCTGCATCGAACGGTCCACGAGCTGTGAGACATGACCGGCATCGGCTTTTCGCAAGATGTGCAAGTCGGCGCCGAGCATGCTCGCAAGAGTGGTCACGCTTTCGCGCGGGCGGCGTGCAATATCGATGCAGATTGTCTTCAAGTCCCTGGATTTGCAGTTTCGGGCAAGACGCGAGAGTTCTTCGGCGGCCAGGGCCCGATCAGGGGTGCCATCGAGGGCGATGTTGCCGCTCCCATCGGTCAGCAGGACAAGCACAGGGCTGCTGCCGCGTCGCTCGACGGAGAGCGCGAGCTCAAGGCCGGCTTTCAGCCCCGCGGCAAGCGGCGTTGGCCCGCCGCCGGGAAGGGCGGCGAGTTTGCGTTTCGCGGCGGTGAGCGACCGGGTCGGTGGCAGAAGCAGCTCGGCGCTTGTGCCCCTGAAGGCGATCAAGGCCACTTCGTCGCGGCGGACATAACATCGCGCCAGCAGCTGTTCGATCGCGCCCTTGGTTTCGCCGAGGCGCTCCAGTGCGGTGGAACCCGAGGCGTCGACGACAAAGATTGCCGTCGAGGGGGCTGCATGGCGCAAACGCAGATACCGGAAGTCATCGCGGCTGACATAGGCGCGCGGCGCCGTGGCTCCTGACGATGGACGAGGGTTCGCCACACTCAGAGCCTGACGTTGGGCCGCGCGGATACGCTGAAAGGGCGCTGCTGCGCGCAGGGTCGCGATGATGTCGGGCCGGGCCTCCGGATGGGGCGGCGCTAGCCCAATGCCGAAAGGCCGACCCCGCCGGGTATTCTTGTGCAGGTCACCCGATTTACCCGCCCCGCCCGCATTGCGGCTGGGGCGCTGGGCGATGGTGAGCCAGGGATCTGCCGATAGCGAACCTGCCTTGATGGCCGCCAGCATTTCCGTCAGCGCGTCGAGCTGTGTCGGCTTGTCGGAATTGCTGTCTTGATCCTGATCGGCCGGGTCCGTCGGAGCCGAGGGATTAACCGGTTCTTCGGGCTGTCCCGGAGGAGCGTCTGTCGATGGATCTTCCGGCTGCTCGGCTGGCGCTTCAGCCTGAGGCGCCAGTCGCAGACCGAGGCACAGGCGAAGGGCTGTCAGCGCGTCGCTCTCTTCGACTGTCGTGCGGTCTTGTCGACATGCCAGAAGCCGTGCCGTGCGTGCGAGATGCGCCAATATGCGGGTCGAGCTATGGCCTGATATCGCCGAGATGGTGGCGAGGCCCTTCAGCAGCCGATCGTCGATCGTGACATCCTGCCAGGTGGCGACCGGGGTCCGCAACCGGGCTGGCTCTGTCTCTGGGCTGCTCACATGATGCCAGCCGATGCCGTCGAGATCGATGCGCAGCGCGAGGCGATCGGCAAGTCCGCCGGAAAGCGGGGCTTCATCATCAAGGGATTCATCGAGGGCGACCAGCAGAAAGCTGCTCTCTGCAGGTTGATCCATCGCGCGGGCGACCATGGCTGCGAGCGATGGGTCGAGGCGCTCTGCCATGGGAACCATCAGTCCGCCGCCTTCGGCCCGAGCCAGAAGCCCCTGTTGCCGGACGAGGCTTCCTGTCGCAGCGGTTGCCGCGAGGTCGACGCCGCCTGAGAGGTTGGCCGCAGATGTACCGGGTGGCAGGCGGACAAATCCGATATTGAGGCGTTCCTGGAGCCGGGACATGAAAAAATCGCGTACGCCACCCGACCGGGCCCTGAGCCAGACGCCGCCGAGGCTTGGGCCGCCCAGGCCGAGTAGCTCGATCGCCAGCTGCGCATCCGCCCAGAGTTCCGCGCCCCTGTCATCAAGGGCTTTCTCATAGGCGTCGTGGGGGCCGAGTTCAGCCATGGGCGTGACGGTCTTTGCCGGTGTCGTCGATCGACGCCAGGGCGCGCTCAATGCGGGGTGCAGAACCGGCATCGTCGAGCGGGTCACGGCGCAGACGGTGGCAAAGTACCATGGGTGCGATATCGGCTACATCATCCCATGTGACCTGAAGACGCGCGGAGAGCGCTGCGGCAGCCCGGCTGGCGCGCATCAGGGTCAGCTCGCCGCGCATGCCGTCGATCCCGAGACGCAAACAGAGCTGCGACATGCGCCTGACCACATGATCAGGGATCTCCACCTGACGGAGAATTTTTCGCGCGGCGATCACGCGGCGACCGACTGCGGCGTCGCGCTTGGCCCAGAGCTTAACGAAACCGCGCGGGTCCGTCTCGTAGGTGTCACGGCGACGGATCACCTCGATGCGTTGGTCGAGATCGTCGATGGTGCGGACGTCGACGGAAAGACCGAAGCGATCGAGCAATTGCGGTCTGAGATCTCCCTCTTCCGGATTGCCGCTGCCGACGAGGACGAAACGGGCGGCGTGGCGGATGCTCAGGCCTTCGCGCTCGACGACATTGACGCCAGAGGCTGCCGCATCGAGGAGGAGGTCGACCAGATGGTCCTCCAGCAGGTTTATCTCATCGATGTAGAGGAAGCCGCGGTTGGCGGCGGCCAGGAGCCCGGGCTCGAAGTGCTTCTCCCCGGCGACCAGGGCCTTTTCGATGTCGAGCGAGCCGCAGACGCGATCTTCCGTCGCGCCCAGAGGAAGATCGATCATCGGTGCGCGATGCTTCACTATAGCAGGTGGCTTCAGGCCGCTTGAGGGATTGCAGACGGTGCAGGCGGATTGCGGCTCTGCCGGGAGGCAATTGTAGCGGCAACCGTCGCGCGTTTCGATCGGTGGCAGCAGCTCCGTCAGGGCGCGGACTGCCGTGGATTTTCCCGTGCCGCGATCGCCGAAGATCAGCACGCCGCCGAGCAGAGGCTCGACGGCCGCCATCAAGAGGGCCTTCTTCATGTCCTCCTGGGCGACGATGGCGGCGAATGGGAATGGTTGGGCCATGGGTCCCGCCTCAGCTTGAGTGTAAAATTTAGTTTACACTTTTTAATGTCGCTTTGAAGGGGGTGTGCTGAGAATCTTCTGTCCAAATAAAAATGGCCGCGCTTGCCGCGCGGCCATATGTCCTCTGGTCAGTCTTTTCAGGTGCGTAGCACCCGGTAGATTGCGGGGATCACCAGGACCGTCAGCAGGGTCGACGAGATCAGGCCGAAGAGCAGCGAGATCGCCAGCCCCTGGAAGATCGGGTCGGTCAGGATGACGGCTGCACCGATGATCGCCGCAAGCGCCGTCAGGAGTATCGGCTTGAAGCGGATCGAACCGGCTTCGATCAGGACATCGGTCAGTGTTTTCCCGGTGTGATCGGCGTGGCGGATGAAATCCACCAGCAGGATCGAGTTGCGCACGATGATGCCGGCGAGCGCGATGAAGCCGATCATCGAGGTCGCTGAGAATGGTGCACCGAAGAGCCAGTGGCCGCCGAGGATGCCGATGAAGGTCAGCGGCACCGGCGTCAGGATGACCAGCGGCACCTTGAACGAACCGAACTGGGCGACGACGAGGATATAGATGCCGAGGAGCGCAATCATGAAGGCGGCGCCCATGTCGCGGAAGGTCACCCAGGTGACTTCCCATTCGCCATCCCAGAGAAGCGTTGCCTGATCTTCGTTGGTAGGCTGGCCGTTGAGGGTGATCACCGGCTTGGGAAGTCCCGTCCAGTCCTGCGCGTCGATCGCTTCCTGCACGGCGAGCATGCCGTAGAGGGGGGCCTCGAAGTCGCCGGCGAGTTCCGCCGTCACCATCTCGGCATTGATGCCGTTGTGACGGAAGATCGGCAGCGTGGTCTTTTCGTCGATGACGCGCACGACGTCGCCGAGTTCGACGACACCCTTGTCGCCGGGTAGGACATTGGCCGGCATCGGCGTCGAGAGGAAACGCTCGTCGATCACCTTCTCACTCTTGGCGCGTTCCAGCCGGATCGGGATCGGCGGACGGCCTTCGCCGCGATGCGAGTAGCCGATGGTCTTGCCGTTCGCGAGGATCGCGATGGTGTCGAAGACATCGCCTTCCTCGACACGGTAGAATTCCGCGTCGTCGGTCGAGATGACCAGCCGCTTGCGCGGTGCTTCCACGCCATAGGAGTTGTCGACGTCGACGATGAAGGGCACCGAGCGGAAGGCTGCCTCGACCTTTTCGGCCACGGCGCGGCGGATCTCAGGCGTTGGGCCATAGATCTCTGCGAGCAGGGTTGCCATGACCGGCGGTCCCGGCGGTGGCTCGACGACCTTGAGGCTGGTGCCCTCGGGCATGGCAATGCCCGAAATCTTCCGGCGGATATCAAGCGCAATGTCGTGGCTCGTGCGATCACGCTCCGCCTTGGGCGTCAGGTTGATGGCCACGTCACCCTGATAGGAAGCGGCGCGCATATAGGCGTGGCGGACAAGACCGTTGAAGTTGAAGGGGGCTGCTGTTCCGGCATGCGTTTGGACGGAGACCACTTCCGGCATATCGAGCACGGTGCGCCCCACGGCCTGGGCTACGGCATCGGTCGCCTCGACGGATGAGCCTTCCGGCAGGTCGATGGTGACCTGCAGCTCCGACTTGTTGTCGAAGGGAAGCAGCTTCACCGTGACATGCTTCGTGTAGAAGAGGCTCAGCGATCCGAGCGTCAGTACGCCGACGAGGATCAGGAAGACCCAGCTGCGGGTCTTTGTTGCAAGGATGGGGCGGGCGGTTGCCGCGTACATCCGGCCCAGTATGCCGCCGGTCTCGTGATCGGCATGGGTGTGCACGGGTGCGTTGCCGGCGACCTTCAGCATCAGCCAGGGAGTGACCATGACGGCGACGAAGAAGGAGAAGATCATCGCGGCCGAGGCATTGGCCGGGATCGGGCTCATATAGGGGCCCATCATGCCGGAGACGAAGAGCATCGGCAGGAGGGCGGCGACGACTGTCAGTGTCGCGACGATCGTCGGATTGCCGACCTCGGCTACCGCCTCGATGGCGCTGCGCTGGCGCGAGCGCTTGTCGGCCATGCCCCAGTGGCGGGCGATATTCTCGATGACGACGATGGCGTCGTCGACGAGAATGCCGATCGAGAAGATGAGCGCGAAGAGCGACACCCGATTTAGCGTGTAGCCCATCAGCCAGGAAGCGAAGAGGGTGAGCAGGATCGTCACGGGAATGACGATCGCCACGACTAGCGCTTCGCGTCTGCCGATCGCCAGCCAGACCAGCGCGATGATCGAAACGGTCGCAAGGCCCAAATGATAGAGGAGCTCGTTCGCCTTTTCATTCGCGGTTTCGCCGTAGTCACGGGTGACCTCGACACGGATGTCCTCTGGGATCAGCTTGCCTTCCAGAGCTTCGACGCGCTCGAGGATCGCCTCGGCGACGACGACCGCGTTGGAGCCGGCGCGCTTCGCGATAGCAAGTGTGACAGAGGGCACGCGTTCGACGGTATCGCCGTCCTTGCGCAGGGTGGAAACGAGGGCTTCGCTGGTGTCTGTGGCAAAGTCGATGGTCGCGACATCGCGGACGTAGACCGGCCTGCCATCGCGGGCCGTCAGCAGGAGATTGCCGATCTCGGCGGGGGAAGCGAGGGTTTCGCCGGCGATCACATCGATCTGGCGACCGTTTTCGCGGACCTGAGAGGCCGGCATCGCCGTATTGGCGCCACCGACCTTGCCGGCAAGCTGCTGCAGCGTGATGCCGTAAAGGGCGAGCTTTTCCGGCTGTGGCGAGATGCGGATGATCTCGTTGGTTTCGCCGACGACATAGGTGAGGCCAACATTATCGACCTTGGCGACCTCGTTGCGGACTTCGCGGACGATGCGGGTCAGGTCGTTTGCGCCCACATGGCCGCTCGCGTCTTTCGTCGGGGAGAAGGTGAGTGTGACGATCGCAACGTCATCGATGCCACGGCCGACCACCTTGGGCTCGGCGATGCCGACGGGGATGCGGTCGATGTTGGCGCGCACCTTGTCGTGGACGCGCAGCACCGCGGCATCCGCGGAGGTGCCGACCAGGAAGCGGGCGGTGACCATGACCATGTTGTCCATGGACTGGGAGTAGATGTGCTCGACGCCGTTGATGCTCTTGACGATGGTTTCCAGCGGCTCGGTGATCAGCTTCTGCGCATCGTCGGCGCGTAGGCCCGGGGCCTGGACGATGATGTCGACCATGGGCACGGAGATCTGTGGCTCTTCCTCACGCGGGAGCGAGAGCAGGGCCACAAGACCGAAGGCGAAGGCGGCGATCAGGAAGAGTGGTGTTAGCGGCGACTTGATGAAGGCGCGTGTCAAATGACCGGCAATGCCCAGATTGGTCATTGGCGTGTCGTCATCCGGCCCTGCGGGATTGGGTGAGTTGTCGACGGGAGTGCTCATTCTGTCACCACGATATCGCCGGCCGCGAGGCCTGAGAGTATTTCGACCTGTGTCACTCCGCCGATCTCCAGGGTTTCGCCAGCGACCACGGCGCGCTCGACGACCTGATCGTTTTCACGCACGGCGACGAAGTTGACGCCTGACCTGTTCGACAGGGAGGCTGCCGGCACCACGAGTGCCCGGCGGTTGCCGATCGGCAGTTCCACCAAAACCCTTGCCGCGACGAAATCGGTATCGAGTCCGTCTACCTCGACATCGGCTGTCACCCGGCCGCCTTCGATCTGCGGATAGATCTTGACGAGTTCGCCTTCGAGCGTCGTGCCGCTCGCTTCGATGCGGATCGGCGCCCCCTGTGTCAGGTCCTGTGCATGACGCTCGGGGATCGCGAGCCGCAGGAAGAAGCCGCCGCCAGCGATGGTCGCAATCGTCTCGCCTGCCATGACGACGGAATCGCTGGTCACGGGAACGGCGATGATACGCCCGTCAGAGGGGGCGAGCACTGCGCCTTCCGACGCCTGCTGGACTAGAACGGAGCGCTGGGCTTCTGCCTGGCGTACCTGGTTGGTCATGACGTCCAGCTGGGTCTTCAACTGATCGAGGCGCTGGGTGCTGGTAGCGCCACTGCGCACCAGCCGGTCAGCACGATCCAGTTCGACCTGAGCATCCCGCAGAGAAGCGTTCAGGCCCTGAAGCTGGGCATCGACGGCCTTGATCTGGAAGTCGATCTTGTCGTCCTTCACCTCGGCGATCACATCGCCAGCCTTGACGATGTCGCCTTCGGTGACATTCAGCTGGACGAGGGTGCCGCCCAGCCTTGCTCGGGCCAGTACGCTGTTGCGTGGCTGGATCTGGCCGTAGACCGCCTTCATCTCTGTGATGTCGACGGCTTCGAGTTTGAGATCAGCGGCATGGCTGACGGTCAGTCCCATGGCTGTCGCAGCCGCAAACAGGGCGATGAAGGCGGATTTCGGCATGACTTGTTCCTTAGAATGCTGTGCCGGGGCGAAGCCCCAGCTTGCGGAAAATCGTGGCCGCCGGGCAGAAGCCGGTGAAGGCCGACTGTATCATGTTCACGCCGATAAAAGCGGTGAACCAGACGAAACCTGGATGCACGAAGTATGTCAGCAGGAGGGAAAGCAGGATCATGAACCCTGCAAAGACGAGAACGGCGCGATCGATCGACATGTTTTTCTCCTTAAGATACATATCTACGATGATACGTATATATTAGATAAGCTTGTGTCAAGCCGTCATCCGCAGAATGGATGACGGTGTCGGCTGCCGCGTCAGGCGGCGCAGTCGGATGTTTTGCAGAAGCTGTCGTATAGAGTGCCGATGATGGCGCGCGCCGGTTCGCTCTCGATCCGGTACCAGATGGTCTGACCGTCACGCCGTCCCATGATGATCTTTTCCCGGCGCAACAACGCCAGATGCTGCGACACGGTGCTGTCGCGGATCCCGAGGAATTCGGCAAGCTGACCGACGGAATGCTCGCCGTCGGCAAGGCGGCAGAGGATCAGCAGTCGATATCGATTGGATAGCGACTTGAGGAGTTCGCTGGCCATATCGGCACCAGCCTTCATCTGTTCAGGATCAATCTTCATAGATACGAATATATATGAGAAATCGGCACTGGCAAGTGTTGACACCTACGACAGATCTTAAATATATAAAAAACGTTATGTGTAAAGCGGCGACTTCGGTGGGCAGCCGTCTCAAGAAGGAGTTCTCATGAGCATTCGCAGCATCGATCCAAGTTTCCATGTCACCGGACAGATCAAGCCGCAGGAGCTGCAAGCGATTGCCGAACTCGGCTTCAAGGCCGTCGTCTGCATGCGGCCGGACAAAGAAGGCTTCTTTCAGCCGGCCTTTGACGAAATTGCAAATTCAGCCCGTGAGGTCGGGCTCGACGCGCATTATCTTCCGGTAGTCCCGGGCTCCATATCCTTTGATCAGGCGCGCGAGCTGAAAGCGATCATCAGCCGGCAGTCGGGACCGATCCTCGCTTATTGCGCATCCGGCCAGCGATGCGCCGCAGCCTATGATCTTGCCAAACGCGTTCCCTGAAGCGGAGCGATGCGTCCCATGGTGCCTTCAGATCTTCGTTGATTAGGGCTGACTACTAAAATTACCAATCGACGGCATCGGTGAATTGCCGTCCTATGCGCAACTCTGATCTGGAGTTGTGCCCATGGATCAATTGCGTGCCAAACTTGATCGGGACCGATTGGTCGTCCATCCCGGTGTCGAGAAGCATCTCGGGGAACCCGTGTGGCAATTGGCGAGCGGCTATCTTGGCCATTCCGGCTTCGACAGGGCTGTGCTCGCCTATTGCCGCAGCATGGTGGAAGCCAATGCCTTCCGCTGGCCAGCCAACAAGATCTTCGCGCAGAAGATGCGCTACATCACCTGCTATATGCTGATCGGGCTGTCGGCACGTTTCGAGGAGGGCACGGGCCCTGCGCCGACCATGACCCTGCTGCAGACGTTGGTGCCCGGCAGCGCACGCCAGGTCAGCGATCTCATTTCGGGCCTGCGGGCCGGTGGCTATGTCGTGGCAGAACAGAATGCGCGAGACCGGCGAGAAATCAGGTTGCGTCCAACGCCGCCCCTCGTCATTGAGATCGCCCGCTCCCCTCTTGCCTTCATTGCCGCGTCCGCCATGCTTGAAGGCCATTCGCTTCGGGAGGCCCTGGACGCCGATGTGTCGCTGGTCTACCGCCTGATCGGCCGATCGACCATTGCCTTCCAGTCGATGGATGTCCTGTTCACGCCCTTCGAGACGGTCGTCGACTTTACCGGTCGCGACAGCGGATATCTCATTCTTTGTGCAGTCATGGGTGCCCACCTGGCCGGCGCGCTGGGTGAAGACTGGCCGCTTGCGCTCACCTATGATGCATTGTCGCAGCGGTTTCAGGTGTCTCGCCAGCACGTTGGAAATGTACTGGCGATCGCGACGACGCAGGGGAGACTCAGCATTCACGGTGGTCGGATCGGCGCGGTCGAGCCCTCGCTGCTGCAAGAATTTTCCTGGTGGAGTGCCGGACAGATGGCGCATTTCACCATGCTCGCCCGATGACGGCCATGTCCGTGGCACCAGTTGCGGATTATCCTGATTGATTTAGATATTCTTTAATTACTGGTGGGCTAAATTGATTTGGAGTGCAGGGCAGGCCTCTGCCGCCGGGATCCCCGGTGAACCAATATCGTGACACGGTGCCAGCCGACGTAGGCTTGCAGCAGGAGGAAATCGCAGATGAATACGACGTCGAACACCGCCGATGCCCTCGAAATCATCGCCTTTCGGCTTCATCAACAGGAGTTCTGCGTCAAGACGACATCGATCCGCGAAATCCGCGGTTGGGCTCCGGTTACGCCCATCCCGCACTCGCCCTATGAAGTTCTCGGCGTTATGAACCTTCGCGGAACGGTCATCCCGATCGTCGATCTCGCCGTGAAGCTCGGCATGCCGGCCGCCCAGGCGACGGAGCGCAGTGCCGTGGTCGTCACCGAAGTCAACGGCATGACCGTCGGTCTGCTGGTCGACGGCGTCTCCGACATTCTGACCGTGTCTGGCAGCACGCTGCAGCCTCTTCCTGCCGCGACCGGTCCAAGTGCAGCCTTCTCCGATGGCATCATCGCCCATGACAAGAGCATGATCTGCTTCCTCAGCCTCGAGCGCATGTTCGGCGATGACGACCCGTCCGCCTGGGGCATGGCAGCCTGAAATAACTCCGGGGGCGTAAGCCCCCTTAAGTCTTCCGGCCGACGCTGACTGACCATCACACTTTGCTTGCGATTCTGCCCGAAAGCGGCGTCGCTTGGGCGCGGCCCCTGGTGGAGCTGCGACTTCATCAAGTGTTAGGGGCCAGCTCTGATAGCGAACAGCTTCCGAAATTCCCATGTTTGTAGCAGGATGTCGCCGGTCGAGCGCCGAGGTGACGCCGTGTCTGCATAATCGGACAAAAGCCCTTCTGGGCTACCTGGGCGAAGGCCTTGCCGGCACGCATGGACGCGAGTGGCCTCAGGGCCGCCGGTTGTGTTTTAGATGCGCGCCCTTCAGGCCGCCGTGTCCAGGGTCTGTAGATCGCGTCGTGCTGCATAGGCCGGGGCCGCCGCCGCGCCGACGTCGACGTGCGACAACACTTCGTCGGCGAAGGCCTGTGCATTCAAGATCGCCTTCTCGCTGCCTGGAGTCTGGGCGTTGTCCAGCTTTCGAAGCGGGCGATGCATGTCAAACATTTCGCGGAAGGCGGCGCGTTCGGCAATCGGTGTGTCGAAGACACGGATGTCCTGTTCCGACAGCAGACGCTTCACCGCCTGCATCGATCGCGTCGTGATGGCCGGATTGACCCTGGACAGGACGACGGAATACGGGATGCGGATGCCGGCCTTACGGTCGAGGTAGCGCAGGAGATCGAGGACCTGAGCGCCGCCCTGGGCGTCCATGCTCGAGCCCTGGATCGGAACGATGACGTGATCCGACAAGCCGACGGCCGAGGCGAGCAGGGGTGACTGTAGGCCCGGCAGATCGATGATGACGAAATCCCACTGGCTGCGGCGCTCGTGGACGATCTTCTGGATCGTCGGCGCCGACACATAGGTTTCGATGGAGAGCCTCGGCATCAATGCTGCGCCTTCGTACCACTTCGAGAACCACCGCTGGGGGTCGGCGTCTATCACGCAAACTCGATAGTTGCGGTGGAGAAGTTCAGTGGTCAGAAGGAGGGCCGCAGTTGTTTTTCCTGCGCCACCCTTCGTATTCGCGAAGGTGATCACTGCCATTGGGTATTCCTGTCTCGAATAGCGGGAGCCGGAATCGCTCATGCGGAGGCACAGGCATCGTGCGTCGGGAAATATAAAGAAAACTGGTTAACAGAAAATTACGAAATTTAGGGAGGGCGAGCCGTAACCCCTGTATTTCAGGGCTTTCTCGTTCTCCTGCTTTGCCTATACTCGGCCAGTGCGGTCGGGTCGGTTAACCTTTCGACCTTCGAGGTTGCGGTGTGGGACGGTGAAGTGTAGCTAAAGTTTATGCTGCGATGCACAACATATAATAGTACTTTTGGACTTTACAGGTCTCGAGCCTTTGCCTATGCATAATGCCAGGCACCGTGGAGGCGGTGTCTTTTCAAGGGAGGACATCATGACATTTCTTCGCAAGCTTGCGCTCAGCGCAAGCGTGATTGCACTCGGCTGCTCGTCTGCCATGGCTGCAGACCTGACCGTTGGCTTCTCGCAGATCGGTTCGGAATCCGGCTGGCGCGCTGCTGAAACTTCCGTCACCAAGCTTGAGGCTGAAAAGCGCGGCATCGAACTGAAGTTCGCCGACGCACAGCAGAAGCAGGAAAACCAGATCAAGGCTATCAGAGGCTTCATCGCCCAGGGCGTTGACGCCATTCTCGTCGCACCTGTCGTCGCAACTGGCTGGGAAGACGTTCTGACCGAAGCCAAGGAAGCCGAAATCCCGGTCATCCTGCTCGACCGCGGCGTTGACGCTCCGCAGGATCTTTACCTGACCTCGGTCGCTTCCGACCAGGTGAAGGAAGGCCGCGTTGCCGGCGAATGGCTTGTCAACACCGTCGGCGACAAGCCGTGCAAGGTCGTTGAGCTTCAGGGTACCGTCGGTTCAACGCCTGCGATCAACCGCAAGAAGGGCTTCGAAGAGGCTATTGCCGGCAAGGCGAACATCACCATTGCCCGCAGCCAGACCGGTGACTTCACCCGCGCCAAGGGTAAGGAAGTCATGGAAGGCTTCCTGAAGGCCGAAAATGGCGGCAAGGACATCTGCGCCATGTACGCCCACAACGACGACATGGCCGTCGGCGCCATCCAGGCGATCAAGGATGCCGGCCTTAAGCCGGGCACTGACATTCTCGTCGTCTCGATTGACGCTGTTCCGGATATCTTCGCCGCCATGGTTGCCGGTGAAGCCAATGCGACCGTGGAACTGACGCCGAACATGGCAGGCCCTGCCTTCGATGCGCTCGACGCATTCATGAAGGACGGCAAGCAGCCGGAGAAGTTCATCATCACGGAATCCAAGCTCTACACGCCTGCGGACAACCCGCAGGGCGAGTATGACAACCGCAAGGGCCTCGGTTACTAAGGTAACCCTCCCGGCCGAGACCCCGCCCCACCCTGGTGGCGGGGTCTCTGTCGCTTTCTCCCGGCTTCGATCGGGGATAGCTTCATGGGAGAGGGGGAAGAGGCAATGACCGAGCATCCATCGATCGTGCTTGCAGCGGCGGGCATCACCAAAACATTCGGAAATCATACGGCGCTCGACGGCGTCGATATCGCGTTTCATCGGGGCGAAGTACACGCACTCCTCGGCGAAAACGGTGCCGGCAAATCGACGTTGATCAAGATCCTGACGGGCGCCTACATTCCCGATGGCGGAATGATCTCCGTCGATGGCGAGAACGTCAATTTCACGACGCCACAGCAGGCCCAGGCACTCGGCATCGGCACGGTTTATCAGGAGGTCAACCTTCTGCCGAACATGACCGTGATCGACAATCTCTTCATCGGCCGACAGCCGACCAACCGCTTCGGTCTGGTCGACAAGCGTCGGATGGAGCGCGAATCCCGCGAAATACTGACCACCTATGGTCTCGACATCGATGTGAAGGCCGAGCTTTCGACCTTTTCCGTTGCCGTCCAGCAGATCATTGCGATCGCGCGCGCCGTCGAACTCTCCGGCAAGGTGCTGATCCTCGACGAGCCGACCGCCAGTCTGGATCGGTCGGAGGTCGAGAAGCTCTTCGGCATCGTCCGGCAACTGCGCGACCGTGGGCTTGCCATCGTCTTCATCACCCATTTCCTCGATCAGGTCTTCGAACTCTCGGACCGCGTGACGGTTCTGCGTAATGGACGCCTTGTCGGGACGCAGGCGATTGCCTCGCTCGATCGGACCAGCCTGGTACGCATGATGCTCGGCAAGGACCTGGCATTCCATCATCCCGACGTTCTCGGCGAAGAGGGCGAAGTCGGCGAGACGCTGATGCAGTTCGAAGGTTTCGGTCTCACCAACAGCGTCCAGCCCTTCGACCTGAACATCCATCGCGGCGAAGTCGTCGGTGTGGCCGGGCTGCTCGGCTCCGGTCGTACCGAGATGGCGCGGCTGATGTTCGGCATCGATCAGGCAGACAGCGGCTCGATCACGATCGACGGCTCGACGCGTCAGGTGCGTAATCCGCGCGAGGCGGTCGAACTCGGCTTTGGCTTCTGCCCGGAAGATCGCAAGATCGACGGCATCTTCGGCGACCTCTCCGTGCGCGAGAATATCGTGATCGCCATGCAGGCCCGGCTCGGCTGGTTCAAGGCGCTCAACCGCGACGAACAGCTGGAAATTGCCGGCAACTTTATCGAGGCGCTCGACATCCGCACGGCGTCTGCCGAGCTTCCGGTCAAGCTGCTCTCCGGCGGCAACCAGCAGAAGGTGATCCTCGCCCGGTGGCTCGCCACCGACCCGCGTTTCCTGATCCTCGACGAGCCGACGCGTGGCATCGATGTCGGTGCCCATGCCGAAATCGTGCGGATGATCAGCCGATTGCGGGAAGACGGATTGGCTCTCGTCGTCATATCCTCAGAGCTCGACGAGATCGTCAGCTATTCCTCGCGTGTTGTCGTCATGCGCGATCGCAAGATGGTCGCCGAACTGCATGGCGCCGACATCACTCCCGGTGTCATCGTCCAGACCATCGCCGCGCTGCCGGCGGAGGTCGAGGCATGAAAAGGCTTTCCATGTCGCGCATCATTTCCCCGCAGCTACTTGCCTTGGCCGGTGTGCTGTTCTTCAACTGGCTGGTCTTTCCCGGTTTCTTCAACATCACATGGCAGGATGGCCGGCTGTTCGGCAGCCTGATTGACGTCATCAATCGCGGTGCACCCGTCGCAATCCTGGCGATCGGCATGACCGCGATCATCGCGACCAAGGGGGTAGACCTTTCGGTTGGTGCCGTGATGGCGGTCGCCGGAGCTGTCGCTGCGACCTCAGCCGTCGCCGGGCAGCCCCTGATCGTGACGCTTGCCGCGGCGCTTGCCGTCGGAGTGCTGTGCGGTCTCTGGAACGGAGTTCTGGTCGCCTATCTCGGCATCCAGCCCTTCGTCGCCACACTGGTGCTGATGGTGGCGGGGCGAGGGGTGGCACAGCTGATTACCGAGGGGTCGATCGTCACCTTCTCCGATCCGGCGCTGATCTTTGTCGGCACAGGTTCGCTTTTCGGACTGCCGATGCCGGCCGTCATCGCGATCGTTCTCATGATCGTTGCGCATCTCTTCATGCGCCGCACGGCAATCGGCCTGTTCATCGAAGCCATTGGCATCAATCTTTCGGCGGCCAATTATACGGGGCTCCGCAGCAGGCTCGTGATCCTTTGCATCTATGCCTTCGGTGGATTTTGCGCAGCTATGGCCGGCATCATCGCCGCTGCCGATATTCGCGGGGCCGATGCCAACAATGCCGGCCTCTGGCTCGAGCTCGACGCGATCCTCGCGGTCGTCATCGGCGGTACCTCGCTGCTCGGCGGGCGCTTCTCTATTCCAATGTCGGTGATGGGTGCGATCATCATCCAGGCGATGAATACCGGCGTGCTCGTCTCGGGCTTCCCGCCGGAATTCAACCTGATCGTCAAGGCCGGCATGATCATCATCATTCTGGTGCTGCAGTCGGCCCGGATCGCTCAGTTGCTCGGGCGCAAGTTCGGTCCACGCCAGGCGGTTCCGACCACACCCACCAAGACCGCAGACCAAACTTCGGGACAGGCACGATGAATCCGCGTTATCGCCCTCTCGCCGCGACCACACTCATCTTCGTGATCGCCTACGCCATCTGCATTTTCCAGTTTCCGGCGATGTGGTCGACGCGGGTGTTCGGCAACTTCCTGACGGACAATGCCTTTCTCGGCATCGCGGCAGTTGGAGCCACCTTCGTCATCATTTCCGGCGGCATCGATCTCTCCGTCGGGGCGGTGATCGGCCTGACCGGCGTGATCACGGCCATTCTGATTTCCTGGGTCGGCATCCATCCCATGGCGGTCTTTGCGATCGTGCTGGTTCTGGCCGCGGCCTTCGGGGCGTCGATGGGCGCGGTCATTCATTTCCTACAGGTGCCACCCTTCATCGTGACGCTGGCCGGCATGTTTCTCGCACGCGGTCTGGCATCGGTGCTCAGCCAGGATTCCATCCCGATCGACCACGAATTCTATCGGACGATCTCCAGCCTCTACTACCGGCTGCCCGGTGGCGGACGTCTGAGCTTCATCGGCCTGCTGATGCTCGCCACCTTCCTCGTCTTCGGGTTCATCGCCCACAAGACGCGGTTCGGCTCCTATGTCTACGCCATCGGTGGCAACGTCAATTCCGCGTCGCTGATGGGGGTTCCGACCGGGCAAGTGACCATCGGCATCTATGCCTTGTCGTCCTTCCTGGGCGGGCTCGCGGGGATCGTCTACTCGCTCTACACTTCCGCGGGCTACCCGCTGGCGGCGGTCGGCATCGAACTTGACTCGATTGCAGCCGTGGTGATAGGCGGAACCTTGTTGACGGGCGGTTATGGTTTCATCTTCGGAACCCTGATCGGGGTCATGCTGCAGGGCCTTGTCCAGACTTACATCGTCTTCGATGGGACGCTCTCCAGCTGGTGGACTAAAATCGCCATCGGGTTCCTGCTGTTCATGTTCATCTTGCTTCAGAAGCTGGTGTTTACCGCGCAGACCGGGCGTACGCGCCTGAAGAAGGCCCCTGCATGAGTGAGCCGGGGAGCCTTCTTCGCTCCCTGTCCGGGCGGTCGACGGCGCGTAACTACCATTCGCATGTGATCAACGAGATCGGGGCCGGGGTTATCTCCGGCCGTTACCCGATCGGCACGACACTGCCGAATGATGCTGAATTGATGGAGGAATTCGAGGTCTCGCGCACGGTGTTGCGCGAGGCCTTGAAGACTTTGGAGGCCAAGGGGCTGCTCGAAGCCCGCCCGAAAGTTGGCACCAAGGTCGCCAAGAAAAGCCGCTGGAGCCTTTATGATCCACAGGTGCTCGCCTGGCACCTGGAAGCCCCTGTTGATGCGGAGTTTCTGTCCGGGCTGCATGAGGTGCGCCGCTCGCTGGAGCCGCAGGCGGCGGCCGAGGTGGCGCGGCGTCGTACCGCCGACCAGATCCGCCTGATGCTCTACTGGATCCACCAGATGGAGACCTCGCTCGGCTCCCTGCAGAATTTTGCTCTGGCGGATTTCGAACTGCACCGCATCATCGCGGATTCGGCGCATAATCCCTTCGTGCGGGCACTATACGGCGTCATAGAGCTTGCCCATGCGCTGGCCTACAAGGCGCTGATGGCCGCACCGGATCCCTGCCTTCTGGACGCGGTCCTCGACAAACACCGGCTCTTGGTCAACCGGATCGAGTATGGCGACGAGGCCGGAGCCAGAAATGCCATGCTCGAGACCATCGAGCACGACCGCAAGGTGGCGCAGCGATCCGGCTGACACGCTCCAGGGTTGGCTGAGGTCGACAAGTTCAGAGAGCGAGCGCGTCCTTGAGTGTGCGCGCTTCGGCCATGGTAAGATCGAGATCGGCCTCGATATGGTCGATGTGATGCAGCATGAGATGCGTCGCCTTCTTGGTGTCGCCCTTCTCCAGCGCATTCAGGATTTCGTCGTGCTCGTCATGCCCGCAGCTGGAAATGCCGGTTCGACCATAGAGCGCGATGACGAGGGAGGAACGGGCGACGAGTTCGTCCATGAACTTTTCCAGCACTTGGTTGCCCGCCACCTTGGCCAGCATCAGGTGGAAATCACCCGACGCCTTGATCTCTGCGCGTCTTGCGTTCGCGCCGCGTTCGGTGCGGTAACGCGCCTCTTCCTTCAGGTGTTCGCGCAGGGCGGCGATATCGGAAGGCGTGATGCGTTCGGCGGCGGCGGCAATGATGCCGGCCTCGATCAGGCGGCGCGATGCGAAGACCTGGCGTGCCTCTTCCGTGCTCGGATTGGAGACGAAGGCCCCCCGATTTCTCTCGGTGCGGACCAGACCCTCGAAGGCCAGCATCTGCAGCGCGTCGCGCACGACCGTCCGGCTGACGTCGAAAAGCGTGCCGACTTCGGCTTCGGAGAGCTTTGTGCCGGGGGCAAGGCGTCGGTCGACGATCGCGTCACGCAAAGCGTCGCGGATCGCCCGGGCGCGGTCTTCGAGATTGGGGTCGAGTTGCCTGCGGAGTGAGCTGTTGGCGGTCATGGGATCATCCGGTGTCTGATAGTCTTGTAGCCCGCAGATCGAACTTGCGAAAGATCTATCCGACACCAAGGCTCCATAAGATTGCATACAATTTAGATCTCAATTTGAAGGCAATCGATTAATTGCTGTGCATGCAGTCGTATCAGTTGCTCATTCCTTTTGCGCTGCAGCAATTGCTTTCATGGGATTCAAGCACTTAGCGACGTGGCGTCGAACTGGCACGGCTTATGCATCGTCCTTTGCGAGACGAAGGAGCCGCCATGACGAAAGCCGCCGACATCGAACTCGCTGCCGTGACCAAGGTTTACGGTGCTGCGACTGCAGTTCATGCCATCAGCCTCAAGATTCCGGCTGGTACTTACTGCTGCCTGCTCGGCCCTTCCGGTTGCGGCAAGACATCGACGCTCAGAATGGTCGCCGGGCATGAAAGCGTGTCGTCTGGCGATGTTGTCTTCGGCAATAACAATGTGACCACGCTGCCGCCTGCGCAGCGTGGCACGGCGATGATGTTCCAGTCCTATGCGCTGTTCCCGCATCTCGATCTTGTCGACAATGTTGCGTTCAGCCTGAAGATGAAGGGTGTCGACAAGGAGACGCGCCGCGCGCAAGCGCTGGAGATGCTCAAGCTGATGCAGCTCGAGCCCTATGCCGAGCGTCGTCCGGCCCAGTTGTCCGGTGGACAGCAGCAGCGCGTAGCACTTGCGCGTGCCTTGATCACGAGGCCCGAGGCTTTGCTGCTCGATGAGCCCCTCTCTGCGCTCGACCCGTTTCTTAAGATCCGCATGCGCGCCGAACTGAAGAAACTGCAGACCTCGCTCGGCATCACTTTCGTGCATGTGACCCACAGCCAGGAAGAGGCGATGGCGCTCGCCGATCTCATCGTCGTGATGAACGAGGGGCGCATCGAGCAGGCGGCGACGCCGCGGGCCGTCTTCGAGCGGCCGGCGACCGCCTTCGTCGCGCGCTTCATGGGAGACCATAATGTGCTCTCCGGGCGCATCGTCGAGCGCACCGCCGATGGCTTGTTTATCGAGGTGGTCGGTGGCGGCCGCTTCTTCGCGCTCGGTGCAGCGCCTGTCGAGGATGAAACGGCCGATATCGCCATCCGCACGGACCATGTGCGCATCGGCGCCATGCCGGCCGATGGTCTCGGCTTCGACGGTATCGTCTCGAATGTAGAATATCTCGGCGCCAAGGTGAAGCTGACCGTCACCACCGCCTTTACCGATGAATTCACCGCCGTTCTCTCGGACGCGGCCTTCTTTGCCTCCCCGGTTCGCGTCGGGGAAGGCGTCACCCTGTCATGGGATCAGCCGGATTCGATCGTCCTCGGACGCATCGTGAAGTGAAGTCAAACCAATAAAACCAGGAGAACAGCGCAATGTCAGACAGCAGCAAGACGAAGAAGGGCGTATCTCGCCGCACATTCCTGAAGACCGCATCGGCCGCCGCCGGCCTCGCCGCCGGTTCGGGTGCCATCACCGGCTTCCCGACAATCTGGGCGCAGAACCCGATCACGCTTCGCCAGTTCGGCACGGGCGTGTCGAACATCAATGCCATCGCCCAGAAGTGCAAGGAAGACCTCGGCATCACGCTTGAGATGACGGCGACGGATTCCGACGCTGCAGCCCAGCGCGCCGTGACCCAGCCGATGTCCTACGACATCGCCGACATCGAATACTGGATCCTGAAGAAGGTCTATCCGACCGGCGTCATCCAGCCGATGGAAACCTCGAAGCTCAAGTTCTACGACAAGGTCGTTCCGCTGTTCAAAAACGGCAAGCTGCTGCCGGACAGCGTGATTGCGCAGGGGACTGCGCCGCACACGGTCGGCTATGTCGAAAGCAAGGATGCCAAGACTTTTGCGTCCGGCGAAACCGAACTCTTCACGATGATGCCGACCATCTACAATGCCGATACGCTCGGCATCCGTCCGGACCTCGTTGGTCGTGAGATCTCGTCTTGGGCCGACATCATGGACCCGGCCTTCAAGGGCAAGACCTCGATCCTCAACATTCCGTCGATCGGCATCATGGATGCCGCGATGATCTGCGAAGCCATGGGCATCATCAAATATGCCGACAAGGGCAACATGACGCAGGCCGAGATCGACACGACGATCGACTTCCTCATCAAGGCGAAGCAGGACGGCCAGTTCCGCGCCTTCTGGAAGTCGTTCGATGAGTCAGTCAACCTGATGGCATCGGGCGAAGTCGTCATCCAGTCGATGTGGTCGCCGGCCGTTGCTGCCGTCCGCTCGAAGGGTATCGCCTGCAAGTATCAGCCGCTCAAGGAAGGCTATCGCTCGTGGGGTGGTGGTCTGGGGCTCGCCGCACACCTCTCGGGCGCGCAGCTCGACGCGGCCTATGAATACATCAACTGGTACACGTCCGGTTGGGTCGGCGGCTACCTCAACCGCCAGGGCTACTACTCGGCCTGCATGGAAACCGCGAAGGAATTCATGTCTGCCGACGAATGGGGCTACTGGATCGAAGGCAAGGCTGCGACCGGCGACATCATGTCTCCGGAAGGTGCCGTGATGGAAAAGGCCGGTGCGGTTCGCGACGGCGGCTCCTTCGAAGAGCGCATGGGCAAGGTCGCCTGCTGGAACTCCGTCATGGACGAAGATCGCTACATGGTCCGCCGCTGGAACGAGTTCATCGCGGCTTGATCTACCACCCTCCCCTTGAGGGGGAGGTTAGCCACAAATGCCTTCTCCCCGCTTGCGGGGAGAAGGTGGCGGCAGCCGGATGAGGGGCAACCTCCCGGTCCGCTCTTTTCGAAGCGACAGGAGACCTAACATCATGGTGGAAGTGCGATTTCTGGGTGTCGGCGAGCCGAAGCCGAAACGCGTCATCCGTGTGCCGCTTGGGCTCGTCTCCTATCTGCAGGCGACGCCGCTCATGCTCATCCTCGGCGCCTTCCTGCTGCTGCCGATCCTGATGATCGGGACGGTGTCCTTCTGGGACTACGACTTCGCCCAGATGTATCCCGACTTCGTCACCTTCAACTATACCGAGACACTCGGCTCCTGGGTCACCTGGAAGATCTATTTCAACACGTTGAAATTCGCCTTCATCGTCTGGGCGATCACGCTCTTCGTCGGCTTCTGGGTCGCCTATTTCCTCGCATTTCACGTCCGCACCTCAACGATGCAGAGCGTGCTTTTCCTCGTCTGCACCGTGCCGTTTCTGACATCCAATATCATCCGCATGATTTCGTGGATCCCGGTGCTCGGGCGAAACGGGTTGATCAATACGGCGCTGGTCAATGCCGGCATCGTGCCACAGCCGATCGAGTGGCTGCTCTATTCCGATTTCGCCGTGGTGCTTGCCATGGTGCATCTCTACACGCTGTTCATGGTGACGCCGATCTTCAACACGATGATGCGCATCGACCGGTCGCTCTTGGAAGCCGCGCGTGATGCCGGTGCCAGCGGCTGGCAGATCCTGACCAATGTCATCATCCCCCTGTCGAAACCCGGCATGGCGATCGGTACGATTTTCGTCGTGACGCTTGTTATGGCCGATTTCTCTACGGTGCAGGTCATGTCCGGCGGGCAGAGTGCGTCTGTTGCGCTGATGATGAAGAACCAGATGTCGCTGCTTCAATATCCGGCAGCTGCCGCCAACGCCGTCGTGCTCTTGGCGCTGGTTCTGCTGATGGTTGCCGCCATTCTGCGTGTCGTCGATATCAGGAAGGAGCTTTGAGATGAACACCGAGAAACGATCGCGCGAATTCTACGTGCTCGCCATCTTCTTCACCCTCTTCGTACTCTTCCTCTACGGCCCCTTGTCGGCAATTGTGATCCTCTCCTTCCAGGGGCCGAATGGCGGCCTTACCTTTCCGCTGAACGGGGTCTCGCTGCGCTGGTTCGCCAACCTGTTCGAGCAGCAAGCGGTCGGTGATTTCGGCGGTTCGTTTCGCCGTTCCTTCGCGCTCGGCTTCATGGTCATGGTGGTCACGGTGGTCGTTTCGCTGCTGGCGGGCCTTGCTTTCCGTCGCAAGTTTGTCGGCTCGACTGCGCTTTTCTACCTCTCAGTCGCTAGCCTCGTCGTACCCTCGATCATCATCTCGCTTGGTATCGGCGTGTTGTTCAGCCAGCTTGGTTTCCAGCCTGCCTGGTACACCTCCGGTTTCGGAGCACATCTCACCTGGACGCTGCCCTTCGGCGTGCTGATCATGTTTGCGATCTTCAACCGTTTCTCACCTGCTTACGAAGAAGCCGCGCGCGATCTGGGTGCCACCTCCTGGCAGACCTTCCGCCACGTTGTCTTGCCGATGATCGCGCCGCCGCTGATCGGGGTCGGACTCTTCGGCTTCACGCTCTCATATGATGAATTCGCCCGCACGCTGATGACCTCGGGCACCTACAACACGCTGCCGCTCGAGATCTACGGCATGACGACCAATGTCACGACGCCGGTGCTCTACGCGCTCGGCACTGTGACCACGCTCTTCTCCTTCCTGGTGATTGCGGGAACGCTTGGGCTCATCATGGCCATGAACCGCCGTCGGGGGCGGGCGTGATCGCATGAAGATTGCCGTCATCAATCCGAATACGACGACCAGTATGACTGCGACGATCGCGGATGCGGCGCGCCGTGTCGCCCATTCCGAAACCGAAATCCTGGCGATCACCTCGTCGATGGGCCCAGTTTCGATCGAGGGCTATTATGACGAGGTATTCGCGGTGCCTGGCCTGCTGGTGGAAATCGCCAAGGCGGAACGCGAGGGGGCAGATGCGATCGTCATTGCCTGTTTCGACGATACGGGGCTGGATGCAGCCCGGGCGCTGGCTGCTATTCCGGTCATCGGCATCTGCGAGGCAGCGGTCTCTACAGCCGCATTCATAGCCCAGCGTTTTTCGATCGTGACCACCATGGAGCGCTCGCGGCTCCCCGTCGAACATCTCGTGCACCGCTATGGCATGGGCAGCCGCTGCAAGGTGCGGGCTGCCGATGTGCCGGTGCTGTCGCTGGAAGACCCAAATTCCAACGCTTGTGACCGGCTGCGCAGCGAGATCTCGGCAGCGCTCAAGGACGATAGAGCCGAGGCGATCGTGCTCGGCTGTGCTGGTATGGCCGATCTAACGGCAGCGTTGCGGCAGGAGTTCGGCGTGCCTGTCGTTGATGGCGTGGCGGCGGCCGTGAAACAGGCGGAAAGCCTTGTTGCGCAGGGCTTGTCAACCGCCAAGCGCGGCTCCTATGCGACGCCGGTCTCCAAGACCTATCACGGCGAGCTCGCCCGTTTCTCTCCCGCTGCCATGGGCGTATGAGCGTGGCAGAGGATGTGCAGATCAAGGTGCTGACGGCTGGCGAAGTCGAGGATCTCGTTGGCTGGGCGGCGCTCGAAGGCTGGAACCCGGGGCATGGCGATGCCGCAGCCTTCCGTTCCGCCGATCCAGAAGGTTTCATTGGCTGCTTTGTTGACGGGCGGCTCGCCGCCGGGATTTCCGCCGTGCGCTATCGGGACGGCTTCGGCTTCATTGGGCTTTATATCTGCCATCCGGACTTTCGGGGCAGGGGCCTCGGCCGGCGGGTTTGGGAAGCTGGAATGGCGCATCTGGCGGATCGCGTGATCGGGCTCGATGGGGTTGTCGAGCAGCAGGCGAATTATGGCTGCATGGGTTTTGCGCCCGCCTATGACACCGTGCGCTGGAGCATCGAGCGCATGCCGGCCCTGCCTGCGAGCTTCGCACGGTGCGAGGCGATCACCGAGGGTGATACCGGCGAGATCCTTGCGCTCGATCGGGCTTTCTTTCCCGCGCCGAGAGAAGACTTCCTCACAGACTGGCTGAAGCCGCCGCGCCGCGCCTTCCTCTGCCGACGGCAGGGTGTGGTGGCCGGTTATGCCGTGATGCGACCTTGCCTCAACGGCTACAAGATCGGGCCGCTGTTTGCCATGGATGGGCGAACGGCGGAGGATCTGCTGAAGATCTGCCTTGCAAACCTCAAGGGCGAGGAAGTGCATCTGGATGTGCCGGAATACCAGGAAGGGTTCCGCTACCTGCTCGGCCGTCTCGGCTTCAGGCAAGGTTTCCAGACGTCGCGCATGTATCGAGACGAGCCGCCTTCCGTGCAGAAGACGGGCGTCTATGCGATCACCACACTGGAACTCGGCTGAGGTTTCTCAGTCCGCCATGCCTGACGGTGCGGCAAGCGGCAGCATCTCCTTGTAAATGCCGGGCGACGAGCCGGGGATGGCGATGGCACCGACACTCTTTTCATAGAAGCCCATGGGGCCGGCGCCGCCGATGATCGCATAGCCGTATCCCTGGTCGCGCATGTCGAGCAGCGTGCGGATCAAGAGGGCATGGCCGATGCCCCGGCCGCGGGCGCTTTCATCGACGCCGGTCGGGCCGAAAAAGCCCTTCATCGTGGCATCATGACAGGCAAAGCCGAGCAGAGTGTCTCCCTCGTGGGCAATCCAGCAGGTGACGGGCTGGCGCATGATTGCGGCGGTCGCTTCGGCCACCCAGCCTTTGCCGAAACGGGGCTCGATCCAGGCAGCGATCGCGGGGAGTTCGGGGACCAGGGCACGTCGGATTGTGACGCCTTCTGCCGTCATGCGCCCGATGATCTCGGGATTGGCCTCAAGTTCGTAAAGCTTCACCAGCATGTCTGCGGCCATGTCAGGCTCCGTTGTGGTCTTTGGCGAAGTCGAGGCCGAGGATCGCCGCGCCCACCAGACCGGGCTCGACGCGGCAGGCGGCTGGCACGACGATCGGATGGGCGAACTTGCGCAGGATGCGTGACCGCAAGGCCTTGTCGATCCGCGTCAACAGTTCCGGGACGTTGGAGAGGCCGCCGCCGACGGGCAATATCGTCGTGCCGGTGACATTGACCACCATCGACAGCGCATCGGTGAGGATGTCGACATAGACGTCGACCGTGCGTTCGGCCTTGGCATTGCCATTCTGCCAATCAGCGATGATTTCCTCGCTCGTCAGCTGTTCGGCGTGAATATGCCTGTGGAGCTTTTCGAGGCCCCGCGCGCTGCAGACCGCGTCGATGCAGCCGATCTGGCCGCAGCCGCACTGGAAGCGCGGCACGTGGATCGGAGGCGTGCCGGCCTCGGTCGGCTGGATCGGCCCATGGCCCCATTCGCCGGCGAAACCGCTCTCGTTGATCAGCTTGCCGTCGATGACGAGGCCGCCGCCGACGCCGGTGCCGAGGATGACGCCGAAGACGACCCGGTGGCCCCGGGCCGCACCGATGCCGGCTTCGGCCAGCACGAAACAGTCGGCATCATTGGCGACGATAACAGGCAGACCGAGGGCGGCTTCGAGATCCGCCTGCAGAGGCCTGCCATGGATGCAGGGGATGTTGGCAACGACGGCGTTCAAGGTGTCCGGATCGATGACACCGGCAATCGAGATCGCGATACAGGCGGGGCGTTCACCGGCGATGGCTTCAGCCTCGGTTATGACGGATGCCAGCGTCGCGACGAAGGCGTCGAAATCGTGTATCGGGGTCGGCTGACGCGGGAAGGGGCGGATGTCTTCCGGGCTCGTTGCGAGCGCACCCTTGATGGCTGTGCCGCCAATGTCGAAGCAGACGATCATGCGAAGGCCCGGCTCGGTTCTGTGCGCTTCGCGAAGACGCAAGTGCCTGCGATCCAGGTCGAGTGGATGCCGAGATCCGGGCCGAGCACGACGAAGTCGGCATCCTGGCCTGCAGCTAGGCTTCCTTTGCTCGGCACGCCAATGGCCTCGGCGGGATAGAGCGATGCCATGCGCAGCGCTTCTTCCAATGGTTGTCCCAGCTTTTCGTGCACGTAGCGAACGCAGGAGAGCATGTCGATGTCGGCGCCAGCCAGCGTTCCATCGGCAAGCGTCAGGCGACCGTCACGGCGGTAGACGGTTCGGCCGTTCAGGTCGAAGCTTGTCTCATCAGAGCCAATGGTCGACATGGCATCGGTGACGAGGAAGATGTGGGCGGTGCCGGTCTTGGAGGCGAGCGCGATCTTCATGGTGACAGGATCGACATGGAAGCCGTCAGCGATCAGGCCGCAATGCAGGGCAGGCGAGGTGAGGGCAGCACCCACGAGGCCGGGTTCGCGATTGCCAAGCGGGCTCATGGCGTTGAAGAGATGGGTGACGAGCGTCGCCCCGGCTTCAACATAGGCCTCGACGCTGGCGCAGCTCGTGTCGGTGTGGCCAAGGCTGACGCGGTAGCCAGCCTCAACAAGGCGCTTGACCTGATCCGGTGTGACACTTTCCGGTGCGACGGTGATCATCGGGATGCCGAAACGCGATGCCTGCTCGACGAGATAGTCGAGATCGGCTTGCGCCATCGGGCGGATCAGGGCCGGATCATGGGTGCCCTTGCGGGCGATCGAGAGGTGCGGGCCTTCCAGATGCAGGCCGAGATAGCCCGGCTCGCCAGCGGTAGCTGCTGCCTCGCCGGCGGTGATTGCCTCGCGCTTGATCTCCGGTGCATCCGTGATCAGCGTGACCATAAGCGCTGTTGTGCCGTAGCGGGCATGGGCCTCGCAGATCGTGCGGATGCCGGTGAGAGTCGGATCGTTGTTGAACAGCACGCCACCGCCGCCGTTCACCTGCAGGTCGATGAAGCCGGGGGCAATCAGCGCATCGCCCAAATCCTGCCTGATTATGCCGGCGGGCAAATCGGTGCTGGATAGAACAGCCTTCACCTGGCCGTTGTCGACCAGGAGGGCTGCATCTTCGTGGAACTGGTGCCCATCGAAGATGCGGCTTGCAGTGATGGCGAAGGCTTGTCTCATTGGGTCTCGGTGACTTTCTTCAGTGCGACCGGCTTGTCGGGATTGAAGCCGCGCGCACGGGAGAGGGATTCGATAAAGCCATAATAGGGAACGATGAGGGCCAGCGCATCCGTGATTGGATGTCCGGTTGCGATGAAGGGCAGCTTGTGGCCGGCCGTCGCCTGATCCGAGGTGATGAAGCAGGTGGCGTTGCTGGCCGCAAGCTTCGAGACGGTGCCGGCGATCGAGGCCTCGGCCTTGTCGCGGGCGGCAAAGGCAACGACGGGAAAATCACGACCGACGATCGAGACGGGACCATGCAGGACTTCGGCTGAAGAATAGGCCTCCGCATGCAGTTCGCAGGTTTCCTTGCATTTGAGTGCGGCCTCGGCTGCGATGGCAAGTGTGGGACCGCGACCGAGCATGTAGAGCGACTCGGCCGACTTCAGCGGTTCGAGCAAGGCGCTCCAGTCGAGGGCAAGCGCCTTTTCGAAATGCTCGGGCAGCGTGTTCACGGCGCGAGTGAGTGCGGCGTCACGGCTCCAGCTTGCAAGGATGGCAAGGCCTGCCACGATCGAATTGACGAAGGACTTGGTGGCGGCAACCGCGATTTCGGGACCCGCCTTGATGTCGATGGCGAAAGTTGCGGCATCGGCGAGCGGCGAGGGCAGGGTGTTGACCAGGCTCACCGTGGTTGCGCCGCCGTCCCGGGCTGCTCTGGCCATGGCAACGATGTCGGGGCTTGCGCCGGACTGGGAGACGGCAAAGGCTGCGGCCTTGCCGAGCTTCATCGGCGTCTCGTAGATCGAGGCGAGCGAGGGACCGAGCGAGGCGACCGGCAGGCCCATCTGCAGCTCGATTGCATATTTCAGGAAGTGCGCCGCATGATCGGAAGAGCCGCGGGCGATCGTGACGACCACGCCTGGGTCCTTGTCGCGCAGCGCGTTCGCCGCTTCTGATATCACGGTCCTGGAGCTATCCAGCAGTCGGGCAGCGGCTGCGGGGATCTCGTCGATCTCCTCACGCATCTTGGTGGTCATCGGGCAAACTTTCAGTCTTGAGGCTTCATGGGCGAGCCGATGCCGAGTTCGGCAACCAGGTCATAGGCATCGCTGCGATAAAGCGCGCGCGACATTTCCATCACGCGGCCGGTTTCGAGATAGGCAATGCGCTGCACCGACAATGCGGCCGAGCCGGGCGGAACACCGAGCAGCTTGGTTTCTTCGTCCTTCAGGAGGACGGCAGAAATGCGCTGGTTTGCCCGTACGGGCCGGATGCCGGCATCCAGCAGGCAGAGATAGAGGGAATCCTCAATTCTGTCCGGATCCGGCAGCAGGTCGTCCGGCAGGCTCGTGCGCTCCAGCGCAATCGGCATGTCGTTCGCTGTTCTCAAACGGTCGATCCGGGCGACACGGGCGCCGCCGACGAGGCCGAGCATCATGGTTTCCTCTGCGGTCGGATAAAACAGGCCGCGTCCCAGCCAGCGAGAGCCTGCGACCATGCCGCGCCGGCGCATGTCTTCGGTAAAGGATGTCAGCTGGCTGAGCGGCTGTTGCATGCGTGGGACGGGTTTCACGACGAAGGTGCCAGACCCACGACGACGGATGAGCAGGCCTTCTTCCACGAGTTCGTCGATCGCCTTGCGCACTGTGACGCGGCTGATATCGGCCGCTTCTGCGATGTCGCGTTCGGCCGGGAGTGCGTCGCCATGCTTCAGGCGACCGGACGCGACGGCGTCCTCGATCATCTTGCGGAGCTTGACGTAAAGCGGTCCGCCGCGGACCGATTGAAGCTGTTCCAGGGGAAGGGGCGTGCTCATGCGGTTCCTCTGGCTTCGTGTTGGGGGACGCGCCGGCGGAGGGTCGATGTGCAATCCGTCATCAGCATCGGCATTTTTCCGTCCCTCGGTGGTCTTTGCGAAAACAATACCAACCAGAAACCTATTTCGCAAATGGTTTTGAAAAGGGTGGGCTCGATAACGGTGAAATGTAGAAATTTCATCGTCAAAACAGCGATTTGCACGATTTACCCTCGGATTCCTGGGGTTCTGGCTTTACGATTGGACTAGTTTTGGTATCTTAAATTAACGATTGGAGAGGGGCCAATCCAAAGCCTTTCCTCTTTGCCGCCGAATTGGAGTGCGCGGCGCTGGGAACTGCGATGTTTCGCTCTTCATCCGATTTCGGTGACTGGTGTGAAAACTATTTTCATCAAGCGTGGGAATTTTGCTTCCCATGTTGACGATGTTGGATTTTTGACGCAGTCTACGAAAAATAATTACGAAACCAGGGGAATGCACTATGAAGGTCGCCATTATCGGACTCGGATTCCGTCTGGGGTATCTGGGTCGGGTGTTCAAGGAGATCGACCCGACTTTCGAGATTGTCGGTTATGTCGATCCGGCGCCGGCCGGCATGGCGACGCTTGATGAGCATGGTATCTCTCCCGGCAAGGTCTATGACACGCCTGAGGCCCTGATCGTCGGCGAAACCTTCGATCTTCTGATGATTGGGTCGCCGAACCACCTGCATCTCGATCATATCCGGCTCGGCCTTGAGGCTGGTCTGACCGTTTTCACCGAAAAGCCGATCGTGACCAGCATCGAGGAGAGCTACGCGCTCGCCTCTCTGCTCAACACATACGGCCACGACCGCCTGCTGGTCGGTCTCGTCCTGCGTTACTCCCCGCTCTATCGCGATCTGCGCAAGGCGCAGGAAGAGGGGCGTCTCGGTAATGTCGTCTCGATCGAGGCCTCCGAGCACATTCAGCCCTATCACGGCGCTTTCTTCATGCGCGACTGGCGCCGCTACGGCCGTTATGCCGGCGGCTTCATGCTGGAAAAGTGCTGCCACGACCTCGACCTTTACAACGGTGTCGTCGGTGCGCGCCCGCGCTTCGTCGCGAGCTTCGGCGGTCGCAAGAGCTTCGTGCCGGAAAACGCACCTGAAGCGGAAGGCGTCAACGACCTCAACGTCTATCACCGCAAGCCGAGCGGCTGGCAGGGTTCCGACAAGGTCTTCGACAGCGACGGTGACATCATCGATTTCCAGACCGCGATCGTCGAATACGAGAACGGCGTGTCGATGACCTTCCATACCAATCTCAATGTGCCGGACGAATTTCGCCGCTTCTGCGTGATCGGTTCGAAGGGCATGGCGGAAGGCGATTTCGTCCGCGGTTTTATGGACGTGCATGACGCCCGCACCAACGAGAAGGTGATCGCCAACACCTACAAGGCGCCGTCCTCGCTGTCACAACATTATGGCGCCGACGAGCAGATGGCCGAGGATGTCATCGCCTTCGTTCAGACGGGCGCCAAGCAGCCCGTTTCCGCCATCGATGCGCTGGAGGCCGGTATTCTGGCGCTCGCCATGGACGAGGCACGCCTCGCCCGCAAGGTCGTGGATCTGAAGCCGGTCTGGGAAAAGTTCGATGCATGCCTGCATGGCGCGTCGGACGCTTCCGTCCGCGCCCGGTCAGCGTAAGGGAGCGGTCGGATGCAAGCTCGCCAAAGTGCCATCATCTTCGCCTGGCTGCTGATCGCGCCGGCTCTTCTCTACATTGCCGTCATCGTCGCCTATCCGCTGGTCGATACCTTCATCCTGTCCTTCACAGATGCGTCGCTCCGCAAGACGACGAACTGGGTCGGCTGGACGAATTACGAGAAGATTTTCAACGACACCTTCGGCGAAGTCATCGTCAGGACCTTCATCTGGACCTTCTTCTCGGTGTCGATCAAGATGATCATCGGTACCTTCGGTGCGGCCATGCTGAATGCAGCCGTGCCTGGCCGGACGCTCTTTCGTGTGTTGACGATGCCGCCGTGGATCGTGCCCATGGCGATTGGCATCTTCATGTGGGGCTGGATGTATAACGGCCAGTTCGGCATGATCTCCGGCGTGCTTCAGCGCATGGGCGTGGTCGATGGCCCCGTCGCCTTCCTCGCCTATGGTTCAACGGCCTTCTGGGCGACGATCTTCACCGATGTGTGGATCGGCGTGCCGATGGTGACGCTCTACATGCTCGCGGCCATGCAGGCGATCCCGCAGGATCTCTACGAGGCTGCCTGGACGGATGGCGCCGGTCGCTTCTATCGCTTCCGCCGCATCACTATGCCGCTGATCTTGCCCGCCATGATCACCATGTCGATGCTGTCCCTGATTGCGACCTTCAATTCCTTCGACATCATCTGGATCCTGACGCGCGGCGGTCCGAGCGGTGAAACCACCACGATGATCATCGATACCTATCACACGGCGATCGGCTCGAAGAAGTATGGCGAGGGCGCTGCCCGTGCGGTCCTGATCTGCATCTTCCTTTCGATCTTCTGCGTCGCCTATTTCCGCGTCACCAGCCGTCTCTCGCAGGAGCATGCCCGATGAGCTACGACAAGACAGCCCTGATCAACCGCTATCGCTGGTATGAACTGGTTGGCATCTATGCCGGGATCGCGGTGTTCCTGACCTTCGTTCTGGCGCCCTTTGTCGAAGGCTTCCTGGTGTCGCTGAAGCCGCTCAGCCAGCTCTTCTCCTCGCCCTACCGCTTCTTCCCGGAGAACGGCTCCTTCGATGCCTACATCACGATGTGGGACAGTGTGCCGGGCTTTGCCCGCTATATCTTCAACTCCTTCTTCATCTCGACGATAGCGACCGTCGTTGTCCTCCTACTGGTCGTGCCGGCATCCTATGCCTTCGCCCGTTTCGAGTTCCGCGGTCGTGGTCAGTTGCTCGCCGCCTTCCTTGCGGTCAACATGTTCTCGGGCGCCGTATTGCTCATTCCACTCTTCCGGCTCATGCGCTCGCTCGGCGTGCTCAACACCTATTTCGCGATGATCGTGCCGGGTGTCGCCTTCCTCATTCCGTCAGCCATCTGGTTGCTCCGCACCTATATGATGCGCATTCCGCGTGAGCTGGAAGAGGCCGCCTATGTGGATGGCGCGGGCTATTTCTACACCTTCCGCCGGGTGGTCCTGCCGCTTGCCACGCCGGGCATCGCCGTGGTCGCGATCACCACCTTCATCGGCGCCTATGCCCAGCAGTTCATCTTCGCACTGACCTTCAACTCCAAGACCGAATACATGCCGCTGCCGATCGGGTTGTTTGCCTATTTCGGTCGCCAGGAGGTCATCTGGAACGAGCTGATGGCGGCGAGTTTCGTGGGGATCGCACCCGCCATGATCGTGATCTTCTTCCTGCAGCGCTACCTCGTCAGCGGCCTGACCGCCGGCGCGGTCAAATAAGGGCTGCCAACCAAAATTCGGGCCAACCGGACGCTTTCAACCTGTCAACAAAGGGGAACTATCGATGACAAGAAAATTGACCATGCTCGCAGGCTCATTCGCCTTGCTCGCAAGCTCGGCGCTCACCACGCTGGCCGCGGACCAGGAAATCAGCTGGATCTATTGCGGCGACAAGATCGACCCGATCCACGAGAAGTACATCGCCGAATGGGAAGGCAAGAATGCCGGCTGGAAGGTAAAGCCCGAAGTCGTCGGCTGGGAGCAGTGCCAGGATAAGGCCACCACACTCGCCGTCGCAGGCACGCCCGTTGCCATGGCCTATGTCGGCTCGCGCACGCTGAAGGAATTCGCCCAGAACGAACTGATCGTCCCGGTTCCGATGACGGATGAGGAAAAGGCCTCCTACTATCCGAACATCGTTGACACCGTGACCTTCGAGGACACGCAGTGGGGTGTTCCTGTCGCTTTCTCGACCAAGGCCCTCTACTGGAACAAGGATCTGTTCAAGGCTGCCGGCCTCGACCCGGAAAACCCGCCGAAGACCTGGGCTGACACCATCGCTGCCGCCAAGCAGATCAAGGAAAAGACCGGCACTGCCGGCTATGGTCTGCCGGCGAAGACCTTCGACAACACCATGCACCAGTTCATGCATTGGGTTTACACCAATAACGGCAAGGTCATCGACGGCGACAAGATCGTCATGGACAGCCCCGAAGTCCTCGCCGCGCTTCAGGCCTATAAGGACATCACGCCCTACTCCGTTGAAGGTGCGACTGCTTACGAGCAGAACGAAATCCGCGCGATCTTCCTCGACGGCAAGGTCGGTATGATCCAGGCGGGTTCGGGTGCTGCCTATCGCCTGAAGGACACTTCGATCAACTGGGGTGTTGCCCCGCTGCCGGTCGGTCCGGCTGCCAAGGGTGAAGGTACGCTGCTGATCACCGACAGCCTTGCGATCTTCTCCGGTTCGGGCGTCGAAGAAAAGGCGATCGAGTTTGCCAAGTACATCACCTCGACTGATATCCAGCACGAATACGAGCTGCAGGGAGGCGCTGGCCTGACCCCGTTGCGTCCAGGTGCGGTTGTCGACCAGTTCGTCGCCAACGAACCCTTCTGGAAGCCGTTCATCGACGGCATCGCCTATGGTGGTCCGGAGCCCCTCTTCACCGACTACAAGGGCTTCCAGAACGTCATGATCGAAATGGTTCAGTCGGTTGTCACCGGCAAGACCGAGCCGGCCGAAGCGCTGAAGAAGGCTGCAGCCGATCTCGAGCAGTACAAGTAATCTCGGGTAACCGAGGCTCCGCGGGCCGGGATCGGCCCGCGGATTTCATCAAGCGGATTTGGCCGGTCCTTTGAGGAACGGCAATGGAGACTGAGGGTCGTGGGTCAGCTATTTCTGAAAAAGGTGCGCAAGTCGTACGGGCATTTCGAGGTCATCAAGGGTGTGGATCTCGAGGTGAAGGACGGCGAGTTCGTCGTTTTCGTCGGTCCCTCGGGCTGCGGCAAGTCCACGCTGCTCCGCATGATCGCGGGCCTCGACGATACGACCGATGGTGACATCGTCATCGATGGCGAGCGCGTCAATGACAAGCCGCCCGTCGAGCGCGGCATCGCCATGGTCTTCCAGTCCTACGCGCTCTACCCGCATATGTCGGTCTTCGAGAACATCGCTTTTCCGCTGCGCGTCGAGAAGCTCTCCGAAGAGCAGATCCGCGAGAAGGTGGGTGCGGTCGCCAAGATCCTGCAGCTTGATCAACGCTTGCAGCAGCGCCCGGGCCAGCTTTCCGGCGGCCAGCGCCAGCGTGTTGCCATCGGCCGCGCCATCGTGCGCGAACCGAAGATCTTCCTTTTTGACGAGCCGCTGTCCAACCTCGATGCGGCGCTGCGCGCCGACATGCGCATCGAACTCACAAAGCTGCATCGCGACCTCGAAGCGACGATGATCTACGTCACCCACGACCAGATCGAGGCCATGACCATGGCCGACCGGATCGTGGTGCTGAATGCCGGTATCATCGCCCAGGTGGGTGCGCCGCTCGAACTTTACCACAAGCCAGAGAATACCTTCGTCGCCGGTTTCATCGGCAATCCCAAGATGAACTTCGTGCCGGTCACCTGCGTCGGTGTCGACGCGATCGGGGTGACGATTTCCTATGAAGGCCAGACGGCGCTGATCCCGGTTGAGGCGCGTCCGGACCTCGTCGGCCAAAAGCTGACGCTTGGCATCCGGCCTGAACATACGCGTCTCAGCGAAGGCGATATCAACATCATGGTGACGCCCAGCGTCGTCGAGCGGCTCGGGATCAACACGATCGCCTATGCTGCGTTGCAGAACGGCGAACCCTATTGTGCGCTCTTGCCGGGCTCGGCGCCGATCCGCGTCGAGCAGCCGATGGTGACAGGCATCATGGCGGCCGATTGCCACCTTTTCGATGCCAATGGCCAGGCGCTCGAACGCCGCATCGACTGGCGCACCCTTGACCTTCCGGCGTCTGTGACTGCCGCCGAATGATGCCAAATCTCGACGATAGGAACCTATAGGATGGCTTACTGCCGGTCTCTGGCTAGGCGCGGCGTGCCAGGCGATGCTTGTGCATCGGCCAAGCGGCGCAACAACGCCTGAGACCGGCGATAAGCCACCTTCGGTCGGCTTCCCGGACCTTTTGGCGTCGTCGAGTTCCTTGACCGATGCGAAAGCATCGCTCGTCGGACCTCTCCTAGCCAGAAGGACCGGTCGAGCCGATCCTATAGGCTCCTATCGTCGAGACTTGGTATTCGTTCCTCCCGGCCATGCCAAAGGCCAATCCCCTGGTCCGCCTTCGGGCGGACCTTTTTTCGTTTGGGCTCCATCGCATTCAGCAGATTGCGACAGGGTCCAACACTGGCAATCTTCGCGACATGAGTGTATAAATGCACCTTTAGTACAACTAAAATTACGGGCCTCCTCTGCTGTTCAGAGGGATATGTAGATCCGTATAGTGAGATGGATTGGGGCCAGGATTGAAAACGCCCACGAGGGATAAATTCGCTCGGCAAGGCTATAGCTTCCTGATCATTTGCCTGTTTCTCCTCGCGATCTTTCTCGTGAGTGGCCCGTATAAGGCGGGTACGGACTATTCCGCAGCGCAGCTGCGACAAGCCTCCGACTATGTGCAGGCGCTCGTGCCGGATACTCAGATTTTCCTCTATCCAAACGGGCAGCCAACCACCAAAACTCATGCTGGTGCGACCTTTGCACGCGCTGTCTCCGAGAGCCTTATGCGTGAAAGACCCGGTCGTTATCGGCGGGCATGGGGAACGGAGGATATCGCGATCGTCGCTGTCGAGAACTTCTTCACGGCCGATCGGGAAGCACGTCTAAGGCAGCTTCGGGACCTTCCTCTACCTGATTTCCTCAAGGAGGGCATGCTTGTATTGCCCGAGTCAGACCTTGGCTGTCATGCCGCAAGTTTCCAACAGTTCGGTTGGGCTGTTGGCGGCTACGTCCTTGTTGATCTCGGTTATTACCGTGAGGATTCCAAACCCGCAATTGACTGTGTCTTTGCTGGGTTCGATGCTGTCGATGGAATGCCGCTCAAGGGCAATTCATTTGATCAGGCGCTTCTGCCCGGTGCCGATGTCCGGCTCGTCATCGTGGATTACGTACGCCTCTGCGCCCATAAGGGCGTGTCGGATGCGCAAGACGGTGTGCGTTCGAGGCACGGCATCAGTTCTCTGCCGTCGATTGGGTGCGTCAGGCAAGAGCTCTCAGTGGCACTCAGCCAAATTCCGGAGCCTTCGGCCAAGTAGCAATAGAATGTGCCGGTTGGGAATTGGGCGAGACGCTACCAGACAAGCCCACGCGCCGCGACGTCCTCCACGCGGGTGACGATGCCGTCGCGGTGGAAGGTCATGACATCGAAGAGGTTTGAGACGACGCAGGTGTGGTTCGGGATGATCCTGACCTTCTCGCCGATCTCGGGGCGTCGCCCCTCAATCTTCGACAGATCGACCGTGCCGTGCTCCTCGGAGAGGACGGAGATCATGGCGTCCGGATACTCGACGATCATGCCGTAGTCGGAGAAGCCGAGGAGGTCCGAGGTGAGCGCCTTGGAGCCTGAATCAAGGATGGCGCGATCCTTGGTCGGGCTTGAGACAATGGTGGCCAGGATGTGCATGGCACAGTCGTCGAGGCTGCAGTGACCCGAGCGGGCCATGGCACGATCGTTGTAGACATAGGTGCCGGCGCGGTGCTCGGTCGCCGATGTCACCTTGTGGGCGGAGAAGAGGCTGGGCGTGCCGCCATTGGAGACGATGGGGCAGGCAATGCCACGGGCCGCGAGGCCGGCGATCGTGGTCGCGAAGAATGCCTCGACGGCTTCCTCGGTGTCGGCCTTGGGGTAAGTCAGGATACCGCCAAAGGTGAGGCCGGGGGCGGCGGCGATTGTCTCGGCAAGTGCTACGGCCGCTTCAGGACTCTGGACGCCACAGCGTCCGCCGCCCGTGTCGCATTCAACGAGAACCGTGAGCGGGTGCGTCTGTGAGAAAGCGCAAGAGAGACCGCGCACGGTGGTCTCGCTGTCCGCGACGACCTTCAGGCCCGAAATGCGGGCGTTCAGATCGACGAGACGCTTGTGCTTCTCGCTGCCGAGAATGTTGAAGGTGATCAGCAGGTCTTCAAATCCGTGATCGGCGAAGATCTCGGCTTCGGTGATCTTCTGGCAGTTGATGCCCTTCGCCCCCGCCTTCACCTGTTCTGCAGCGATCTCAGGGATCTTGTGGGTCTTGATGTGCGGACGGAAGGCGAGGCCATGGCTGTCCATGTAGGTCTGGACGCGGGCGATGTTGGCGGCGAGCTTCTGTTCGTCGATCAGTGGAAGCGGGGTCGAGAGTTCTGATATCGACTGGCCGGGCTTTGGGCGCGGGAGTTCCATCAGGCGGCCTCGCTGCCTTCGGGCGTCTCGTGCGGATTGGCCATGATCGGCCAGATATCGCGGCGCACATGGCGATAGGCGGTCTTGGCCGGATCATTCGGATAGGGTGTACCTGCGGCGCAGTAGAGAATTTCCGAGGCGATCTGCGAGAAGGCCGCATAGAAGTGGTTGGTCGACTTGATGACGAGGAGATGTTTGCTCGTCGGGTCGATGCCGAGTGCCGTGAAAAGCGAGGGGTCGTAGCTCTGGACGCGGACCGAGCTAAGAATGATGTCGATTCCCTCGAGCCGGATATGGGCAGCATCGCCGAAGGGGGCGATGCTGTCGCCGAAGCGCATTTCGGCAGAAGGCACGACCTTCACCACCTTCACCAGACCGTCGATCGGATGGCCGGTGCCGGGGGCCGATTTTGCGCCGAAACGCAGCGGGATTTCAGCGCCTTCGCCGGCGGCCATACAGATCTGCACGGCGATCGGGTCCCAGATCATGCCGACGGCTGCGTTGGTAACGCCACGCGCCAGCATTTCCTCCAGGATCACGGTCGCGTCGCCCGCCGTTCCGCCACCCGGATTGTCCCACATGTCGGCGATGACGACGGGGCCTTCAGGGTAGGCGAGCGCCTGGTCGAGCGCTGTCTTTTCGTCGATCTGCGGCATCATGAAGGTGCCGCGCTTGGCAAAGAGCTCAAGGCCGAGATCGCGGGCGAGCATCGCGCCTTTGTCGGCATTGCCGTTGGTCACCGCGATCGTCTTGGTGCCCATTTCAGGCACGTCGCCGGCCATGAAGCCATGAATGACCGAGAGCGACAGAACGTCTGCATCCACCTTCTCGATGGCCATAAGCCTGTCAACAAAGCTGCGCATCGGCTCGCGCGAGGTCGGGAAGACATCGATCATCCTACAGTCGAAGACTGACATGACCGGCTTGACGCGGCCTTCCAGCGTGTCGACTGCGATCCGCCAGAGATCTTCGGCGCGGTCGACGAAATCCGTATGCGGGAATTCCTTGAAGACGACGAAGAAATCGGCGGCTGCCACGCGCTTTTCTGTCAGGTGGCTGTGCGGATCGAGTTCTGCGCAGAGCAGGATGTCTGGGCCGATGATCTCGCGGATGCGGGTCAAGAGATCGCCTTCCGGGTCGAGATAACCGTCGGCCACCATCGCGCCATGCAGGCCGAGCACGACAGCATCGACGGGCATGGCTGCGCGTAGCTGATCCAGGATCTCGTCACGCAGGCTCTCGAATGTCTGCCGGTTGACGAGACCTGCCGGATCCGCCCAGGTCGCGGTGCCCTCTATCAGCGTCCAGCCCTTGTCAGTGCAGACCTTGCGGCCGACCGTGATCGGCGCGGTGCACAGCGTGGGGGTCGCGGGATGTTGTCCCGGAGGTGCATAGAGCGAATCCTCGAAGGCGCGCCGGTCGATGCAGATCGGGGAGAAGGTGTTCGTTTCCGTTGCAAGCGCGGCGGTGAAGATGCGCAAAGGCTGACCTCCGGGGTCTTGAGGGTTTGAGGGCGGTTCAGCGCTTGCCCATCGGATTGGGCAGATAACCGGTAAAGCCGGAGATTTTCCAGCGGCCTTGATGCAGGCGGCAATAATAGAGCGTCTGCCAGCGCATGACGTCGAGTGTGCCATCCGTCTTCTTGATGCCGCCGTCGAACTTCTTGCGTACGAGCGCCGTCTCGCCTGAAATCTCGATCTCTTCCAGCGTCGTCGTGGTGAAGATCGCGGTGCGCGGGTCCTCGCCATAGGTCTGGGCAGCGAAGTCCTTGGCCTGCTTCAGCCACTCGTCGCGATAGGCGGGAAGATTGGGGAAGGCCAGCGTCCACTTGTCCGGATCTTCTTCGCGATTGCCGCTGATGCCGATGAAGCCGTCTTCGACAAAGTCCTGGGCAACCATGCTCCAGTCAGCGGCGAGAAAGGCATCGATATCGCGGGGGACAAGCATCTCCCAGATCGAGTGGCGGGTTTCGTCCGTTGCCGGAAACGGATTGTGGAATGGGTCGCGCATTTCTTCCCCGTTTTTAAATTCTTTTCATGAATGTCGATTTTGTCTGGTCAAAATCCGTTTTTTGTGGTCGCTTGTCAACGATCGAAGAAAATAATTTGCACGAGGGGTGTCCATGACGATCAAGCGTTACGGGGCCGAGAAGGCAGGTGCGGGTGGCCAGCGGCTGCCGTTCGCCCGCGCCGTCGAGGCCGATGGCTGGCTCTATGTCTCCGGCCAGGTGGCTATGGAAGATGGTGAGATCATCCCGGGCGGCATCATCGAGCAGACCCACAAGACGATCGCCAATGTCATCGCCATTCTTGAAGAGGCAGGTTACGGCCTCGAGCATGTCGTGCGCTGTGGTGTGTGGCTCGATGACCCCCGCGACTTCTGGACCTTCAACAAGATCTACCAGCAGTATTTCGGCGAGCACCCGCCGGCGCGGGCCTGTGTTCAGGCCTCGATGATGGTTGATTGCAAGGTTGAGATCGACTGCGTAGCCTTCAAGCCTTCGAAGTAACAGAGAGGGCAAGGCATTGGATATCTTCGCGCGCATTCAGGAAGAGGCAGGGCAGTTTTCGGCCTCCGAGCAACGCATCGCGGATATCCTGCTCAATTCCTTCGACTTTGCGGTCAATGCCTCGATCATCGAACTTGCCGAGAAGGCAGAGGTCTCACCGCCCACGGTGACGCGCTTCTGCCGACGTCTCGGCTGCCAGAACTTCGCCGATTTCAAGGTGAGCCTGGCGCGCACGGCCTATGTCGGGGTGCGCTATCTCAACCCGGAGGCCCAGAGCACTGAGCCGGCCGACGTGGCGAGTGATGTCATCACCAAGGCGCAGAACGCCATGTTCATGGTGCATCGGGCGCTCGATCCTGTCATCCTCGACAAGGTGGCGGACCGGCTGGCGCGGGCAGAGATGGTCTATGCCTTCGGCTCCGGGGGCAATTCCTCGATGATCTCGGGCGAGATCCAGAACCGGCTGTTTCGTCTGGGATCGCGGGTGACGGCTTCTGCCGACCACAACATGCAACTGATGCTGACGGCTGCTGCACGCTCCAACGATGTGCTGATCGGCTCATCGTTTTCGGGGCGCAATGCCGAGCTGGTGAAATGCTTCAAGCTTGCCCGCGAGAACGGCATCACCACGATCGCGCTCACCCAGAGCAACAGCCTGGTGGCCGAAGCGTCCGAACTCGTCATCGGTATCGACCTGCCGGAGGGTGAAAACATCTTCCGGCCGACCTCGACGCGCTTTGCCTATCTCGCGGTCGTCGACGTGATCGCGAGCCTGGTTGCCTATCGCAATCGCAAGCAGTCGCAAGTGACGCTGCGCCATATCAAGCAACAGCTGGTCGAACACCGCGATGGCGGGGACGACCGGCAACTTCTCGGAGACTGAGCCATGTCCGCATCGATGTCGGAGATCCGCCGTGACGCATAAGGTTGCCGTCGTAACGGGTGCTGCCGGAGATATTGGTCGGGCGATCGCCAAGCGTCTGGCCGACAGCCATGACGTCGTCGTGCTGCTCGATCTGGATTCGGCTGCATTGGACAAGGCAATCGTTGAGCTCGGAAGCGATCCGCGCTTCGTTCCGCTCACCTGCGATGTGACGGACGAGACGGATCTCGCCGAGACCGCTGCTCGCGTGGCCGGCCATGGCCTCGTCCATACGCTGGTCAACAATGCCGGTGCGGCGCGGGCCGTCAGCCTCGGCGATACCGATGGCGAGATCTGGCGCAAGGACAATGCGCTTAATCTCGAAGCGCCCTTCTTGTGCTTCCGCGCTTTTGAGGAGGCGCTGAAGGTGTCCAAAGGCGCTCTCGTCAACATTTCCTCGGTCAATGGGATGGCTGTCTTCGGTCACCCTGCCTATAGCGCGGCCAAGGCCGGGCTTATTCATCTGACCAGACTGATTGCCGTCGAATACGGCAAATACGGTATTCGCGCGAATGCGGTGGCACCCGGCACTGTGCGCACCCAGGCCTGGGAGGCGCGCGCTGCGGCCAATCCTCAAGTCTTCGAAGAGGCCAAGCGCTGGTATGCGCTGCGCCGGATCGCGACTGCGGAAGACATTGCCAATGCGGTGTTTTTCCTCTCGAGCGATCACGCGGCGGCCATCACGGGCGTGTGCCTGCCCGTCGATTGCGGGCTGACGGCCGGTCAGGCCGAACTCGCGCGAACCTTCTCGCAATCCGACAATTATTGATATCGTAAAGCCCGGAGCATTCCCCATGGCAACAGAAGTCCAGTTCCGCCTCGAAAACGCGTGGCATCCGGTGGAGGGCGACGCTTGCGGCGCCTTCGTCTTCACGCTGGTCAATCTCTCCGATGTCGCGCTTGCCGATTTCAAGCTCGCCTATACGTCGCTGACCCGCGTCAAGGACACCGAAGAGCCGATCCTCGAGAATGCCGTGTTCCTGAAGCGCAATGCCAATTTCCACCAGTTCGCGCCGCCGGCCGGCTTCGTACTGCAGCCGGGTGCCTCCTGGACGTTCCGGGTCGGTGGCCTCTGGCGCCCAGCCAAGCATCGGACGGATGGGGCGAAGTCCGCCTACATCACGCTCTCGACCGGCCAGCATGCGGCCGTTGCGGTCGCGGATTTGATGCTCGGCGGAGGCAACAGTGCCCCGCCGCCGGCCTTGTTGCCTGAGGGGAAGGTTTCCCAGCCCTTTGCCATGCTGCCCTGGCCGGCATCGGCCGAGCTGGTGGCCGGCGAAGGCTTCCCCGTCGCGCTTTATCCGACGGAAGGCGCCTCGCTGGTTGAACTGCGCACTGTCGAAAACGTGCTGCGTCTCTTCTGCCGCCTCTTCGCGGTCGGCCATGCGCCGCTGTCGCTGGCACCTGTGCATCAGGGGCGGGCGATCGTCCTCAAGTCCGACGAAGCGCTTGGCGCCTCCGCCTATCGGCTGGACTTTGCCGCTGATGGTATCACGCTCGCCTATGGCGATGTCGCTGGCCTGCAATATGCGCTGACCCTGCTCTCGCAGACGCTGCACGGTGCGCGCACGCAGCCGGAGACGTTCCGTTTCCCGATTTCCGGCACCATCACGGACAAGCCGCGCTACGACTGGCGTGGTTGCCATCTCGATGTCTCCCGCCAGTTCTTCCCCGTTGCCGACGTCAAACGTTTGATCGACATCCTCGCCTGGTTCCGGATGAATACCTTCCATTGGCATTTGTCCGACGACGAAGCCTGGCGCCTGGAAATCAAGGCCTTCCCGCAGCTCACGACCCTTGGCGTGTTGCGCGGCCCGGACGAACCGCTACTGCCGCAACTCGGCAATGGAGCCGAGCCGGTTGGCGGCTTTTACGCCCAGGACGAGGTGCGCGACATCGTTGCCCATGCCGCCGCCCTTCAGGTCGAGGTGGTGCCGGAGATCGATGTCCCCGGCCACAGCACCGCGATGCTGGTGGCCCTGCCTGAACTCGTCGACGGCCAGGAAGCGCCTGACAGCTATCGCTCGGTCCAGGGCTATCCGAACAATGCGCTGAACCCGGCGATCGAATACACCTACGAGGTGCTGGGCAAGGTCTTCGACGAAATGGTCGAGCTCTTCCCGTCGAAGCTTATCCATATCGGTGGTGATGAAGTGGCGGCCAATACCTGGATGGCTTCGCCACTTGCCCGTAAGCTGATGCAGCAGGAAGGCATCGAAGGCACCTTTGGGCTGCAGAGCTATTTCATGAAGCGGATCCAGAAGATGCTGGCCGAGCGCGGCCGCAAGCTCGCTGGCTGGGACGAGGTCAGCCATGGCGGCGGCGTCGATCCCGAGGGCACGTTGCTGATGGCCTGGCAGAAGCCGGAGGTCGGGCTGGAACTCGCCAAGGCAGGCTACGATGTCGTCATGACGCCGGGCCAAGCCTATTACCTTGATATGGTGCAGGACGAGGCCTTTCAGGAGCCGGGTGCAAGCTGGGCCGGCACCGTGCCGCCGCACCACACTTATACCTATGAGGCGGTCGCCGAGTTTCCCGCCGAACTTGCGGCCCGTATGCGCGGCGTGCAGGCCTGCATCTGGTGCGAACATTTCCTGACCCGCGACTACTTCAACCACCTCGTCTTCCCGCGTCTTCCGGCCATCGCCGAGGCCGCCTGGACGGCGAAGGAGAACAAGGACTGGCTGCGGTTTGCCGCCATCGTTCGTCTGAGCCCCCGTTACTGAGGATCTGAGGCCTATGAGTTTCCGCGTCGCCGTTGGCGGTATCCATACCGAATGCTCGACCTCGTCTCCCGTGCTGATGCAGCCCGAGGATTTTCGGGTGCTGCGCGGGGCGGAGCTGCTGGCGCATGAGTATTTCGACTTCCTCGATGCCGATGATATCGAGCATCTGCCGCTGCTGCATGCCCGTGCGGTTCCCGGTGGGCCCCTGGCGCGCGCTACCTATGAAGGTTTCAAGGCAGAGTTCCTTGAGCGGCTGAAGGCTGCACTGCCGATCGACGGGCTCTATCTCGCCATGCATGGCGCCATGAATGTCGAAGGCATTGATGATGCTGAGGGCGACTGGATTTCGGCAGCCCGTGCTGTTGTCGGATCGGATGTGCCGGTGGCGGCGAGCTACGACCTGCATGGCAATGTCACTCAGAAGATCGTCGATCAGCTCGATATCTTTGCCGGTTATCGGACGGCGCCGCATATCGATGTGCGGGAGACCATGGTCCGGGCCTGGTCGATGCTGGTTCGGGCGCTCAGGACCGGGGAGAAGCCGGGCGTCGCCTGGGCGCCGGTGCCGGTACTTCTGCCCGGTGAACGGACGTCAACCGAGGACGAGCCGGCAAAAAGCCTTTATCTGAAGCTTCCGGAACACGACGCCGTTCCCGGTGTCTGGGATGCCAATTTAATGGTGGGCTATGTCTGGGCTGACGAGCCGCGCGGCACGGCCTGCGCCGTCGTCACGGCCGTCGACAAGGCTGCGGCGGAAAAGGTTACGGCTGCCATTGCCCAATCCTACTGGGATGCACGCGAAGACTTCCGCTTCGGCCCGGTCACGGGACCGCTTGAGGACATGCTCGACATTGCCGAACGCACCGAGACACGGCCGATCATCCTCGCCGATTCCGGTGATAACCCGACCGGTGGCGGTGTCGGTGACCGGGCGGATGTGCTTGAGGCGCTTCTGGCGCGGTCGATCGATGATGTCCTGATTGCCGGCATTACCGATCGCCCCGCTGTCGAACGCTGCTTTGCAGCGGGTGCCGGCGCGCGGGTATCGCTCAAGGTCGGTGGTTCGCTTGATCCGTCAAGCCCCTCCGTCGAGGTGGAGGCGGATGTCGTCTTCCTCGACGATCCCGGCTCGGCGGGCGAGAGGCAGGCTGTCGTCAAGATCGGCGCCATCACGCTGGTGCTCGCAGCGCGGCGTCGGCCCTATCACAACATCGCGGATTTCACCCGGCTCGGTCTCGACCCGACCAAGGTGCGGCTGCTCGTCGTCAAGTCCGGCTATCTCTCGCCCGAGCTTGCGCCGATCGCCAATCCCAACCTGATGGCGCTGACGGACGGCGTGATCAACCAGGATATCGAGAACCTGCCCAGCCATCGTCGCCACCAGCCCAGCTATCCCTTCGTCAAGGATTTCAGCTATACGGCAAAGGTGTTCTTCTCGACGCGATTCCCTTGAGACATTGATGTCGGTGCCGCCCTTCCGGCGGCACGATCCCCAACCCGATTGTACCCTTGATGTTGTCCTCCTTTTCGGTGGTCTATCGCCACAAGCCGATCCGGGTCAGTGCGGCCGCGATCTTCTTCTTCGGCTTCTCTGGCGCTGCGACGTCACCCTACATGTCGCTGATCGGCATCCGTGAACTCGGACTGTCGGACGCCGTCTATTCGGTGCTGATCTTCCTGGCGGCGGTGGTGAATGTCAGCGCCAGCGTGACTGCCGGCATCGTGGCGGACCGGCTCGGACACTTCCGCTCGCCGATGATCCTGGCCGCCATCTTCGGCATTATCGGTTTTGGACTCGTTTATGTGGTGCCGACGCCGGTGATGTTTGCGATCGCGACGCTGGTGCTGATCCCGGTCTTCGGCACGATCAATTCGCTGATCTTCGCCAATATCCGCGCGGTTTCCTCCAGTATGGCAGTGCGCGAGTTGATGGCGGTGAACTCTGCTGTTCGTGCCATCCTATCCGCCTCCTGGGTGCTGGTGCCCGGGATCGTCGGTGCTCTTTTGATCGGACAGCCGAGCATGCTGCTGGCCTTCCTGCTGGCGAGCCTCGCCTGTGTCGTCTGCCTCCTGCTCTTTGTCTTCGGCCTGGATCGGCTGCCGCCGGTGCAGGAGGGGGAGCGGCAGCACTACTCCTTCTTTCGCTCCATCCGGCAGATCGGCTCGGCAAGCGTGTTGCCACGGCTTCTGGCGATTTCGCTGATCTCGGCGATGCTGCATGCCAATGGCACAGTCCTCCCCTTGATCGTCACCGGCAAGGCCGGCGGAACACCGGCGGATGTTGGCGTCATTGTCGGTATCGTCGCCTTCCTTGAGATCATCTTCATCCTCTTCTGGGGATGGGTCGAAGCCCGAACCTCCATCCTCTTCGCCATGGTGACGGCTGCGCTGATCTATTGCAGCTATCTCGTGTTCCTCGGTCTCGCCGACCGCCCGATGGACGTCTATCTTCTCACGATCGTTGCAGGCCTTGGAGCGGCCGGCATCATCGCGATCCCGATCACGTATCTGCAGAACCTGATCGCTGACCGGGCCGGTCTCGGCAGCTCGCTGATTGCGGTCAACATTTTCCTCAGCGGTGGAATGGCCTCGCTGATGTTTGCGCTGGGCACCAGCATAAGCGACTATGCGGGTACGGCGATCATCGCGTCGATTGCGGGCTTCGTGGGTGTCGGGCTCTTGTGGGTGCTCGACAGGACGCCTCGCGTAAAGATGGAAGGTTGAGGGAGGAGCATGGTGATATCTCGGCAGGAAGCCCCCGGACCGCTGCTCGAAATCTGCGTCGATGACGTTGCGGGTCTCGAGGCTGCCATTGTCGGTGGGGCAGACCGTATTGAGCTTTGCTCTGCGCTCGGCTCGGGCGGCCTGACACCGTCTCGTGGGTTCATGGCCATCGCTGCAAATGCACCGATCCCCGTCCATGCGCTGATCCGTCCGCGTGCCGGGCATTTCACCTATTCGAAGGATGAGATCGCCGTGATGGAGGCGGATATCCTGGCTGCGCGGGAGGCGGGGCTTGCCGGTGTGGTGATCGGCGCGACCACGATGGATGCCGCGCTGGATATCGACGCGATCCGTCGGTTGATCAAGGTCGCTGAATGCCTTGATCTGACCCTGCATCGGGCGATCGATGTGGTCGCCGACATGGAGGCCGCACTCGATCTTGCCATCGAACTCGGTTTTTCCCGCGTTCTCACCTCAGGCGGCGCGCGTCATGCGGAGGAGGGGCTGGCGGTGATCAAGCGCCTCGCCCGCCACGGCGCAGGTTGCATCTCGATCATGCCCGGTGGTGGCGTTCGGCCGGAAAATGCCGCCATTTTTCTCGCTGTCCCTGAAATCCGCGAACTGCATGCTTCGTGCAGCCAGGCTGACATGGGGCAGGATCGACTGGTCGAACTCGGTTTTGAGGATCAATCCGTCCGTCGCACGGATGCCGACACGGTTCGGAGGCTCAAGGTGTCGATGGGTATGCGCCCTTAGTGACGTCTTCAGGAAGCGAGGGCCTGGGCGTCCTGCAGGGCGAGCCGCTTCAACGTCTCCTCCGCTGTCATAGGTTTCCCAAAATAATACCCCTGGACCGCTCGGACACCGAGGTTTTCGAGGATGCGCAGTTCCTCTTCGGTTTCGACGCCCTCTACGATCGCTTCCAGCTCCATCTCGTAGCACAGCGCCAGCACCGACTTGACGATGTTGAAGCTTGTGCGGCGGGTGTGAATGTTGCGCACGAAGCTGCCGTCGATCTTGATCTTGGTGAGCGGCAGCTTGTGCACGTGGTTCAAGCTCGAATAACCGGTGCCGAAGTCATCCAGCGAGATGCCGGCGCCGAGCTCACGCAGCATCTGGATCGACGCGCTTGCCTGCTCGAAGTCATGCATGACGGCGGTTTCAGTGATTTCGAAATTGATGCGGCGTGGGTCGAAGCCGCTCTTCAGGACAATCGAGACGATCTTCAACGTGTTCTCCGGTGACGTCAGATCGTGCGGAGAAAGGTTGAAGGAGAGATAGACGTTGTCGGGCCAGAGTGAGGCGGTCTTCAGCGCCCGCTTCAGCAGCATGCGTGTCATCAGCGTGATGCGGCCGTTGTGCTCCGCAACGGGAATGAATTCCGCAGGTGATACCTGACCGATCCGCGGGCTTTCCCAGCGGGCAAGAGCTTCGAAGCCTATGCAGACGCGCCGATCGACGCAGGTGATCGGCTGGTAAACGAGCGAAAGTTCCTTGTCTAGGTCAGCAGAAACAAGGGCTTCCTCGACGATCTTCTGACGATTCAGTTCATTTGCCTGGATGGCATTGAAGATGACCGTGCCGGCACGATGACGTCGTTTGGCGGTATAGAGGGCGTAATCGGCGAGTTCGTAGATTTCCTGGCCGGTCGCGCCGACGTCAGGATAGAGCGCAAAGCCGACCGAGCCGGTCACCTGGACCATGCCGCTGCCAATATTGATGCGTTCGGCAATCAGTTCGCAGACCTTTTCTCCGAGCGCGACTGCATCGCTTTCGGCCACGCCGCCCTGCAGAAGCAGACCGAATTCGTCGCCGCCGAGACGGTAGACCGATAGCCGCTCGTCCGTGATCGTCGACAGGCGGTTGCTGATCTCGATCAGCACCTTGTCACCGGCCGAGTGACCGTAGAGATCGTTGACGGGCTTGAAACCGTCGAGATCGATAACACCCACAGCCAGCCTGCCATTGCTGCTGCTGGCGCGGCTGAAGGCCGTTTCGAGCATATGGAAGAAGCTGCGGCGGTTGGCGAGCAGGGTCAGGCTGTCGAGATTGGCAAGGCGCAGGTTCTCGTCCGAAAGCGCCTGCATCGCCTTGTTCTGCTCCTGGAGGGCGTGCTGCTGCAGCATCAGGACATTGCGGGATTCATGCAGTTGGCGAAAGTCGCGGTAATGCGAGACGAGGATCATGATCATCGCCATCGTCACCAGAATGACATTCACGCCGGTCGCAATGAAGGTCGGCTCGCCCGACAGGAGCATGACCACGAAAAAGGGCAGGTTGACCGTGACCGTGACTATCAGGGCTGCCGACCTCAGATGCATCAGGCAGAAGATGCAGCCGATGACGGTGATTGCCATGAAGAAGGCGACATGGGCCTTCTGGTATGGGTCGCCATAGGGCAGAAGCGAGACCGACCAAGCGGTGCAGAACACCGCGATCGGAAAGGACAGGATGTTCGTGGCCTTCAACTGTCGATAGGCCTGTTCTGGCGTGCGCTCACGTGTGCGCCCGCGCAGCCAGATCAGCGAGCGCAGTGCAAAGAGGCTCGCCATCACCACCGGCAGATAGACGACGAGATAGTCGGGCGCCGCACCCTGATGCGTCCAGGCCAGCGAGACCATGTTGGTCGCGAGAATAAAATACAGAAGCGGGACCTGCTTCGAAAAGGCTTCGAACTGAGCAGCGGTCAGCGCTGGATTGCCGTTCGGAACCTTGAGTAGGTCGAGCCAGCGTCCTGCATGTTTCCGGATGCCCTGTGTTGTCCCCTTGTCGTTCACGCTTGCAGCTTCTCCCCGTCGCTTCAAGTCGAATAACCTATATGAGATTCCGTTAAAATTACGGAAATTGCTGATTATCAAATTCCGGCGATGCGGCGCGCTTCAGGCCAGATGCTCGTTGCAGTTCCCATGTGCCGCAGATATCAGGATTGCTGATCCAGGGAGCTTTTTTGATCGTGACAGCAAGACTTCATGCGTTTGTTGGCCTTTTCGTGGTTCTCAGTGCAGCGATGCCGGCCGCCGCTCAGGAGTGGCAGGCGACGGAAAAGGTCGATCACTATAACGTCAATGGTGCATCGCCGATGGCGCTCTACCAGTCGATCGGCGAGCGTGGCCCGAAACTGAGCCTTGGTCGCGTAATTGCCCATACGACCTTCAAGCTCACCTGGCAGCGGGATTATCAGCAGCAGGGGCAGGCTTGCGTTCTGGCGTCTGCCAAGCCGAAGCTGATCATTACCTATACGCTGCCGAAGCCCGCTCAGAAGCTTTCTCCCGACGTGGCGGCAAAGTGGCAGGCCTTTTACGACGGCATCGTCGAGCACGAGAAACTGCATGGGCAGTTCATGAAGGACCTCACGCAAGCGATCCAGGATGTGTCCATCGGCCTGCGCAACGAGAACGATCCGGGCTGCAAGAAGGTCCGCGCGGCGCTGCAGGCCCAGCTGAAGCCGATATCGGATGCGCATGTGGCGCGCCATAGCGAATACGACCAGGTCGAGATGTCACCGGGAGGTGCTGTGCATCAGCTGATCCTGGCCTTCCTCAACCCTTGAAATGAAAAGGCGCCCACATGGGGCGCCTTCAATTCTCTATCAGACCCGTTCCAGGGCGATCGCGATGCCCTGGCCGACGCCGATGCACATGGTGGAGAGCGCATAGCGCCCGCCTGATACCTTCAGTTCCAGGGCTGCCGTTCCGGCGATGCGGGCGCCCGACATGCCGAGTGGATGGCCAAGCGCAATCGCGCCGCCATTGCGGTTGACGCGCGGGTCGTCGTCGGCGATGCCGAGATCGCGAAGCGTCGCAATGCCTTGGCTGGCAAAGGCCTCGTTCAGTTCGATCACGTCGATCTGCTGTTGAGTGAGACCCAGTCGGGTGAGGAGCTTTTTCGAGGCAGGGGCCGGGCCGAAGCCCATGATGCGCGGCGGGACGCCTGCTGTCGCTCCACCCAGGATGCGGGCGATGGGGTTGAGGCCGTATTTCTTCACGGCGGCTTCCGAGGCGATGATCAGGGCGGCGGCCCCGTCATTGACGCCCGACGCATTGCCGGCGGTGACGGTGGCACCTTCCATCTTGTTGACCGGCTTCAGCTTGGCGAGCGCCTCGACCGAGGTCGCGCGCGGATGTTCGTCACGGTCGACGATCACGGGATCGCCCTTGCGCTGCGGCACGGTGACGGCCACGATTTCCTTCGCCAGTCGGCCATTGGCTTGCGCTTCCGCCGCCTTGGCCTGGCTGCGAACGGCGAAGGCATCCTGGTCTTCGCGCCAGACCTTGAAGTCGATCGCCACGTTGTCGCCGGTCTCAGGCATGGAATCGACGCCGTATTGCTTCTTCATCAGTGGATTGACGAAGCGCCAGCCGATGGTGGTGTCGTAAATCTCGGCATTGCGGGAGAAGGCGGTTTCCGCCTTGGGCATGACGAAGGGCGCGCGGCTCATGCTTTCGACGCCGCCTGCAATCATCAGCTCGGCTTCCCCAGCCTTGATTGCACGCGCGGCGGTGATGACGGCATCCATGCCGGAGCCGCAGAGGCGGTTGATCGTGGTGCCGGTCACTGAGACGGGCAGGCCCGCGAGCAGGGCCGACATGCGGGCGACATTGCGGTTGTCTTCGCCGGCCTGGTTGGCGCAGCCGTAGATCACATCTTCCACGGCTTCCCAGTCGATGCCGGCATGGCGCTCCATCAGCGCCTTCAGCGGTACGGCGCCGAGATCATCAGCGCGGACGGAGGAGAGCGAACCGCCGAAACGGCCGATGGGCGTGCGGATATAGTCGCAGATAAAGGCTTCGGTCATCGGTTTTTCCTCACAGGGCCGGCACGACGAGGTCGGCGACCGGACCGTCGGTATGCAGCTTGCCGCCGGTCATGGCCTGCAGCTCGTCCATGGTCATTGCAGCCAGCTTTTCGCGCACGACGAAGCGGCCGTCGACGATGTCGATCACCGCATGGCTCGTATAGACGCGAGTGATGCAGCCGACGCCGGTCAGCGGGAAGGTGCAGCGCTCGACGAGCTTCGGCTTGCCATCTTTGGTCACGTGTTCGGTGATGACGACGACTTGTTTTGCGCCATGCACAAGATCCATTGCGCCGCCAACGGCAGGGACGCCCTTGGAGCCGACGCGCCAGTTGGCGAGGTCGCCATTTTCGGCAATCTGATAGGCCCCGAGAATTGCGACGTCGAGATGGCCGCCGCGGACCATGGCGAAGCTGTCTGCATGGTGGAAGAAGGCAGAACCCGGCTTCAGCGTGACCGCCTTCTTGCCGGCATTGATCAGGTCCCAGTCTTCCTCGCCCGCGGCTGGCGCTTCGCCGAAGTTCAGCACGCCGTTTTCCGTGTGGAAAATAGCTTCGCGTCCTTGAGGCTGGAACTTGGCCACCATTTCCGGGAAGCCGATGCCGAGGTTCACATAGGCGCCGTCTTCGATGTCCTGGGCCGCGCGCCAGGCGATCTGGGCGTTGGAGAGCTTGATGTCCTCGCGGGTGTCGATTGCAGCTGTCTCGGTCATGCGTATACCACTCCGGCCCGGATGAGCGCTTCTTCCTGTTGCGGGTTGGCGACTTCAACGACGCCATCGACAAAGATGCCGGGGGTGATCACCTGTTCCGGATCGATCTCGCCGGGCTTCACGATCTTCGAGACCTGGGCGATGGTCTTGGCGGCGGCCATGCACATCAGGGGATTGAAGTTGCGGCCGGCCATCCGGTAGGTCAGGTTGCCATGCGTGTCGCCGAGATGCGCCTTGACGATGGCGAAGTCGGCCTTCAACCAGCGCTCCTGCACGTATTTGCGGCCATCGAACTCGGCAATCACCTTGCCTTCGGCCAGTTCCGTGCCGAAGCTCGTGGGCGTGTAGAAGGCCGGGATGCCGGCACCGCCCGCGCGGATACGCTCGGCCAGAGTGCCCTGCGGCACCAGTTCCAGCTCGATCTGACCGGCGAGGTAACGGTCGGTAAAGGCGCGTGGATCGGAGGAGCGCGGGAAGGAGCAGATCATCTTCTTCACGAGACCCGCATCGATCATCGCGGCAATGCCGATGCGACCGTTGCCGGCATTGTTGTTGATGACCGTCAGGTTCTTCGGCCCCTTGTCGATCAGCGCGTGAATGAGCTCGATCGGTGCGCCGGAGCCGCCGAAGCCTCCGATCATGACGGTTGCGCCATCGCCGATCTCGGCCACGGCATCCGCCAGGCTAGCAATTCTCTTGTCCATGGGAACTCCCGTTTCCTCGAGCGCGGTCTGGCCGCTTTCTCCTGTCACCAAATATGATCGTGAAAACCTCGACAGCAAGCATTTTGTGCGATATTTGATATTTGTTCGATAATCGCACGAATATGGGTGGTGGGCTATGACGATCGGTGAGCGCGATCTGATGGGTGGTTTTGCCAAAGGCTTGAAGGTGCTGGAAGCTTTCGGGCCGGAGCGCCAGCGGCTCAGCATCACCGAGGCAGCCGAAACCAGCGGCCTCGACAGGGCGACGGCACGGCGTTGCCTGCTGACGCTCTCGGAGCTCGGCTATGCTGACTATGACGGCAAGTTCTTCTCGCTGACGCCGAAGATTCTCCGGATCGGTCATGCCTGGCTCTCCGCCACGCCGCTGCCGGTTCTGCTGCAGCCGCATCTCGACCAGTTGTCGGATCGTGTCGGGCATAGCGCCTCGGCCTCCATTCTCGACAATACCGAGATCGTCTACATCGCCCGCGCTGCACAGAAGCGGGTCATGTCGATCAACCTGATGCCGGGGTCGCGGCTGCCGGCCTATAGCGCTTCGATGGGGCGGGTGCTGCTGGCCGCGCTTTCGGATGCCGAGGTCGATGCCATCCTCGCCGCTTCGCAGATCAAGGCGCATACGCCCCGGACGTTGACCGATCCTCGTTTGCTGAAAGAGGAAATCGCCAAGGTGCGGCAGCAGGGATATGCAGTGATCGACCAGGAATTGGAGATCGGTCTCTGTTCGATTGCCGTTCCTGTCAGCAACGACCGGGGCCGTGTGGTGGCTGCCATCAATGTCGGCGCGCCGGCTGCAATTCTGCCCGCCGCCGATCTGGCCGCCCATTGCCTGGAGGCGATGCTGGAGATGCAGGCAAGGCTCAAGCCGCTGCTGCCCTGAGCGTCAGGCTTTTGCCGCTTCCGTTGCTGCCTCGCGGATCGTGCGCATCAGAAGCGCCAGCGGCATGGAGGGCACGGCATCTGCCCGAACCGTCAGACCGACCGGCCCCTTCGTTTCGCTGGTGTCGATCGGCAGGGCCGCCAGTGTGCCGTCGGCGAGGTCCGTTGCCACGACGCCAGCGGAGATGATCCAGACGGCATCCGTCTGGCGCACGAAGGCGCGGCCGAAGCTGTCGGACACCGTTTCGATCTGCGTGGGTATGCCGGAGATGCCGTTTGCGATCAGGAAGCGCTCGACGAAGGGGCGGATGATCGACGCCCGGGTCGGCATCAGCACGGGATAACGCTCAAGCTCGCCGAACAGGTCGGAGCCGGCCAAGAGGAGCGGATGACCAGCGCGGACGCAGAAGATCACCTGCTCGGAATAAAGATGCTCGAAGGAGAAGCCGGTCATCTGCTCCGGTGCCGCGAGACGGCCGACGACGAGGTCGAGATCGCCGACCCGCAACTGTTCGAGCAAAACGGCGTTTTCGCCGGTGACGATCTTGATGCGGGCGGGCACGTCCTCCTTGAGGAACAAGGTCATGGCCTGCGGCATGATGCGGGTGGAGACCGTCGGCAGGGCTCCGATCCGGATCGGCGGGGCGTCGGCATGCAGGGCATGGGAGACGGAATCGAAACCCTGGCGGAGCGCGGTGAGTGCTGCACCTGCGTGCTTCAGGAAGGCTTCGCCATAGCGGGTGATGCGGATGCCGCGTCCGTCCTTTTCGAACACCGCGACGCCCAGCACTTCCTCAAGTTCCCGGATGGTCTTGGTCACCGCAGGCTGGCTGACATGCAGGAGTTCCGCCGCCTTCATCACGCTCTTCTGGCGCGAAACCTCCACGAAGGTCTGCAGATGGCGAAACTTGATCCGGTTATCGATCATGGCAAAACATAACCCTATGGTTAGGTGTTTCGTGGAGAACATCATTTTACCTAACCAAATCGCGTGAGCAATATGGTGTCAACGGAGGAGGAACCCGTGCAGTTCGTTCAGGTCAACGGCGTCAGCCTGCATCACCAGATCATTGGTGGGCCGGGCAACAAGCCGGTCATCGTCTTCATCAATTCGCTCGGAACCGATTTCCGCATCTGGCGCGACGTGATCGTACGGCTTGCCGGCAGCTATCCGCTGCTGACCTATGACAAGCGCGGGCATGGGCTTTCGGATGTCGGGCAGGCCCCGTACTCGATCGAAGACCATGTCGATGACCTGATCGGTTTGCTGGAGCATCTGAAGGTCAGCAATGCCGTCATCTGCGGGCTTTCCGTGGGCGGTCTGATTGCGCAAGGCCTCTATGCCCGCCGGCCTGATCTGGTGAGGGCGCTTATCCTCTGCGACACGGCCCACAAGATAGGGACGGCGGAGATGTGGGCTGCCCGCATCGCAGCCATCGAGGAGGATGGTCTTGAGGGCATCGTGGATGGTGTTATGGAGCGCTGGTTTACGCCGGCCTTCCGCAGCAGTGACCCGGCCTTCCCTGGCTATCGCAACATGATGCTCCGCCAGCCGGTCGACGGCTACATGGGCACATGTGCTGCGATCCGCGATGCCGATTATACCGAAGTTGTCGGTCAGATCGCTGTCCCGACGCTCTGCGTCGTCGGCGACCAGGATGGGGCGACACTACCCGATCTCGTGCTGTCGCTTGCCAAGCTCGTCCCCGGCGCGCGCTATGAAATCATCAATGACGCCGGACACATCCCCTGTGTCGAGCAACCGGAAATGCTCACCACCATCATCGAGGCCTTTCTCGCGCCCGTTATTTCAGGAGAGGCAGCCCATGGCTGATGCCCGCAGTCCTTCAGATCGCTATCGGCAGGGTATGGCGACCCGCCGCCGTGTGCTGGGTGATGCCCATGTCGATCGCGCCTCGGCGTCGGCCACGCCGTTTGATCAGCCGTTCCAGGAGATGATCACGGAGGGGGCCTGGGGCACCGTCTGGTCGCGGCCCGGTATCAGCCCGCGCGAACGCTCGATGATCACCATCGCACTGCTCGCAGCCCTCGGCCACGACGAAGAAGTCGCCATGCATGTGCGCGCCACCGCCAATACCGGGGCGAGCCGTGAGGATATCACGGAAGCGCTGATGCATGTCGCGGTCTATGCCGGCGTTCCCGCCGCCAACAGGGCTTTCAAGATCGCCAAGCACGTGTTTGATAAGCTGGATGCCGGCGAGACCGGGGGAGGGAGCCATGACTGACCTTTCGAACAAGAAGCCGGAAACGGGCGCCTTCTTTGCGCGCGACCGCAACCTGCATCCGCCGGCCTATACCCCGACCTACAAGACCTCCGTCCTGCGCTCGCCGCAAAAGGCGCTGCTGTCGCTTGATGGCACCAAGTCCGAGATAACGGGCCCCGTCTTTGGCCACTCCATTCTGGGTGAGCTCGACAACGACCTGATCCACAACTTCGCCAAATCAGGCGAGAGCGCGATCGGCGAGCGCATCATCGTGCATGGGCGTGTGCTTGATGAACGCGGACGTCCTGTCCCCGGCGCGCTTATCGAGTTCTGGCAAGCCAATGCCGGTGGACGTTATCGCCACAAGAAGGAAAGCTATCTCGCACCGCTCGATCCGAATTTCGGCGGCTGCGGGCGCACCATCACCGACGAGAACGGCTACTATGCCTTCCGCACCATCAAGCCCGGTCCTTACCCCTGGCCGAACGGGGTCAACGACTGGCGGCCGGCGCATATCCATTTCTCGATCTTCGGCCATGGCTTCTCGCAGCGCCTGATTACCCAGATGTATTTCGAGGGCGATCCGATGATCTGGAAGTGTCCGATCGTGCTGACGATCCCGGATCGCGAGGCGATCGAGCAGTTGGTTGCTGCACTCGACTGGTCGGCGACGATCCCGATGGATGCACGTGCCTACAAGTTTGACATCGTCTTGCGCGGACGGCGTTCCACCCTGTTTGAAAACCGGATGGAGGGAAATTGATGGTCCAGGATCTCGGTTATCTCAAGGAAAGCGCCTCGCAGACGGCAGGCCCCTATGTGCATATCGGCCTCACGCCGAACTTCGCCGACATCAAGGGCGTCTATCCGGTCGATCTTGGTACAGCCATGGTCAACGACAAGACGCGCGGCGAGCGCATCACCGTGACCGGTCGTGTCATCGATGGCTCAGGCACGCCGCTCAAGGATGCGCTGATCGAAATCTGGCAGGCGGATGCCGACGGTCTTTATAACAGCCCGTCCGAGACGCGTGGCAGCGCCGATCCGAACTTCACCGGCTGGGGACGCTGCCCCTGCGATCTCACGACGGGTGAATACCGGTTCGAGACGATCAAGCCGGGCCGCCTGCCCTTCCGTGACGGACGCCTGATGGCGCCGCATATCTCCTTCTGGATCGTCGCGCGCGGCATCAATCTCGGCCTCAACACGCGCCTTTATTTCGGCGACGAAGAGGCGGCCAATGCCGAGGATCCGATCCTCGCGCGCATCGAGCACCGCGTGCGCGTGCCGACGCTGATTGCGCAGCGTGATGGTTCGACCTATCACTTCGACATCCACCTGCAGGGTGAGAAGGAGACGGTCTTCTTCGACATCTGAGAAGGGCCTCGATATCTGTATGACCGCATCCGCCTTCGACCATCCGATACTATCAGGCCTGTTGGGCGATGAGGAGATCGGCGCCCAGTTTACGGCTTCAGCCGAGCTTTCAGCCATGCTCGGTTTCGAGGTGGCACTTGCCGAGGCGGAGGCTGCGGAGGGTCTGATCCCTGCGGAGGCTTCACACGCAATCGCGGCTCTGCCGGAGGCGTTCCTCGCTGATCTTGATGCCCTGAAGCAGTCGATCGGCCGCGATGGCGTGGTCATTCCCGATCTCGTCCGGCAATGGCGGGCAGCCCTTGGTGAACACGGCAAACATCTGCATTTCGGCGCCACCAGCCAGGATGCCATCGATACCGGCCTGATGCTGCGGCTGACGACGGTACTTTCGATCCTTGATCAACGACTGGCAGCCGTGGCCGCAGCGCTCGATGCTCTGGATACGCGTTTCGGTGCCAAGCCGTTGATGGGGCGCACGCGCATGCAGGCTGCGATCCCGATCACGGTTTCGGACCGCCTGTCGAGCTGGAAATCGCCGGTCGTCGCCCAGAAGGCCGCTGTTCAGGATATGCTGAAATCGGGTTTGCCTCTGCAACTCGGCGGGGCTGCCGGCACGCTCGAAAAGCTCGGCGATAAAGCGGTTCCCGTGCGTGCCCGGCTTGCCGATCTGCTCTCGCTTGCCGACCGCCCGCAATGGCACAGCCAGCGCGGCATCATCGCCGAAATCGGCGGTCTTTTGTCTCAGATCAGCGGCAGCTTCGGCAAGATCGGCCAGGATCTGGCGCTGATGGCGGATAACGGCACGGCTGTGATCGGCGGCGGCGGAGCTTCTTCCGCCATGCCGCACAAGCGCAATCCGGTCAAAGCCGAAGTCCTCGTCACGCTTGCCCGGTTCAACGCCGTGCAGATCTCCGGACTGCATCAGGCGATGGTGCATGAGCAGGAGCGGTCGGGAGCTGCCTGGACACTTGAATGGATGATACTGCCACAGATGGCGATCACGACGGGCGCTGCGACACGACTCGCAACGGATGTCCTTCAGTCGATCGAAGACCTTGGCGATCGCTGATCAGCGTTCATCCGGATCAGAGGCGTCGGTCGCGACATAGCGGCGGGTCGCCTTGCGCATCATCCCGATCTGCCGGACAAAGCCCGAGCAGGCTTCACAGCCGAAGAGATGCAGCCGCAGCCGCAAGGTCTCGCCAATCGACAGGCGTCGATCGAGTTCATCCGAGGCGAGTTTCGTGGCATTTTCGCACATCATGACAGGCTCTCCTCCGGTGCAAACCAGTGCCCTTCGAGGCAATTGCGCAGACGCAGCCTGGCGCGATGCATCAGGACATGCATGTTGGTGGTGGTGATGCCGATCTCGGCACAGATTTCTGGTGTCTCCATCTCGACGAACTCGCGCATCATGAAGACGCGGCCCTGGTCGGGGGGCAAATGATCGAGGCAGGCCTCGAAGACTCGCCAGAAATCCTTGCCCAGCAATTCTACCTCCGGATTGCCCCAATCGCTCGGCCTGTTTTCCGGCACCCAGTGGCCCTTGACGTCGAAATAGCGGGGTTCGTCTTCATCGGGGAAATGCCCGAGCGGCATCGCGATCATCTGCGATTGCTTGCGCTTGAAGCGGATCTGGTCGGCGATCTTGTTGCGCAGGATGGCAAAGACCCAGGTGCGGAAGGCCGAGCGTCCGGCAAAGGCCTTGGCGTTGCGCAGCGCACCTGCCAGCGCCTCCTGTACCGCATCTTCGGCGAGGCCGGGATCGGCAAGCTGAAGGCTCGCAAATTTCAGCATGCGCTGGCGCAGTTCCGCCATGTAAACAGCATCGGCGAGAAATGGGGCCGCAGCACCGTATCCGCCGATCACTTCCTCATTACCCATATTCCCCATCATGATCCCCCGGACTTCGTCCGCGCTGCCAAGATCTCGAGCGCCACACCGCACGCTCCCATTTGTCGCGGCTTCCCGAGAGATCTTACAGCATGATACAAAAAAATCTCATGTCAGGATCATCACCACAGCATAGGCGGCAATCACCAGAAGCGTGACATTGCGCCGAAGCGCCAGATACCAATCGGGTTGGTCGCCTTTGCGGTGTATGGAAAGATCGCAGGCAAGGAGCGCGAGAAACACGGCCATATGCAGCGCCATCGTCAGAGCCGGGACATAGGCGTGGAGCAGTAGCGCGCCGATGGCTGCAAGGGCCGCGACATTGCTGATGACGAGCATCAACTGTGGTTTCTCTGCCTTTATCTGTGCCTGGCTCCAGAGCGTTCCGGCCATAAAGCAGGCGATACCCGTGCCGTAGGCGACAAAGGCATGAGCCGCGAGGGCCGGTTGGAAGCCCAGCACCTGGGCCAGCCCGAGCGCCCAGAAGGGGAGGGCGCCGGCATAGGTCAGAAGTTTGGTGAGCGCGGTGTCGCGGTACATCGGTCAGGCTCCTTGCAGACGGGCGATCAGCATTTCTGACAGGGCTCTTGCACTTTCGGCCGCCGCCTCGACGCGGTTGCCGAGGCACCAGTCGCCGCAGGCGCCGAGGCCAAGGTCATCATCGAAGAGGAAGGGTTCGCCGACTGCTTGTTCGACATTGGCGTAGCGCCAGCGGTGCAGGTCGATCCACGCCTCTGTCGACAGGTCTCGGCCGAGAAGCCGCTTGAGGGACTGGAGCATCTCGGCCTGTACCTCGCCGCGGTCGCGCTCGAGGTTGGCCTCGGCCCAATCGTTTCGGCTGTGGATGGTGAGCGCGGTCTTCTCGGATCGGCCCGGCTTGCTTGCCTCGACGGCAATCCAGCTGAGTACGGAATCTTCGATGCGCGCGGCGTCGAAGCCGAGGTCCAGCGGCACGTCGAGGCCGATCATCAGGGTGAAGCAGCCGCTCATCTCCACGGTCTTCAGGGCGGCATGGGCGGAAAAAGCCTCCGGCATCAGCCGGATGGTCTGGGGAGCGGGGGCGGTGGAGATGACAAGATCGAAACGGCCAAGATCTTTGTCCTCGTTGTCGGTCAGGACCCAGCCATCCCCGGAGGCAGCAAGGCGCGCAACGGTCGCTTCCTTGCGGATCTCAAGCTCCGCGGCCAATCCGTTGGCAAAACCGCTCATGGCGGGGAGGCCAATATAGCGCGGCTCGGGAGGGCGGCTGTCTGTCACAAGTCCGTCTGCTTTCAGCGTATGAACTGCCTGTGGCCACATGCCGGCATGACCCTGTGATACCGCCTGTTCCGCAGCCGCCTTGAAAGACGGCGAGCGGGCGGTAAAATACTGGGCGCCATGGTCGAAGGAAAACCCCTCGCGGCGGCGGTTTGCCATCCGGCCGCCAAGGCCCCGGCTCTTTTCAAACACGGTGATGTCGGCGTGAGCGGCGAGATTGCGGCCGAGCGTGATGCCGGCAATTCCGGCTCCGATTATGGCGATGGATGTCTTCACGCGGTCCCCTTCTCAAATGCTTGATGCGCTTGAGCTTTACGTTGTTCAGGCGCCAGCGGTTTTGCCGTCCTCGCTCGCTTCGAGCAGCGGCCGGATGAGCGGGTTCGGAAAACGCCGCTTCACGGTGACGGCAAAGAAGGATTCGATCATGCCGGGCAGGGCGTCGAACTCCACCAGCGTTCCGGCTTCGAGCTCGCCCTTGACGACAATCGGCGGGAGAACGGCAAGGCCCGCCCCTTCTCGCGCCAGAAGACGCATCATCGCCATGTCATCCACCTCAGCCGCAATCTGCGGCGTGATGCCGAGGCGTGCGACGAGGGCTTCGAATTGCGAGCGCACGCCGCTTTCGAGCGTCGGCAGGATGACGGGGTGCTCGGCCAGCAGGTCGGCGAGCTTCGCGCCCGGTTTGCCATAGGACGGTTTGCCGATCAGGCTGACCCGCTGCTGATAGACATGTTGGGCGATGAAGGGAGTTACGGAATCGGCCATCGGCGCCTGGTTGAGCAGGACGATGTCGAGGTTCAACGTTTCGAGCGCGCCGAGAAGCTCGCTGGTGCTGCCCGAGCGCAAGATCATGTCGACGTCGGAGCGTCCGAGGATCGGGCGCAGGAACTCCATCTGGAAGTTGCGCGACAGGGTGGCGAGCGCGCCGATGCGGATGGCGCGGCGTGTCCTTCCTGTCTCCTTCAAGGTTTCCACAAGTTCTTCGCCGGCTGAAAAGATCGTGTCGGCATGATCGAGCGCGATGCGTCCCGCTTCCGTGAGATAGAGCTGTCGACCACGACGCTCGAAGAGGGAATGGCCCAACCGCTCCTCCAGCTGCTTGATCTGGGTCGAGAGCGCGGATTGCGACAGGTTCAGCCGCTCGGCCGTGCGGGTCAGGTTGCCGTCATGGGCGACGGCGCGGAAATAGCGGAGGTGATGATAGTTCAGTTCGGACATTATTCTATTTTATAGAACGAATTTACAGAAACAATGAATTTTTCTTGCGATCACGCCGCTGATAACAGGTCCGTGAGATCGCCGCTGCCTCCTCCCAAGCAGCGGCCCAGACCGGAGACATCACGTGATCCACATGTTGCCGCTTCTTGCACCGCTGCTACTTGCCGGTGCCTCGCTCTATGCCTTTCAGGCGCCCGGCCTTCGCCCGCGTCAGGCGATCCGCATTGCCGAACTCGCGGCTCTCGGTTCGATCCTCGTCGCCGTGCTTTCCGCTGTCGTGCTGGTGCTGCAGGGGCCGGGCACGAGCCCGGCGATTGGATTTAGCTACTTTGCGCTTGCGTCACGGCTTGACCTTGTCAGCTTGGTGATGCTGCTGCTTGTATCCTTCATCGGCTGGGTGGTGCTGCGTTATGCCGGCACCTTCCTCGACGGGGAAGGGCGGCAGGGCCCGTTCACCGGCTGGATGACGGCAACACTTGGCGCCGTCCTTCTGCTCGTCCAGTCGGGCACGCTGCTGCAGCTCGTCGTCGGCTGGGTCGCCACCAGCCTGCTCCTGCATCAGCTGTTGCTCTTCTATCCTGAGCGGATCGTCGCCCAGCGCGCGGCGCGTAAGAAGTTCATCGTCTCGCGCATCGGTGATGCCGCCCTGATCGGTGCCGTCATTCTTCTCGCCATTTCCTTCGGAACCGGTGACATCGCGACCATTCTCGCCGCGGCCCGCGAGGGCGAGGGGTTGCCGCTGACAATCGCATCCGCCGCCCTGTTCGCCCTTGCTGCGCTTCTGAAGTCTGCGCAGTTCCCGACCCATGGCTGGCTAACCGAAGTGATGGAAACGCCGACCCCGGTTTCGGCTCTGCTGCATGCCGGCGTCGTCAATGCCGGCGGCTTCCTCTTGATCCGCTTTGCCGATGTCATGCTGCAGGCGCCGGTGGTGCTTGCGGTGCTGGTCATGGTCGGCGGCTTCACGGCGCTGTTCGGAAGTCTCGTGATGCTCACCCAGTCGGCGGTTAAGACCTCGCTCGCCTGGTCCACGGTCGCGCAGATGGGCTTCATGATCCTGCAATGTGGCCTGGCACTGTTCCCGATTGCGCTTCTGCACATCGTCGCCCATTCGCTCTACAAGGCACATGCCTTCCTCGCCTCCGGCTCGGCCATCGAAACGGTTGCCTCGATCAAGCGCCCCGGTCCGGTCGCGATCCCCAATGCCAAGGCAGTTGGCCGCGCCTTCCTGCTGGCATTGACGATCTATGCCGTGATCGGTCTGCTTTTCGGCTTTGCCGACAAGCCGCCGCAGGCGCTCGCGCTTGGGGCGATCCTGATCTTCGGCGTCGCTTACTTGATCGCTCAAGGGTTGGCGGATGCGGCTCCCCGGGCGCTGACCTGGCGGACCTCGCTCTACTCGATCTCGGCGGCGACGGCCTACTTCGCCCTGCAGCGCATTTCCGACAGTCTGATGCTTGGCACCTTGCCGGCGACCCCTCAGCCCGGGCCGCTTGAGTGGACGCTGATGCTGCTCGCCGTCGTCACCTTCGGCGTGGTGGCGGTCGCCCAGTCGCTCTTCCCGCTCTGGGCCTATCATCCGGCGGCGGCAGGCCTCAGGGTCCATCTGGCCAACGGCCTCTATGTCAATGCCCTCTTCGATCGCCTGCTCGGTGGCTGGACGCTTCCGCGCACCACCTCCGCAACGCCTGCTTCAGTGAAGGAGTGAACCCGATGACCGAGATGACCACAGTGGACACCCTGCATGGTGAAGCACTCGTGCTGGCGGCGGATCAGGCCGTGCGGGCCATCCCGCCGGCCTGGCCGCTGACAGCGACCGTTGCCGTCAACCCCTTCCTAGGCCAGATCACCGAGACGCTCGACCAGACGGCGGCCCGGCTCGCCCGGATCAGTGGCGTCAGGCTGGCATTGCCGCGCAAGCATTATGCCGACCAGATCGCCAAGGGCGAGATCACGGATGAGGATCTGGTTGCAGCGCTCCAGTCGAGCGCGCTTTTCAACCGCATCGACCTGCCGGCGCTCAAGGCTGCCGTTGGCGAGGAGCTGCAGCCGGTTGTGGCACTCCCGACGATCGCGGAGCTTGCCGCGCGGGCCACGGGCAAGGATTGGCCGGGCCTCGTCTCCGAGCGCATCGGCACCTTTGCGGCCGGTTTCTTCGATCAGGGGCAGGCCCTTTGGGCCGCTTCCCGGCGTAACGGGCTCTATGCCGCCTGGCGCGCCTTTGCGACCCACGACCTGACGCCGGAAATCCTGGGCCTGAAAGGCTTCAGCATCCATGTCGACGAAACGCCGGAGACACCATATGCGGCGATCGAACGGGCGGCTGTCTCCCTCGGCCTTGGTGCCGAGCCCGGCACCTATTTCCATCAGCTCCTGTTGACCGTCGGGGGCTGGGCGCAATTCGCGCGCCACATCCAGTTCAAGGCTGAGGTCGACGGCCGCACGGATACAACGGCGCTTGAACTGCTGGCGATCCGGCTCGTATTCGAAGAGGCGCTCTATGCGCGTCACAAGACGGATATCGAGAGCGAGTGGCAGCAGGTGCGGCGCGCCCATGTCGAGCCGGTCAGCCCGGATTTCGATACCGTCATCGACGGGTTGCTGCAGGTCGCTGCCGAGCGCGCAGCACAGCGGAAGCTCGCGGCCACGCTTGCTGCACCCTCATCTATCAAGGTTGCCGAGTTGCGGCCAGTCCTGCAGGCGGCCTTCTGCATCGACGTGCGCTCGGAAGTCTTCCGCCGCGCGCTCGAAAGCGTTGATCCTGCTGTTCGCACACTCGGCTTTGCCGGCTTCTTTGGTCTGGGTGCAAGCCACAAGGGCTTTGCCTCCGACGTATCAGAGCATCGCTTGCCGGTTCTCCTGAAGCCTTCCGTCTTCAGCTGCAGCGCCGTCGATCACGATGAGGATGCCGATCAGCAGGCGCGGTTCAGCGCCCGTGCCACTCGCGCCTGGGGCCGTTTCAAGCTGGCCGCCGTTTCCTCTTTCGCCTTCGTCGAGGCGATGGGCCCCGTCTATGCCGGCAAGCTGATGCGCGACGGTCTCGGTTTCGGCAAGGGCAAGGGTCCGGATGCGGCCAAGCCGCGCTTTGCCCCGAGCCTTGATCTCGACACGCGGGCGGTGGTTGCTGAAACCGTGCTCAAGGCCATGTCGCTCACCGAAGGTTTCGGCCGCTTCGTGCTGATCTCCGGTCATGGCGCGAATGTGGTCAACAACCCCTATGCCAGCGCCCTTCACTGCGGCGCCTGTGGCGGCTATGCGGGCGACGTCAACGCGCGTCTTCTGGCCGATCTGCTGAACGACCGGGCCGTGCGGGAAAAGCTGGCGTTGAACGGGATCACCATCCCGACCGATACCGTCTTCCTCGGCGGCCTGCATGATACGACGACTGATACGGTGACGCTGTTCGAAGGCGACCTGGAGAACGACCTCGCAGCGGAGGATATCGTTCGCATCCGGCAGTGGCTTGCCCAGGCCGGCCGCCTGACGCGCGCCGAGCGGGCGCGGCGTCTGCCTCGGGCTTCAGCGGAGAGCGTCATCGAGCGCAGTCGGGATTGGTCTGAAGTCCGGCCCGAGCTCGGGCTCGCGGGCTGCCGCGCCTTCATCGCGGCACCGCGCACAAGGACGGCAGGCCGGTCGCTGGAAGGTCAGGCCTTCCTGCATGACTATGTCTGGAAGAAGGACGAGGGCTTCAAGATCCTCGAACTGATCCTGACGGCCCCCGTCGTCGTTGCGAGCTGGATCAGCCTGCAGTATTTCGGCTCGTCGGTTGCGCCGTCGCTCTTTGGTGCTGGCAACAAGCTGTTGCACAATGTCGTCGGTGGCATCGGCGTCGTCGAGGGCAATGGTGGCAATATGCGGGCCGGGCTCCCCTGGCAGTCGGTCCACGACGGGGAGAATTTCGTCCACGAGCCACTGCGTCTGACGGTTGCCGTCGAGGCGCCCAAGGAGGCGATCGCCGACATCCTCAAGCGGCATGCCCAGGTGCGCGCCCTGTTCGACAATGGCTGGCTGCATCTCTTCACGCTCGACGAGCAGGGTCAGATGGCCTGGCGCTATGCCGGCAATCTCGGTTGGACGGATGTCCGTCCGGGTGCGGCATCGGATGTCGAGCAGAAGGCTGCGAGTTGAGCTTCAAGACAGGACCGTCGGCTCCCCCGCCGGCGGTCCATATGCTCCGCGTCAGACGGCGTTCACCGCCGGCGGTCGCCATCCCTCGCCTTTTTGGGCAAGGGCGGTGCCTTTTGCGAGTAGACGCTCGGCCTCAGCCATCATCAGCGGAGCAACACCCTTGATGTCGTCGGGGCGGATGGCTTCGGTGAGGTAATAGGCAACGCTGCCATCGCGATAGATACCGTGGAAGGGGCCGAGGCCCGCGACACAGCAGACATTCTGCAACTGCCGCCGCCCGCCCTCGACAGGTCTGACTTCGAGATCTGCAAGTGCTTGAAGCGCTGACCGCCCAAGGGCCGCATGTCGGTCGATGCCGAGGCGCTCGGACTTCTGCAGGGCGTAGGCGAACATGGCCGTTGCCGAACTTTCTGGGTAGTTGTCCCTCGTATCTGGCGCATCGATCACCTGCAGCCAGCGATGATCCTTTGTCATCAGGGCGGCGAGCCGATCGTTAAGCGCTTCCAACCGCGCCGACAGGTGGCGGCGTATATCGCCCTCCGGCAGATGCTCGATCACGTCGACAAAGGCCATGGCCAGCCAGCCGATGGAACGGGCCCAATGCGCCGGCGACAGGCCGGTATTGGGATCGGCCCAGTCCTGCAGTCGCGACTCGTCGTAGCCGTGGCGATAGAGGCCGGAGGCTGTGTCGAAAGTCAGGTCCAGCGCCGTGTTGAACTGGGCGATAGCGTCGTCCATGAGGCTTTGATCACCCAATGCCAGGCCAAGCTCGACCTTGAACGGCATGGCCATATAGAGGCCATCCAGCCAGACCTGATGCGGGTAGCGCAGCTTGTGCCAATAGGGGCCGCTTGCGATGCGGGGATGATGGGTCAACTGTCGACCGAGCTGTCGTGCTGCATCCAGATAGCTGGCCTGGCCGGTCAGCCGGTGGAGGTAAAGCAGTGCATGTCCAGGTTGAATGTTGTCGATGTTGAATTCGGTGATCCTGTAGTCGGCAAGACCGCCGTCGGCATCCACCTGGGCGTCCACCAGACGGGTCAGGTGGTCGAGCCAGCGCCGGTCCCCCGTCGCTTCGTGCAGCGTGATGAGGCCACGATAGAGGCAGCCGTCCTCATAACACCAGGCACCTGCCTTGTAGGGTTCGTAGTCGCGGGCGTAGTCGTCGAAATAGGAAATTAGCATCGGTCTTCATGGGTCCGGGTGAATGGAAGCGGGTGAGAGGCGCGTCAGACGACTGAACCTCGTGTTTTCGGCAATGATGCCGGCATGGCGCAGCTCCGGCAGATGACAGGCCATCTCCGGCACGGCGGGTTTTGCATCGGCGCTATAGGCGATGCGCATACCGTCGATCGACACTGCGTCGATCGTCGATTCCGGAAGCCCGTAGAAGACGGCTGCCGCTGTTTCGGCGCCTGAAACCTCGAGATTGCGGATGTCGATCCCCTCGATCTTCGGCGTGGTGGCCGAGACGGGCAGGGCGGCGCGGGATTGGACGTAGTCGGAGCGGCCATCGGCATCGCAGAAGTAGAAGGCGTTGACGGCGATCGGGGTCGCGACATCCTGCATGCGGCAGTCATGGACACGGATGTTGGAGACGCTACCGCCACGGCCACGCCGGGTCTTGATGCGCAGGCCCCGGTCCGTGCCGATGAAATGGCAGCGACTGATCGTGACGTCGCTGATCCCCTGGCTCATCTCGCTGCCCATGACCACGGCACCATGGCCACGCTGCATCAGGCAGTTGCGGATCTCGACATTGCGGGTCGGCCGATCCGGGCCGCCGCGCGGATCGCGCTTGCCGGCCTTGATCGCCACGCAATCGTCGCCGACGGATATATCGAGGCCAACCAGGCGAATGTTCTGGCTGGATTCAGGGTTCAGCCCGTCGGTATTGGGCGAGTCCGGGTGGTTGCGGATCGTCAGTCCCGCCGCGAGAACATCCTCGCAAAGCACCGGATGGACAGTCCAGGAGGGGGAATTCTGAACGGTGATGCCAGTCATGGTCAGATCGCGACAGCCCGACAGGAAGATCGTGCGCGGGCGCCGGGCTCCGTCGCGGGTTTCCTTCGGCCAGGTCCACCAGTCGCCGCGGTCGCCGCCGCCGTCTACGATACCTTTGCCGCAGATGGTGAGATTATCGCAATCGATCGCGTTGAGGAGGCTGGCGAAGCAAGCTTCCGCGACCCCTTCCCAGGTGCCGAGCACGCGTCCGTCCGGATGCCGGGCGGATAGGATCGTGCGCCCCTGGCGTGTGCCGATGTCCTGCAGAACCGCGCCGTCCTCGATCAGCAGCGTCATGTCACTCTTCAGGAAAAGCGGGCCTGAAGTCCAGGAGCCGGCGGGCAGCCGGAGTGTTCCACCCGCCGGCACCGCAGCGATCGCGGACTGGATCGCCGAGGTATTGTCGAGGCTGTCAGGGCTTGCGCCGTGGTCGCGGATATCGACCAAGGCCGGCTCGTCGGCTGTTCGGAAGGTCGTCCCACCGATCGCCGTCGAGAAGCGGTACTCGCTCTCCGATTCGAGACCGTCGAGGGACAGCACGACCGAGGTCGCGCTGCCGGTCTTGACCGTCGTGCCGTCTCCCAGCTGCAGCACCCAGGGCAACACCCGGTCGAGAGCGAACAGATGTGCGTCTGCCTCGATCGTGAGGGTTGCTGTCCTAGAAGTCCGGTGCAGCAGCTGGATAGGGCCGTCGGTCAAGATCGTCCTCCTCAGATGCCGGTCAGCGCGCTGTTGATGCCGTCGATGATCTCGGCGGCGGCGTCTTCGGCCGAAGCCTGGCCATAGGCGAAGGCTTCGAAGGTGCTGTCGAAGACATCTGTGACGCGCGGATGCTCGTTGAGCGGCGAGACGCCGACGCCAGCGCCTTCCAGCACGATCTTGTTGGCTTCGACCTGAACCGGCTTGATCGAGCCTGCCTTGGTCAGTTCGTCGAGCGCGATCTTGCTCGAGGGTACGCCACGGGTTGCTCCGAGGATCTTGATGGCTTCCGGATCGTTCAGCAGGCAGTTGACGATTTCGGCTGCCGCCTTCGGCTCCTTGCTGTTCTTCGAGATGGCGAAGAGCATGGAGGGCTTGCGGTAAACACCTTCGGTTGTTGCGCCTTCAACCTGAAGGAGCTTGACCGGCACGAGTTGCTGGCCGTCTTCCATCGGACCGGCGATCTTGCCGTAGGTGCTGTCCCACTGATAGGTGCCGGCGATCTTGCCGCTGGCCCAGGCCGGGTTTTCATGCAGTGGCGCATTGCCTCCGGCGGCGACGTCCTTCCAGGACTTGATGACACCCTGGTCGACCATGGTCTGGTAGAATTTCAGGCCATCGGCCAGCTCTTCTACCGTCCAGGCGACCTGGTTGGTGGCGGGATCGATCAGGTCCTTGCCGGTCTTCTGGGTGGTGCGCAGGATCACGACCAGACGGGCATCGAGGGCTGTGCCTTCGAAGGGATAGTAATCCTGGCCGAGCTTTTCCTTCATGACCGGGGCTGCGGCGAGCAGTTCGTCCCAGGTGGTGGGGATGGCAAGGCCCGCCTTGTCATAGGTCGTCTTGTTGAACATGAAGACGCGGCCGGTGGTCGAGACCGGCAGGCCGTTCAGCTTGCCGTCAACGCTGCCGCTCTTCAGATCCGCCTCTGCCCATTGGCTGAGGTCTATGACGTCCTTGAACTGGTTGAGATCGACGAAACCGTCGCCGTTCTTCGAGAAGATCGGCAGCCAGGGCCAGTTGATCTGCATGATGTCGGCTTCGGTGCGACCGGCGAGCTGGGTGGTGATCTTCTCCTGGTGGCCGGTCCAACCGGTGAATTCCGGCGAGATGGTATGGCCGAACTTGCCGCCGCAGAGCTTCAAGGCTTCCTGCGTTGCGATATGACGATCGTCGCTGCCCCACCAGGACATGCGAAGATCGGCAGCATAGGCAGTGCTCAGGCTGGTTGCCGCAAGAAGTGCGGCGGTCATGATCAAGGTTCTCATTCTGGCTCCTCCCAAGTTAGAACGATGACGGCTTCAGTCGGCGAGCGAGATGTTCTCGCCCGTCATTCGGTTGAAGATGTGCGTGGACCGGATATCCGGGCTCAGCCAGACGCGGTCGTCGCGGATGGCGGACCGGTCATATTGGCTGGAGGGCACGACGGCGATGAGACGTTCGCCGCCGATATCCACGTAGAGATAGACTTCGTGGCCCATGAACTCGACATGACTGATGCGCCCCGACAGCGTGCCCGGGGTCTCGGGTGGCGTGATGCGCAAGTGCTGCGGGCGAATGCCGATCGTCACTTCGCGTGGGGCGTCGGTGTGCAACCGCTCGCTGAGACCGTTGACGATGGAGAGTGTCTGCCCGGCCGTGACGAGTTCGCCGTTTCCAGAGAGCTCAGCCGAGATCAGGTTCATTTCCGGGCTGCCTATGAAGCCTGCGACAAAGGCGTTGGCCGGGCGATTGTAAAGGGTGACAGGATCGGCCACCTGCATGATGTGGCCGTCCTTCATGACACAGATCCGGTCGCCCATGGTCATGGCCTCGGTCTGGTCGTGAGTGACATAAATGACGGTCGCCGCCATGCCGTCGGCCTTCAACTGCTTGTGCAGATCGGTGATGCGCACGCGCATGGAGGCGCGCAGCTTGGCGTCAAGGTTGGAGAGTGGCTCGTCGAAGAGGAAGACCTGCGGCTTCTTGATTAGCGCACGCCCGACGGCGACCCGCTGGGCCTGACCGCCGGAGAGCTGCTTCGGCAGGCGGTCGAGCAGGGCGCCGATCTCCAGCGTGCCCGCCACCTTGTCAGTCGCCTCGTCGATTTCCGCCTGCGGGCGGCGCTTGAGGCGCATGGAGAAGGAGAGGTTTTTCTTCACCTTCATATGCGGATAGAGCGCGTAGTTCTGGAAGACCATGGAGATACCCCGATCGCCGGGGGCTCTGTCGTTGACAAGCTCTCCGCCGATGCGGATTTCGCCGCCTGTGATCCGTTCGAGGCCGGCGATCATGCGCAGCGTTGTCGACTTGGCGCAGCCGGAGGGGCCGACCAGGACCATGAACTCGCCGTCTTCGACTTCGAGGTTGATGCCATGCACGGCACGGAAGGCGCCATAGTCTTTTTCGAGGTTTTTCAGTTGCAACCGGGCCATGAGCTTATCCCTTGATGCCGCCGGCGGAGATGCCGTCGATGAAGTATTTCTGGGCGAGGAAGAAGACGGTGAGAGCGGGCAGAAGTGTCAGCACCGACATCGCCAGCACCCGGTTCCATTCGAAGGCCTCTGTCGTGTCGATCGAGAGCTTCAGCGCCAGGGAAACGGGGAACTTGTCGACCGAGGATATGTAGATCAGCGGTCCCAGAAAATCGTTCATCGTCCACATGAACTGGAAGAGGCAGACCGAAATCAGGGCCGGCATCAGCAGCGGAATGACGATGAAGACCAGCACCTGCCAGGTATTGGCGCCGTCGACGCGCGCTGCTTCCTCCATGTCACGAGGAATGGCGCGCAGGAACTGCACCAGCATGAAGACGAAGAAGGCGTCGCCGGCGAAGGCGGAGGGGACCCAGAGCGGCAGATAGGTATCCAGCCAGCCGAGATCGCGGAACAGCAGGTACTGCGGAATGCGGGTGACGACATTCGGCAGGAGTAGCGTCGCGATCAGGGTTGCGAAGAGCAGCTTCTTGAACGGAAAATCGAAGCGGGCGAAGCCATAGGCGACAGCGGTGCAGGATATCGCCGTGCCGATGATCTTCGGCAGCACGATCCAGAGCGTGTTCAGGAAGAAGGTACCGAAGGTGTAGGGCGTCGAGGTCTGCCAGCCCCTGATATAACCATCCGCCGTCGGGTTGTCCGGCCAGAAACCCGGGTTGGCGAAAATCTCCGAATTGGTCTTGAACGAAGCGCCGATCAGCCAGACCAGCGGATAGAGCATGATGAGGCCGACCAGTGTCAAAAGGGCATAACGGAACACGGTAGTCAGCTTCTGTCGGCGCAGATCGCGGCGATTGATTTTGTCGACTTCGTCGATGTCTGCGGTCACGTGGGGGAGGGCGTGGTCTGTCATGATCAGCTCCGCTTGTCGCCGGCGTAGTAGACCCAGTGGCGCGAGGACCAGAAGGCAATAAGGGTGAGCGCCATGATGATGAGGAAGAGCACCCAGGCGATGGCCGAGGCATAGCCCATGTCGAAGCGCAGGAAGGCCTCGTCATAAATGTAGATCGGCAGGAAATAGGTGGCTTTCAGCGGGCCGCCCTGTGTGATGATGTAGGGGCCGTTGAACTCCTGGAAGGCCTGGACCATCTGCATGATCAGGTTGAAGAATATGACAGGCGTGATCAGCGGCAGGGTGATGTAGACGAAGCTCTTCCACTTGCCGGCACCGTCGATCGCGGCGGCCTCGTAAAGGCTCTTGTCGATGCTTTGGAGTGCGGCGAGGAAGATCACCATGGCCGAGCCGAACTGCCATACGCGCAGCAGGGTGATCGTGAACATGGCATTGGTCGGGTCGCCGAACCAGTTGATCGGTTCGATGCCGATTGTTGCGAGACCCATGTTGATCAGGCCGACATCGGCGAACATGTAGCGCCATAGAACGGCAATGGCGATCGAGCCACCAAGGATCGAGGGCACGTAGAAGGCCGTGCGGTAGAGATTGATGAACTTCAGCTTGTAGTTCAGGATCACCGCAATGAAGAGTGCAAAACACAGCTCCAGCGGCACCGTGACAAAGACATAGAACAGGGTGACGCTGAGCGACTTGATGAAGGTACGATCGCTCGTGAAGAGCCTGATGTAGTTGTCCAGGCCGGTAAAGATCGGCGCGCTCATCAGATTGTAGTCGGTGAAGCTCAGGTAGAGCGAGATGACGAAGGGCAGCGCCGTGAAGATGAGCAACCCGATGATGTAGGGCGCCAGATAGAAGAGCCCGAGATAACGGCTGTCTCCGCTCATGCTGCACCTCCTGCTTTGGCCAAGGTTTCAGGCAGACGATGCTGGGTGGCGGCGACCATTTCGCGGAAGAGGCGGGTTGCCTTTCCCTGTGAAAGAGCGGCGACGAGCGGATCCGAGACAAAGAGCGGCAAGAGCGCGTCGACATCGTCAGCCAGTACCGCCTCGACAAGCGCGGTTTGCCGGTCGGCATGGGGGCGGGCGAGCAGCTCGAGTGCCTGCGGCAATCGTCCGGCAACGATGGGCTGGATGCCGAGTGCACTGAAGCGGGCGTTTGTTTCGACGATCGTGCCCTCTGCAAAGCCGGCGAGTTGCCCCCGGTTCGGCAGGTTGACGTTGCTCACATGCTCGGGGCCGCCCATCAGAGCCTTGATCTGCTCGACGATGGCCTCATCCGAGGCGCGGGCTGGCGGCAGGTCGGCGCCCTTGTCCAGAGCATCGGCATAATCGACCTTTTCCTTTCGCTCGCGCATGCGGAACTCCACCGGGGTCAGGCCGAATTTCCATGCGGCGTGATCATCGAGATACCACGACTGGGGCAGGAACTCGACGAGATGGCGGTCGCCGGCAGCTGCCGCTATGCCGAAGCGAAGCGAGAGATCGAACTTCACGAGGAAGCTGTCGGTGAAGTAGCGATCGTGTTCGTTTGCAGGATCGAGCGGCGACTCACGCCAGCCGGTCGCATGATGCTCTCTCGCGAAATCGAGATAGGCCGGCATCATGTCGATACCGCCAACAGCGGCCCGATCAACGAAGGTGAAGTGGTTGATGCCGAGCACGTTTACCTTGGCATCGCGGTAGCCGTAGAGCACGTCGCCGGCGCGGCGGTTGGCAAGATAGGCCATGATCTTGCGGGTCTTGATGACCTCGTGGCAGGACCCCCAGGCACGGATCTCCGGAAAGACCGCGTAGAGCGTACCCGTTAGCACGGACATCGGGTTTGTCAGATTGCAGACGTAAGCCTCAGGGCAGTGGTTGGCGATGGCGCGGCCGATTTCGGCGATCATCGGGATCGCTCGCATGGCGCGGATGAAGCCGCCGGGGCCGGCGGTGTCGCCGACCGACTGGCGGATGCCATAGCGCTCGGGGATCGCAATGTCGTTCGCCATGTCCTCGAAGGAGCCCGGCAGGATCGAGATGATGACGATGTCTGCACCGGTGAGGGCGGCTTCAAGCGTGCGTTCTGCCGTATAGGTGACGGGCGCCCCGGCCTCGCTGCGGGCGGCGTAGCGGGTGCCGATACGGGCGTTGCGCTCGGCGGCCGCATGGTCGAGGTCATAGAGCCGGACTGTCGCCGGCACCGTTCCATCCTGGGCGAGGTCGCCCATCAGTTTCGTCGCCCAATTGAGCGAGCCGCCGCCGACATAGGCGATGGTGACCGGGCGCGTGTATTCCGTTTTCTGCATCGCAATATGCAGGGTGGACGAGGCGTCGACCGGCTACCTCCGTGGCCCGTCCCGCCGTCTACCCTCCTCCTCCTGATATCCTCCCCGGTCTTCCCAAGTCGACCGGTCCTGTGTCTAATATCTCTTTAGACGTCTCGCGCGGAAATCGACAAATAGGGGAAAAATGATGGACGAAACTGAAGGTAGTGTTCTCAGCGGCATTCCGATGCAGGCGCTGGCGCTCAACCTGACACGTTCGACCATACGCATGCAGCATTCGCAGACCTGGTCGATCGACAAATCGAACCGGGTGCATGATCTCGTGATCTGTCTGAGCGGTCGCGGGATCTATGAAGTCGAGGGGAAGACGGTGGAGATGGAGCCGGGTTCGGCGATGCTTTTGCCGGCCGATACGCGGTTCGTCGGGCGGTCGGCTTCGGTTGAGCCCTATACCGGGGTTGCGCAGCATTTCACGCTGGATCTCTTCGGTCGCCTCGACCTCATCGCCCAGATGGATCTCGCCTTGTCGGTGAAGCTCGCGCGTTGGGACATGCTGGAAAAAGTGGTCCGGCACTTTCGCGAGACGGCGCCGCCCTATTCGACGAGCCTGCAGCAGCAGCATGTCTTCATGTTCCTGCTGATCGAATATATCGAACAGGCCTTCATCGGTTGGCGTGAGCAGTCGGTCGGGACGGTCGCCAATCCCGACCAGCTGTCGCTGGCGATCATGGTCGCCGCCAGCCAGATTGCCGCCGATCCGCTGAACGAGGCGATCACCGCCCAGGTTCTTGCGGCAGCACCCTACAATCCGGATTACTTCAAGCGCGAATTCCGCAAGCGCGTCGGCTGGACCATGGACAAGTTCCAGGAGTTCAAGCGCATGGAGCGCGCCATGGGGTTGCTAGCCGGTGGATGCACGGTGAAGCGGGCGGCCGCTCTCTCCGGCTATGCGGACGCCTATTACTTCTCCCGCATGTTCAAGCGCTATATCGGGATCAGTCCGCAGGGATACAGGGACGCCGAACGGCGCAACCGGGAGGGCGCCTTTCCCAGGGGCGAAGAGGATGGCCAGGTGGCCTATCCGTTGCCGCGTGGCTGACAACCTGTCTTATGACTTTCTCATGGCGCACACATAGTCCGCTGTCGCGTGTCGCCTGATGAACGATTTTCTCCCTTGCCGCGCGATACACAACATGTATGATAACTTCACATAACATGTATGGGAGGAATGATGTCGCACACCGATTTTACCAATCGCTTCGCCATCGATCCGTTGACCGCTGCCGGTTTCGGCACGGATGAATTGCGTTCGAATTTTTTGCTGCCGCCGCTCTTCGTGCCGGGCCGCATCCAGCTTCACTATACGAACTACGATCGCATGATCGTCGGTGGGGCCGTGCCGCTCGCCTTGGAACTGCCGCTCGAAACGATCAAGCCGGCTGGTACGCCGGAGCTTCTCGCGCGTCGTGAGATGATCGCCGTCAATATCGGCGGGGCAGGCGTCGTGACGGTTGACGGAGAACGGTTCGAAGCCGGCACCCGGGACATGGTGTATGCCGGTATGGGGTCGTCGGTCAGTTTCGCCTCCATCTCGGCTGATGAGCCAGCAAAGTTCTACCTGCTCAGTGCTCCGGCACATACTCGCCATCCGGCCCGCCACATCGGTATCGGTGACGCCAAGCGGCTCGATCTCGGCGCGCAGGAAACCAGCAACGAGCGCTCGATCTTTCAGTTCGTTCATCCCGAAGGCGTGAAGACCTGCCAGTTGGTGGTCGGGATGACGAGTCTGGCCAAGGGATCGGTCTGGAACACCATGCCCTGCCACATCCATGACCGGCGTATGGAGGTCTATCTCTATTTCGACATGGCGGAGAAGACCCGTGTCTTCCATCTGTTCGGCGAACCGGACGAGACGCGGCATATCATCATGAAGAACGAAGAGGCTGTCCTTTCCCCCGGCTGGTCGATCCATTCCGGGGCCGGCACGGCGAATTATTCGTTCATCTGGGCCATGGCCGGCGACAATGTCGACTATACCGATGTCGATGCGGTCGCCATCGAGGATATGCGCTGACATCCTCCTCTTATGGTCGGGAGACAGGCTTAAGTTGGGGCATGCGGGATCATCCATCTCGTGTGCCCCTCATTGTGTGCTCAATCTCTATTTTTGGTTGTGGTCTGGCGGGTCGTTCGGATCGGTCTCCAGCACTGCCCATGCGCCAATCTGAGCGGTCTTATTAAACTCATATTAGTCTTCCTTGCCCATGCTCCGTCCGATTCAGACATGGACTTCGACGACAGCAAACTTTGCTCGTCGCCGATGTCGGAGGAGACCAAGACCGTGTTCATTGACCGTATATTGTCGCGCTTTAACATCCAGACGAAGGTGCTGATTTTCATTCTGCCTTTCGTCATCAGCATTTCCGCCGTCGGCTTTACCGGGCTCTATGCATCGGGACTGCTGCAGGGCCGCATCGAAATCTCGAACAGCGTACTCCAGTCCTTAAGCGGTTTCCGCGACGTCTCCGCCTCCATGAGCAGCTTTCTCGCCAATACGACCGAAGAGGCCAAGGCTGATCTGACTGGTCGCCTCGAGCAGCAGCGACGTGATCTGGACAGCACGCTTGCGCAGCTTGCTCCCGACGCCGATGGTCGTGGTGAACTCGAAGAGGCCGGCAAGCTGATCGATCAGGTCTTTGTCCATATCGACGATCTCTGGAGGCTCCATGCGTCCGAGACCGCCCTTGTCGAGACCCTGCAGAAGGGTGGCAAACAGGTCGTCGTCGCTCAGGGACGCGTCACGGCCGCCATGGCCACCATGGAGCGCGCTGTGCAGGCGGATGATGCTTCGGCCAAGACCATGCTGCGAGACGCTGAAAGCATCCGCAGCACCGGTACCTTTCTGACGGAAACCAATTCCGCCTTCACCAAGGCCAAGACGCCGGATGAGAAATTCGCCGTTATCGGGGAGCGTATCGACGAAATCATTGCCCGCCAGCAGGTGCTGGTGGAGGTGCTGCCGAAGGCGAACCTGTCGGCCGCCAAGACGCTGGAAAAGATCGGCGGTGACCTCAAGGCAGCGCTTGCCACCAATGACAAGTCCGAGGATGCTCTCAAGAGAATGGCCGGTCAGCTGCGCAATTTCACGCAGCTCAACGCCTATCTCGGCCTCGCAGCACAGCAGAAGATGAAGGAAGCGACGATCAAGTTCGGCGAACTCGATGCGCCGCTTGCCAAGGCCCAGGCCGTCATCGAAGACGGGCGACAGGTCATGGCCGCCGGCTACGCCGTGCAGATCATGATGGCCCGTTTCCTGCTGGAGCCGACCGAGCAGAACCGCATGCTGCTGGAGCAGCAGTTCAACGCGGTGAAGAAGTTCCTTGGCGCACTGGACAAGACCGCTGCGGATCAGCCGATCCTGATGCAGGTGAAGAAGGATCTCGGCCCCGCTGTCGATACGATGATTGGCGCGAGTGCTGAACTCGTAAAGGTGAGCCAGGAACGGAAGGCAAGCTTCGAAGAGGCTGCCGCTGACCTCAACATCATCTGGCAGCAACTCACGACCTTCGCCGAAATGCAGAAGGTTTCGGCTGGGCAGGAACGTCAGGAAGCCAACTCGATTTCCATCAGCGCAACGGCACTCGGCATCCTGATCTCCATCTTCGCCGGCATCGGGCTTGTCATGACCTTCAAGGGGCCGATCGGCCAGATCACTGGCGCCATGCGTCGCCTGGCCGAAGGTGTTCTCGATACGAAGATCAACGGCGAAGCCCGTGTTGACGAGATCGGCGAGATGGCCCGTGCGCTCGGCGTCTTCAAGCAGAACGCACTCTCGAAGATCGAAATCGAGAGCCGCAGCGAAGCCGAGCGCGCTCAGGCGGAGGACGAGCGTCGTCGCAACGATCTCGAAAAGCAGGAGATCGATCGCCAGATCGACTTCGCCGTCAATGCGCTGGCCACCGGTCTCGGCCGTCTCGCCAAGGGCGACATCTCCGAAACCATCGACACGCCGTTCCACGGCCGTCTCGAGCAGTTGCGCAACGATTTCAACCAGTCGCTCGAGCACCTGCAGGATACGATGACGCAGATCCGCTCGAATACCTACATGATCCAGCGCAACGCCGCCGAGATGAGCAGTGCAGCCGACCAACTCGCCAAGCGCACCGAGCAGCAGGCGGCCTCGCTCGAGGAAACGGCCGCTGCCGTCGACGAGATCACGGTGACCGTCAAGTCGTCTGCGGAGCGGGCCGAGGAAGTGAACAACATCGTCGCTGATACCAAGGGCCGCGCGGACACTTCGTCGACGGTTGTCGGAAACGCCATCGACGCCATGGGCCGCATCGAGGATGCCTCGGGCCAGATCGTCCAGATCATCGACGTGATCGACGAGATCGCCTTCCAGACCAACCTGCTGGCGCTCAATGCGGGCATCGAAGCAGCGCGTGCGGGCGAAGCCGGCAAGGGCTTTGCTGTCGTCGCCCAGGAAGTGCGCGAGCTCGCACAGCGATCGGCGGGGGCTGCCCAGCAGATCAAGGACCTGATCCACAAGTCGAGCACGGAAGTCTCTTCCGGCGCCAAGCTTGTGCAGCAGACGGGTTCTGTGCTCGCCGAGATCTCGGCCAACATCATCACCGTCGCCGACCGCGTCTCGGTTATCGCCATGGCCAGCCGCGACCAGTCGAATGCGCTGGCCGAGGTCAACTCTTCCGTCAACGAGATGGACCAGATGACCCAGCGCAATGCCGCGATGGTGGAGGAAACCAATGCCGCGACCCGTCAACTAGCCGACGAGGCGGATGCGCTGATGCAGCTTGTCAACCAGTTCAAGCTGGCTCCCGAAGGCCGCCGTCAGCAGGCCACGCACACGCAGCATCGCGCCGCCTGATTGCCGTCGATCGCTGCAAGATCATGAGCCGCCGTTCCCTGTGGGTCGGCGGCTTTTTTGCGAGCAGACAGTCGCGCGTGCAAGCCGGCTTGGAAAGCTGCAGCCGGGCAGTTATCCTCGGGACGATGAGGAGCGCGCATTTGACGATCGGAATGGTACCACCCGCACGGCGATTGGCTGTGGCCCGGCGCATGATCATTGCGCTTGTCCTCGTATTGCTTGCCGCGAGCCTGGCGCTGATGACTGTCGGCAATCGGTTGATGACGCGCAAGGTCATGGACGAAGCGTCGCTACAGGCCAACAGTGCGCTGCGCCTGGCGACTTCGGCGCTATCGGGCCATCTCAGCCGCTATGAGACCCTGCCAGCGTTGATCGCCGACCATGACGACATGAAGGAGCTTGTGCTGGACCCGGGCAATCCGGCCCTTCGCGATGCGACCAATCGCTATCTCAAGGAGATCAACACGCTACTCGAATCCTCCGATATCTATGTGATGACGATGGATGGAAACACGATCGCGGCCAGCAATTTCGACGGTGAGGCGAGCTTCGTCGGCGAGAATTTCAGTTATCGCCCCTATTTTTTCGAAGCGGCTGCGGGCAAGCAGGCGCGTTTCTACGCGCTTGGCACGACATCGGCCAAGCGCGGCTACTATTTCTCCTCGCCGATCGAAGTGAATGGTGCAGTTCGCGGCGTCATCGCCTTCAAGGTCGACATCGAAGACATCGAAACGTCCTGGCGCGGCGGCGAATACAAGATCCTGGTGCATGATCCCGAGGGGATCATCTTCATGACCGGCAATCCGGAATGGCTTTATGCCTCGGTGCTGCCGCTGACACCCGAACGTCTTGAACGTACCTCGGCCTCGCGGCGGTACTCGGACGCCGTCCTGCGGGACCTGCCGATCAAGCGTGGCGCACTCGACGATCATGTGTTGATGACCATCAACCAGAGCGATGGGAATCGCGAATATCTCGTCCTGCAACACTATATGCCGGATGCCGACTGGACCGTGAAAGTGCTTTTCGACACCGGCACGATCCACGCCCAGGCGCGAACCATGCTGGTCGCCATCCTGCTGTTTCTCTGCCTCTTCGTTCTGGGGCTCGCCGTTGTCATCCAGCGTCGCGCACGGCTGCAGGAGCGGATGCACATGCAGATCGAGGCGCAGGCCGAACTGGAGCGGCGGGTCGAGGAGCGGACGGCCGATCTCGCGCGCGTCAACCTGCAACTGCGTCAGACCCAGGCCGATCTCATCCAGGCTGGCAAGCTCGCCGGTCTCGGCCAGATGTCGGCGGCTCTGTCGCATGAGTTCAACCAGCCGCTCGCGGCCGCCAAGACCTATGCCGACAGCGCAACGATGCTGATCGATCGCAACAGGATATCAGAAGCACGCGACAATCTCGGGCGCATCTCCAGCCTGATCGACCGCATGGCCTCGATCTCGCGTCACCTGCGCAACTTTGCCCGCAAGCCGAACGAGAAGCTTGGCCCGATCTCTATCGAAGAGGTGGTCCGCGAGACGCTTGAGATCGTCTCGGCCCGCCTCGGAACCGCCGATGCCAGCCTGTCTCTCAGTTTCGAGCCCGATCTGCCGGCCGTGCAGGGCGGCCCCGTGCGTCTGCAGCAGGTTCTGGTCAACATCCTCACCAATGCCTGCGATGCCGTGGAGGGGTTGGAGGACCGCAAGATCGAGCTTTCGGCGCGGAGCACACAGGGACGCGTGGTGATCGAGATCGCAGACCGCGGCCCGGGCGTCCCGTCGGCGATCGTCGAGCGCATCTTTGATCCCTTCTTCACCACCAAGGGCGTGGGCAAGGGGCTTGGTCTCGGTCTTTCCATTTCGTACAATATCATCAAGGATTTCGGCGGTAGCCTGACAGTCGGCAAACGGGAAGGCGGCGGCGCGTTGTTTCGGATCGAACTCCTGCAAGCGGAAGCATTGAACGAGGCGGCGGAATGAATTCAGGACAGGTCTTGCTCGTCGATGACGAGGAGGAGCTGCGCTTCTCCACCAGTCAGGCGCTCGAACTGCACGGCCTGCAGGTCAAGGCCTTCGCCTCCGGAGAGGAAATCCTCTCGCGGGTCGGCTTCGGTTTCGATGGTGTGGTCGTGAGTGACATCCGCATGCCGGGCATGGACGGGATGACGCTTCTCCATCGCATCCGCGAACTCGATCACGAGATCCCCGTCATTCTCGTGACCGGACATGGCGAGGTGCAGCTTGCCGTCAAGGCGATGCGTGAAGGCGCCTATGACTTCATCGAGAAGCCGTTTGGCAGCCAGGCGCTCGCCGGTGTCGTGCGACATGCACTCGACCGCCGGTCGCTGGTGCTTGAGAACCGGCGTCTGAGGGCGGTCGCGGGCAAGCGCGACGATATCGAGACGCGGCTTCCGGGGCGCACGCCCGTCATGGTCGACCTGCGCTACCGTGTCCGCGCCATCGGCGCCACCGAGGCGGATGCACTGATCATTGGCGAGACGGGTGCTGGCAAGGAGGTTGTGGCACGCAGCCTGCACGATGTCAGTGCGCGGTCAAGAGGACCCTTCATTGCGATCAACTGCGCCTCGCTACCAGAGACGCTGATCGAGAGCGAGCTCTTCGGTCATGAAGCGGGAGCCTTTCCAGGCGCGATCCGTGCGCGCTACGGCAAGTTCGAGCATGGTCGCGGCGGGACGATCCTGCTCGACGAAATCGGCTCCATGCCCTTCGACCTGCAGGCGAAGTTCCTGCGTGTCCTGCAGGAGCGGACCATCACGCGGCTCGGGTCCAACGAGGCCGTGCCGCTCGACGTCCGCTTCCTGGCCACCAGCAAGGTCGATCTCGAAAGCGAGGTGGCTGCCGGGCGATTTCGCGCCGATCTCTTCTACCGGCTGAACGTCGCGACGCTCAGGGTGCCGTCGCTTTCGCAGCGACGGGCAGATATTCCGCTCCTTTTCCTGCATCTGGTGCGCGAAGCATCCGCGCGGTACGGTCGCGATGACATGGAGGTCGAGCCGGAGATCCTGTCCGAAATCGCCGAGCGCGACTGGCCGGGCAATGTGCGCGAGCTGAGGAATGCTGCCGATCGTCTCGTTCTGGGCATTGAAACCGGGCTCGACGTCGCGACCGATCCTGATGCCGCGGCCACACGTCTTGCCGAGAAGGTGGCAGCCTATGAAAAGCAATTGATCGCCAGCGCGATTGCAGCCCATGGGGGTGCGTTGAAGCCTGTCTATGAACAGCTCGGCATCTCGCGAAAGACGCTCTACGAGAAGATGCAGAAACACGGGTTGGACAAGAATCTGGCTATCGACGGCTGAGGCTGAGGCCAAGATCGGTTCGGTTCCCGTCTGTGGGGACAATCAATGGGTGGCTTTCCACCCGTGGACTCTTCGAAATGTTACGATTTCCCCCCATGGGCGGCGTGAAAAGCGTCGGGCGCGGGTGAGGGGCGACCACGCCACGTTGCCTCCGGCTTAAGCCGGCGCTTAGCTCGCGGAAGGTCCGGCCCAGAGGAGGCGTCGGACTCTGTCACGTCATAACATGTAGGGAGGACTTCATGAAAAAGTTCATGATCGCTATGGCTGGGGCCATGGCACTGACGTTTGCTGCATCCGCGTCGGCTCAGGACAAAGCCGATTGGCCAGGTAGCATGACTATTGGCACCGCCAGCCAGGGCGGCACCTACTTCATTTACGGCACGGGTCTTGCCGGCCTGATCACGGAAAAGCTGGGTGTGAACGCATCCGCTGAAGTCACCGGCGGTCCTGTGCAGAATGCAACGCTTATCGAGACCGGCGACCACCTGATGGGTCTCGTGACCATGGGCCCGGCCTATGAAGCTTGGACCGGCAACAGCGAGCTCGCACCGGGCGTCGAACACAAGAACCTGCGCGCCCTGTTCCCGATGTACCAGACCCCGTTCCAGGTCGTTGCACTGAAGTCGTCGGGCATCACCTCCGTGGCTGACCTCGATGGCAAGCGCGTGTCGGTCGGCCCTGCCGGCGGCACTGCCGCGACCTACTGGCCGCGTTACTTCGAAAGCGTTGGCGTGAAGCCGGTCATCTCGTTCTCGGGTGCAAACGATGCGACGAGCCAGGTCAAGGATGGTTTGATCGACGCCTTCGCCTTTGCCGCTGGCGTTCCGATTTCGGCCTTCGCGCAGATCGCGGCTGAAAACGATGTCAACATCTTCGGCTTCAATGCAGACGAGCAGAAGAAGATCCTCGACGCCATGCCGGAACTGGCAGCCTTCGAGGTGCCCGGCGGTCTCTACCAGGGCTTCCCCGATCCGCAGAGCACCGTCAGCCTCTGGAACTTCGCGGTCGCCAATGCCGAAATGCCTGAGACTCTCGCTTACGAGATCACCAAGCTGGTGATGGAAAACAACGAACGCATGGTGCAGATCCATGCCACGGCCTCCGAGACCATTTCCGCGAACATCGAGAAGAACACCTTCTTGCCGTTCCACCCGGGTTCGGTGCGCTACTTCGAAGAAAAAGGCATCACCATTCCCGATGCTCTGAAGGGCCAGTAAAGCCCGGAACCTGCGCCTCGCAGTGCAGGCAATTGGCGGCAGCTCTGGCTGCCGCCGTCCTTCGTGCAAGATCCGGCTTCCTTATCGGGACACATAACCATGACACAAGCTGACAACATCTCAGCGCAGCAAGCCGCTGGGCCCATCGTGGCTCAAAACGTCGATGACGAGCCGGTTGCGAGCAACCAGCGGCTTCATGCAAACTGGACTAACAAGGCGATCATCGTCCTCTGCATCGCTTATACCGCCTTCCATATCGGGGTGATGAACCTCTATCCGCTCGAAACCTGGACCTATCGCCTGATCCATGTCTGCGGCGGACTGCTTCTGGGCTTCCTGATCTACTCGGCCGTGCAATTGCCGGTCACTGTGCCGGACCGGGTGCGGCGCAATCCAATCGAATGGCTGCTTCTTCTGGTGGGTGTCGGTGGCATCGGCTACGGCTTTGCCATGATCGCCTATGCCTGGGGCGCCTACTGGGTTGCCGGCACTGCTCGCCCTCCGGCCTTCGTCTTCTCAACCTATGGTCTGCCGCTCATCGCCGGCACTGCGGCCGCCCTCCTGGCTGCCTGGTTCTTCCCCAGCCGTGACCGTACCCGCGTCGACTGGGCTGACTACGCGCTCGGCATCGCCTCGATCGCGGTCCTTGGTTATATCCTGTTCAACGTCGGGCCGCTTCGTCTGAGGGCCGGGACTGCGATGGCCCAGCCGGCGGACTTCTATGCTGCCCTCGTTGGCGTCATTCTTATCCTTGAGGTGACGCGGCGTGTCGCGGGCCTCGCCCTGGTGGCGATCGCCTCGATCTTCATCCTGTATTCGTTTGCCGGTCCTTACCTGCCTGGCTTCCTGAACCATCGCGGCTACGATGCCAGCCGCTTCTTCACCTATATTTTCACCGACCAGGGCATCTTGAGCGATCCTGTCGCGGTGTCTTCGACCTACATCATCCTGTTCATCACCTTCGCGGCCTTCCTGCAGGCCTCGAAGGTCGGCGACTACTTCGTCAACTTTGCCTTTGCGGCAGCGGGTCGTGCGCGCGGCGGTCCCGCCAAGGTCGCCGTCCTCGCCTCGGGTCTGATGGGGATGATCAACGGCACCTCGGCCGGCAACGTCGTCTCGACGGGCTCGCTGACCATTCCGTTGATGAAGAAGGTCGGCTATCCGCCCAAGACTGCTGCGGCAGTCGAGGCGGCTGCGTCGTCCGGCGGCCAGATCATGCCGCCGATCATGGGGGCCGGTGCCTTCATCATGGCGGAAGTCACGGGCATTCCCTATACGGACATCGTGATTGCGGCGATCATTCCGTCGGTGCTCTACTTCGCATCCGTCTACTTCATGGTCGATCTGCAGGCGACGAAACTCGGCATGAAGGGTCTTCCGAAGGAAGAACTGCCGGTCTTCAAAGAGCTGCTGAAGCAGGCTTACCTGTTCATCCCGATCATCATGCTGATCTACACCCTGTTTGCCGGATACTCGGTCATCCGCGCCGGCACGGTGTCGATGATGGCCGCGGCCGTGGTCAGCTGGTTGACGCCGCACCGCATGGGACCGCGATTGCTGGCGAAGGCATTCGACATCGCAGCACGCATGTCGGTCCAGCTTGTCGCCGTCTGCGCGTGTGCAGGCATCATCGTTGGCGTCATCGCGCTGACGGGCGTCGGAGCTCGCTTCTCCAGCCTGCTCTTGGGTATTGCCGAGCAGAACCAGCTGCTGGCGCTGTTCTTCGCGATGTGCATTTCCATCGTGCTGGGCATGGGCATGCCGACGACTGCTGCCTATGCCGTTGCTGCAGCCGTGGTGGCACCCGGCCTCGTCAATCTCGGCATTCCGGTCCTCACCGCGCACTTCTTCGTCTTCTACTTTGCGGTGATGTCGGCGATCACGCCACCGGTGGCGCTTGCTGCCTATGCAGGGGCGGCGCTCGCGGGATCCGATCCAATGAAGACCTCCGTCGAGAGCTTCAAGATCGGCCTGGCGGCCTTCGTGGTGCCGTTCATGTTCTTCTATTCCCAGGCCATGCTGATGCAAGGTACCTGGCTGGAAGTCCTGCATGTGTTCGTGTCGGCAAGCCTTGGTATCTACATGCTGGCGGCTGCGGTCCAGGGATGGTTCTTCGGTGCACTCGGGGTGCCGCTGCGACTGCTCCTGCTCGTCGGGGCCCTCAGCATGATCAGTGGAGGCCTGATCTCCGATGTCATCGGACTGGTGGTCGGGGGCTCGCTCTTTGCTTACCAGCGTCGCTTCGTCACCACGGGCGCCATCGCTCGCGGGGCGGACTGAGCGTTCAGCCAGAAACACCGATTAGAGTTAATGAGGGCGGCGCCGACAAGGCGCCGCCCTTTTCATTGGGATGCTGCTGCTTTTAGGATCAAGGTACACCGGGCGCGAAGAGCGAGCTCCAGTTGCGAATGAACTCTTCCCGGGTCGCCCGATCCTGGGCTGCAAGCAGTGCGGGCCCAACGCGGATCGGTCTGCCAATGCCGGATTCGATCAGCGAGATCGGACCGTCCACACCCGGGGGCAGGGGGGCGTTTTCCGCAAAGTAGAAGGCTTTCTCCCGCGCCACCTTCTGGCCGCGCTCGGAAACCAGATAGTCGACGAAGCGGGCGGCGAGATCCGGCTGGGGCGACTGGGTCGGTATCATTGCGCCGCGGGTCAGGATCAGCGTGTAGTCGCGAGGGACGACCACGCGCATGTCATTGTTGCGCAGATAGCGTGCATAGGCATAGGAGCCGAGGATATTGTAGGCAATCTTCAGCCTGCCTTCCTCGATCAGATCGAGCACTTCCTTGTTGCAGCAGCTGGTCACCACCTGGGCGCGGCTAAAGCTTTCGAGAAGGCGGCCATAACTTGTCGGTGCCTGCTGGGCATCGTGGAAGGCGAGGAGATAGCCGACGCCTGACAGCTGAACATTGTAGGTGCCGATCCGGGTCCAGTATTCGTCCGGTTTGCGGCGCAAGAGTTCGGCGATCTCGACATGTGAGCGCGGCACGTCCTCCGGCGGCACCTGGGAGGCGTCATAGACGATGACGGCGGGCTCGAAGGCAAAGCCGAAGATTTCGTCGCGCCAGTTGGCCCAGGCCGAAACACGCTCGGTTTCCTCCGACTGATGGGACCTGGCGCAGCCGTCATTGGCGAGCTTGACGAGATGGTCGACCGACGAGGAAATCCAGAGGTCGCCGTGACTCGTTTGCTGCCGACAGGCCAGTTCTGCCTCGCGGAAGAGATCGTTGCTGACATAGTCGTTGAATTCGACGGTCACATCGCGCGCCGTTTCCTGGAAGTCCCGGATCAGCGGCGCAATGACGTCGGCGTCTGTCACCCCGTTGATCACAAGTCTTGTCCGCTCCTGTCCAGGTGCGGGGAAGACAGAGCGCTCCCCCTCAAGAGCGAGAGCCGAGGTCGAGGCCAGGGCCGCCGTCACAAAGCCCGACACCACGGCGTGGAACATCGTCGACAGGTTCATGCGCTTGGCCTCGCATCGATCAGGGGGAGTTCAAGGAAGGTGGTGAAGCCTGTCCCGGGCGTCCGTTCGCGGAAGGCCAGCGCACCGTTCAGCGTTGTGGCCACCTCAGAGGCGATGGCGAAGCCGAGGCCGGAACTGCCTTCGCCTGACTTTGACGAGACGAAGCGTCGGGTAACTTGCGTCCAGTCCTGGGCTGGGATGCCCGGGCCATCGTCTTCCACCTCGACGAGGACGAAATCGCCACGCCGGATCACCCGCACCGCAAGGCTCGACACCACACCATGGCGCAGCGAATTGTCGATGACGTTGACGATCGCTTCGCGCAGGCTCAAGCCATCGCCGAGCACCATCAGCGGCTCCGGCGGCGCCTCGAAGGAGACGACGATGTCAGGGTCGATGGTGATCGGGACGGCCGCGCGGAAGGCTTTGCGCGCGACATCGACGACGTCTATCGGCGAGAGTTGCACGGAATCGAACCGGTGGATGACCATGGCATGGTTGAGCAATTGCGTGGTGAACCGCGCAAGCTCCGATGCCCGGTTCTTCACCCGGTCGAGGTGACGGCGGTCATTCTCCGAAAGCGCTTCTTCGTTGATCAGGCTGACCTGGGCCGATAATGCCGTCAGTGGCGTGCGGATCTGATGGGCGCTGTCGGCGATGAAGCGCTGCAACAGCTGCAACCGGTCATCCAGTCGGCCCATGAAGTGGTTGATGGATTCCACGAAGGGGGCGAGTTCGCGAGGCACGTCGACGGCGAGCGGTGTCAGGTCCTGGCTGTCGCGGCGGCGAAGCGTGTCGCCGAGTACATCGAGCGGTCGCAGCGAGTAACGCACCGCAAGGATGGTTCCCCCGAGCGCAAGTAGGCTCATGACCCCGACCAGCGCCAGGGCACGCGTGGTCAATTCCGTTGTCAATTGCTGTCTCGCCTCTGTGGTCTGGGCGATGAGAACATTTGCCCAACCACCGATCGAGGGATCTGCAATCGCGCGGCTCGCGGCCACCATGCGCACCGGCTGATCGCGGAAGCGTGACGTCTGGAACAAGGCCTCGGTACGGGCATTGGCGATGTCGACCGGAAACTCCAGGTCTTCGTAGCCGGTGAGTGTCGAGGCGTCGGGTGCCATGACGCGGTAGAAGATCTTGTCCCTCGGTGCGAGGCCGAGCAGTTCGAAAGCGCTCGGCGGCAGGTTGACCGTGATGCGGCCTTCTTCGACCACCAGACCGTCAAGGATTTGGATCGCGGCACCCTGCAGGAGCCGATCATAGGCTTCGTCGGCGGCTGCACGGGCATAAAGCCACGCCGCTGTCATCAGCATCGCTGCGCCCCCCGCGAGCACCACGGCGACGCGGATGACGAGGCGCGCAAACAGGGAGCGCCTAGTCCTCTGCATCGGACACCAATTGATAACCCACGCCACGCACGGTCACGATGCGTGCCCTGGCCCCTTCGAGCTTCTTTCTCAGACGTCCGACATAGAGCTCGATGGCATTCGGACCTGCTGGTTCGTCGAAGCCGAAGAGCTGATCGAGCAATTGATCCTTGCTGAAGACGCGTCCCGGGCGGCTCGCAAGGATTTCGAGCAGGGTCATTTCGCGGCGCTTCAGCTGAACCTCGCGGTTGCCGACCTTGACCGTCCGCTGGGTGCGGTCGAGAAGCACATCTCCGCAGGCAATCACGTTGGTCGCCTCGCCACCGGCGTGTCGCCGCAGCAGCACACGGGCGCGGGCTTCCAGTTCGCGGAAGTCGAAGGGCTTTACCAGGTAATCGTCCGCGCCAAGATCGAGTGCGCCGACGCGATCGTCGATTTCCGAGCGGGCCGTCAACACGAGGACAGGCACGGTCGAGCCCTGGTCACGCATTCGCTTCAGAATTGAGAACCCATCCATGCCCGGCAACATGACATCCAGGATCACCAGATCATATTCGGTAAAATCGAGGATCTCGGAGGCCGCACGGCCGTTCGTCTCCCAATCGACCGTGTGGCCGATGGTTTCAAAGCGGCGAGAGATGGCCTCTCCGACGTCAAGCGTGTCTTCCACGAGCAGAATGCGCATGGCAGGACGCTCGCATGTCTGACTGCTGCGATCAAGGTGAGCCAGCACTTCCGTCGACCTTGGGGAAGCGAACTGAGTACGTTCCCATTCGGCTGCTCGGGCCTCGTCTCAGGCCTGTGCGTCCATGGATGCCATCGCGTCTGCAGACGGCGATTTCATGGCTTCGATCAGCGATGCCATGATCGCAGTCCGAAGCGCGTAGGTATTTGCGGTAGTCTTCTTGTGGTCCAGTCTCTGCGCCGCGACGACCAGATTTGCGCCGTGCTGCATGACGATCTGTTGAGCCCTGACCATCGCCCAGGTCTCGATATCGGTCTGTTCCCTCATGTCCGCATCCCCAGCTAAGTCATTTAGCTCGTGAGGCTTTTTCGAATCAGCCTCATGTTCGAAGATATTCGATTATCTCGATTGGTTAAATCAGCAATCCAAAAAAGGTCATGAATAACGGAGCAAGACGGTTGCTTCCTCGGAAACTGGTTGCGTAGCAGCTTTCAAGCTTCCTTAAGACGGTTGTGTTTTGGTTGAGAAGCATAATTCAGGAGCCGCGATGACCTGCCAGGGTTGCAAAAATGGGACCGCCTTCGAGTCGCGATTTTCGATGGCATTTCAGCCGATCATCGACACCCGGCGTCGTGAAGTTTTCGCCCATGAGGCACTCGTTCGTGGCCTTGATGGCAGCGGTGCCGTATCGGTGCTCTCGCTGGTCGATCCCGACAATCGTTACGCTTTCGACCAGCAATGTCGGGTACGCGCCATCGAATTGGCCGCGAGCCTTTTTCCTCGGGACCGGATGCCGCATCTGTCGATCAATTTCATGCCGAATGCCGTGTACGAGCCGCGTGCCTGCATTCGCCAGACGCTCGAGACCGCGCGGCGGACGGATTTTCCGCTCGACCGCATCATTTTCGAGTTCACCGAGGTTGAGAAACTCGACACGGCGCATCTCCTCAATATCCTGAGAAGCTATCGCGAGATCGGCTTCAAGACGGCGATCGATGATTTTGGTGCCGGTTATTCCGGCCTCAACCTTCTGACCCGATTCCAGCCAGATCTGGTGAAGCTCGACATGGATCTTATCCGCGGCATCGACACCGATAGCGTGAAGCAGATCGTTGTCAGCCGTACGCTCGACATGCTGCGCGAACTTGGCGTTACCGCCGTCTGTGAGGGGGTGGAGACTGCGGGCGAACTTCAGATGTTGACGGATCTCGGCGTGGATCTGATCCAGGGCTATTATATCGCTCGGCCGACCTTCGAGGGCCTCAGCCCCGTTCCGGCTGCGCTCGCGGCCTGAGCGTTCTCGCCCCAAATAGCAAAAGGGCCGCCCTCTGGAGCGGCCTCTTCCTCTTTCATAGATCTTCGAAAGCTCAGAAGTCCATGCCGCCTGCCGGCATCGCCGGGGCTGCCTCCTTCTTCGGCTTTCCGGCGATCATCGCCTCCGTGGTGATCAGGAGGCCGGCAACGGAGGCTGCATCCTGCAGCGCCGTGCGGACCACCTTGGCGGGATCAATGACGCCCTGCGCAAAGAGGTCGCCATAGTCGCCAGTCTGGGCGTTCCAGCCATAGGCGAAGTCGGGCTTCTCGCGCAGCTTGCCGACGATGATTTCTGGCGGACCAATTTGGATGGCGACCTGCATTCCGTGCGCTTCAGCCACAAGCGGCTGATCGGGCCGAACGAATGGCGCAAGGTGGACGGAGAATTCGACCTCCACTGAGGATCCCGGATCCACTGGGACGGCGGGAACAAGGCAGGCTGGCAGGCGTTGGTCCGGGTCGGACAAAGCCACTTCCCAAGGATGCCAGCATGCCTCTTCCCGTTTCGACCTACCGTTTGCAGTTTCGCGGCGGCATGGATTTCGACCGCGCCATCGGGCTCGTGCCCTATCTGAAGCGCCTCGGCATCACCCATCTCTACGCGTCGCCCGTGTTTGCCGCGACCGATGGATCGACACACGGCTATGACGTCACGGATGCCAATGTCATCGATCCCGTGCTTGGTGGTCGTGAGGGGGGCGAACGTCTGGTTGCCGCGTTGAAGGCCGAAGGTCTCGGCCTGATTCTCGATATCGTGCCAAACCATATGGCGGCCAGTCTCGAAAACGCCTGGTGGCGCAGCGTCATCGAATGGGGCGAGGCAAGTAATTATGGGCACTATTTCGACATCGACTGGAGCCAGCGGCTGACGCTTCCGTTTCTCGGCAAGCCTTTCGAGCAGGCGGTGGTGGATGGAGAGGTCTCGCTCGCGCTCGATCCTGTCCGAGGGGGCCTCGCATTCGCCTATTTTGACAGTCTCTACCCGCTGAACCCATCTACCTATCCGGCCGCTCTCGCCAATTGTGAGCATCCGCTGGCCGCGCCCCTCTCCGATCTTGGGCGCCAGGCGAAAGCCGGTGAGGAGGTCGAATTCCATCAAGCCGTCGTTTCGCTTTGCCGCGAGCATGGCTGCGATGGGTTGCTTGAGGAGCTCCAGGTGAAGGCTGAGGAGCGAGAGTTTCTGCTCTTTCTCCACGACCTTCAGCCCTTTCGCCTGATGCATTGGACGGAAGCCGCCAAGGGCCTCAGCTATCGGCGCTTCTTCGAAATCGCCGGTCTTGTCGGACTGCGTGTTGAGGCCCCGGATGTCTTTGAGGCTGCCCATCGGACGGTGCTTGAGCTGGTTGAAGCCGGCCAGGTCGACGGATTGCGCATCGACCATATCGACGGTCTCGCAGACCCCGGCCGCTATTTGCAGCAGTTGCGCGACGCTGTCGGGCAGGCCGTTCCAATCTATGTCGAAAAGATCCTGGCACCGGGAGAGGATCTGCCGAAGAGCTGGCCGGTGCAGGGCTCGACCGGCTACGAATTCATCGCGGCACAGGTGTCGGTTCTGCTCGATCCGGCGGGCTTCTTCGGCATGCGTCAGGCCTATGCCGCGATCGCGGGGCCACAGACGCCCGTTGCGGACAAGATGCGCGAGGCGAAGCTTCGTATGATACGGGTCAATTTCGCCGGCGAGGTAACGGCCCTGGTCAAACTTGGCAGCGAACTGCTCGGGCTCGACGAGGAGACGATAAGCCGGGCCCTGGAAGAGCTCCTTCTCGCCTTCCCCCGCTATCGGACTTATGCAGCGCAGGGAGACATGAGCGCCGAAGATCGGCAACTCGTTGATCAGGTGCTGAGCGAAGCAAAAGCTCGGCTGGACGAGACGGCGGCCGATGCGGCCTGGTCCATCGCCGATCTCCTGAAGGGCGAAGGGTGGTTTGAAGGTGGGGGCGTCGGATCCGATCTCTTCCGTCGCCGCTTCCAGCAGTTAACCGGGCCGCTGATGGCAAAGTCGCTCGAGGACACGCTGTTCTTCCGCCATGTCGAGTTCCTGGCCTTGAACGAGGTCGGCGGAGAACTGGAGCCGGAAGAGGGCGGACTCGAACACTTTCATGCCGAGATGCAGCGGCGTGCGCAGACGCAGCCATCGGGGCTTTCCGCATCCTCGACCCATGACACCAAGCGCGGCGAGGATGCCCGCGCGCGTCTCTTTGCGCTTGCCGAGGATGCGCCCCGCTTTGCAGGCCTGATCGACGGCTGGCGCAAGGCGCATCGGGGTGCCGTCGCAGAGGTAGATGGCAAGCCCGCGCCCGAAGCCGAGGTCGAGTGGATGATCTTCCAGGCATTGATCGGCCACTGGCCAGTCGATCTCACGGCGGACGACCGCGAAGGCATTGCCGATTTTGCCGAGCGTGTCTCGGCCTTCGTGGAGAAGTCCCTGCGCGAGGCAAAGCTCAGGACTAATTGGAACGCGGTGAACGAAGCCTATGAGACTGCCGTGAAGGACTATGTCCGGACGCTGCTTCTCGACAGTCCTCAATTCATCAACGAGTTCGTGCGCGACATCCAGCCGCTGATCTGGGCGGGTCTGATCAATGGCCTCACCCAGACCGTGATCAAACTGACCGCACCGGGCGTTCCCGACATGTATCAGGGAAGCGAAGCGCTCGATTTCAGTTTCGTCGATCCCGACAATCGGCGTCCGCCACATTTCGAAACCCTGTCCGCTTTCGATCCCACGGCGCCGATTTCCTTTGGCGACCCACGCGCACTGGCCGAGGGGTGGCTGAAACAAGCGGTCATCGGACGCGGTCTGTCGCTTCGCAACCGGTATCCCCAGTTGTTCCTGCAGGGGCGGTATCTGCCGTTGACGATCGCGGGCCCCCGCCAGTCGCAGGCCGTGGCGTTTGCGCGAGTGCATGACGGCGTCGCGGTGATCACCGTCGCCTGTCGCCTACCGGTCGCCATGCTTCAGCAGGGCGAGGGGGTGTCATCGGAGCAGTTCTGGGGGGATACCGTCGTGCAATTGCCTGAGGCGCTCGCAGGGCATGGCTGGACTGACGTTTTGTCTGATCGGCAGATTGTTGCCGCCGAAGGCATCCTGCTGCGGGAGCTGATGGAAGGGCAGACGATCGCGGTGCTGACCTCGGGAGCCGCCTGAGCGGCTCTGCCCTTCGAAAGGGATACCGAGCAGGGCGGATGCAACTGCCCGTCCCGCCCGCGCGCGTCATTCATTTGCTCCGGAATGTCAGGCGACGGCGGGTCTCGCTCTCGGCAGGAAGCTCACCATTTGCTTTTGCGGGTTTGAACACTGGCGCATGCCCGCTTCATCTGCCGCCGCGATGAAGGCGCTGCGTGCCAGCTCCGTTGCACGAGTGCCCCGCAGGGCCTTGCGGCAAAGCCGCAAGGCGCGTTCATAAGCAGGGCCGCGTCTCGTCGGCCACTCCGCATCGAGAAAATCGAGCGCATCATATGCATTGAGAAAACGGCGCGTCAGCCCACAGGGCAGTTCCAGTTCGACGGGCACGTTCCAGGTGAAATCGGCTTCAGTCATGCCTTCCTCCGTTTGGCGCCCCAGCAACTCGGAGGATGGTCAGGAAGTTCCCGCAGGACGGTCAAATAAAGATGTTATGATATTGATTTTTCTGTTGCAGATCGCGTCTAGGCTTCACGCTTCTCAAGCCATGCGGTTGTCTCGTCGCCGGCAAGCTGGCTCGCCTCAACGGCGTTTTTCCCGCCCAGCAGGGCGTGCATAAGACTGCCGCTGAAGGTGTCGCCGGCACCGATGGTGTCGCGAACGGTGACCCGGCGGCTCAGGGAAACCTGGGTCTCAATATTTCCGTCAAAGACCGAGATTGCGGCCGGGCCGTCCGTCATCACGAGATGGGTGAGCCGCTCTGTCGCGAGCCTGCGTGCCATGACCCAGACTTCAGCAATTGGGGTGCCGGGCAGGTCTGCTTTCGAACCGACCATGATATCGGCGGGACGGACCTCGCCCTCGCGGAGTGGAAACTGCGAGACGACGAGGGGCGCACGGTTCAGGGAGGTGAGGATGGCGTCTGGCAGTTTCGGCGCGTTGACGTAGAAGGCATCGGCCTTAATTGCGCGATCGAGCACGAAGGTCCGGGAGAGGCGTCGCTCGCTGGAAAGGATGGTCCGCTCGCCTGTGGGGTCGAGCATGATATCTGCGAAATCGGTTTGGCCGTCACGCCGCGCGATCAGCGTCGTGTCGAAGCCGGCTTCCTTCAATTCGGCAAGCGCGTCCTCCCCATGCGCATCGTCCATCAGGTTCGAAAGCAGCGCCACATCGTGTCCGAGATCGAGCAGCCTGCGAGCGGTGAAATATCCGCCGCCACCGAGGCGTGTCTCCCGCGATGACCAGGCAATCCGTCCACCGGCACGCAGTGGCTCAGTCAGTCGCCAGATGCGGTCATGGTTGATGTGGCCGATGACGACGATCCGTTTGCGGTGAGGACCGGTCATTCGGCTGCATCCTTCGGAACGGGCCGGCTGGTTTCGCGCAGGATCAGTTCCACCGGCCAGAGCTCCTTCACATCCGTTGCCTCGCATCCCGAAAGCATTTGCAGGAGGAGGTCCGTAATTCGACTTCCGGCGGCGCGGATCGATGAGCGGGTTGTCGAGAGAGAAGGGGCCATGTTCTCGGCGGTCAGATACGGAAAGACGTCGTCATGGGCGATGACAGAAATGTCCTGTCCAATGACAAGGTTTCTCGACCGGGCCGCGCGATAAACGCCGAGCGCCGTCATCATCGAACCCGCGACGAAGGCTGTAGGGCGCGGTCGCTGTTCGAGCGCGGAGCGGGCGAAGCGAAAACCGATCTCGTCCGTGAAGCTGCCATGGGTGACGAGCTGCGGATCATAGTCGATGCCGCGTTCGGCGAGGGCGGCTTTGTAGCCAGCCAGTCTATCCAGCGTGAACGTCAGGCCCTCTCGACCATTCAGGAGCGCGATGCGCCTGTGGCCGAGGTCAAGCAGGTGTTCCGTGCTCCGCCTGACTGCGCCTTCGTTGTCGATGTCGAGCCAGGCATGCGGGACCTCGGTGGCGGAGCGGCCATGCACGATAAAGGGGAGCTTCAATTGGTGCAGAAGCGCGATGCGGGGATCCTTGGAGCGTGGCGAGTGGACAACGACGGCATCGACGCGACGGCTTTCGGCAAGTCGCCGGTAAAGCTGCAGCTCGTCGCCGGGCGCATGCTCCGCCATGGGCGTAATGAGGATGTCGATATCCTCGCCGCTCAGGCGATCAGCCATGCCGCTGAGGAATTCGGAGAACTGATAGTCACCAGCCTTGGTCATCACCACGCCGATGGCACCGGCGCGGCCGGTCGCAAGGCGCACGGCATTGATGTTCGGCCGATAGCCGAGGCGGGCTGCCTCTTCCATCACCCGTGCGCGTGTCGCCTCGTTGACTTCCGGATAACCGCTCAAGGCGCGACTCACGGTCGTCGGTGACAGGCCGATCTCTTTGGCAAATTCCTTGAGCTTCATCCGTGTCGTTCACACCGTTACGGCAAGATCGCCATTTGTATGCTTATGTCATGCGATCCTGCATGCTGACAATTCTTGCAAGGCAATGTAAAAACGCTTCCAAAATTCAGCAATCGGAGTGCTGAACTTCCGCCGCTCGTTTTGGCACAAATTGCTCGAAGATACTCATAAATCTCTTTTGACACCGGGCCAAGCGCCTGCAAAAATCGTCGACCAAACCGCTTTCAAATATTCCTGATGCTGCCCTAGTTTTGTTCCGATTCCTTCTTACGTCTGACGGAACGATGGGCCTCGTTGAGGCTTTTCTGAAGGCCGGTTGGCTGGCTCTAACCAAGGAGAATGCAGATGACGATCAGAACGGTTGTCTGGGGCGAAAACATTCATGAGCGGGAAAACGCCATCGTCCGGGAGATCTATCCCGATTGCATGCATGCGACGATTGCCGCCGCGCTGAATACGGATCCGGATATCGAGGCGACGACGGCGACGCTGCAGGAGCCTGAGCACGGGCTTTCCGTCGAGCGGCTGGCCGAGACCGATGTGCTCGTCTGGTGGGGCCACAAGGCGCATGGCGATGTCTCCGACGAGATCGTCGAGCGGGTCGCAAGCCGTGTCTGGGAAGGCATGGGCCTTCTCGTCCTGCATTCCGGTCATTTCGCCAAGCCCTTCAAGCGGCTGATGGGCACGCCCTGCGCGCTCAAATGGCGTGAGGCGGGCGAGCGCGAGCGGATCTGGACCGTCAATCCCGGCCATCCGATCGCAGCCGGCATCCCGGAAAACTTCGTGCTTGAAAACGAAGAGATGTATGGCGAGTTCTTCTCGGTGCCGGAGCCGCTGGAAACGGTCTTCATCTCCTGGTTCGCCGGCGGCGAGATTTTCCGCTCGGGCCTCACCTGGCGCCGCGGTGCGGGCAACATCTTCTACTTCCGCCCCGGTCACGAAACCTATCCAACCTATCACGACGCGACCGTCCAGCAGGTCCTTCGCAATGGCGTGAAGTGGGCGTATAATCCGATGCCGCGCTACGTGGCAGTGCATGATGCGCCAAATGTCCCGGTCGAGCAGGCGCTGGAGCCGATCACGGAACGTGGCCCGCGCCTGCATCAGGCCGGTGAGGAAGGCTACAAATGAGCACTGCCCCGATACGCCTGCTGATCCTTGGCACGGGTGGCATGGCCAATACCCATGCCATGAACTTCTCGATCATCACCGATGTGCAGCTTGTCGCGGCTGTTGATCTCGACATGGCGACGGTGCGCGCCTTTGCCGCCCGGCATAATATTCCTAATACCTTCACCTCGCTCGACGAGGCGATTGCCTGGGGTGAGTTCGATGCCGTCACGAATGTCACGCCGGACAAGGTCCATTACCCGACGACGTTGAAGCTTCTCGCTGCCGGCAAACATGTCATGTGCGAAAAGCCCCTGGCGGAAAACTATGCCAAGGCCGACGAGATGGCGACGGCTGCGGAAATGTCCGGCCTCGTCAACATGGTCAACCTCACCTACCGGAATGTCGCCCAGGTGCAGAAGGCACGACAGATGGTCATCGGTGGCGAGATCGGCAAGGTCCGCCATATCGAGGCCTCCTACCTGCAGAGCTGGCTCGTCTCCAAGGCCTGGGGCGACTGGTCGACAGAGAGCCAGTGGCTGTGGCGGCTTTCCACCAAGCACGGCTCGAATGGCGTGCTCGGAGATGTCGGCATCCATATCCTGGACTTTGCCGGCTATGGTGCGGCGACCGATATCGATCATGTCTTCGCGCGTCTGAAGACCTTCGAGAAGGCGCCCGGCAACAGGATCGGCGAATACGATCTCGACGCCAATGACAGCTTCACCATGACCGCCGAGTTTACGAACGGCGCGATGGGCGTGGTTCACGCCAGTCGCTGGGCGACAGGTCATCTCAACGAGTTGCGCCTTCGTGTCCATGGCGACAAGGGCGCGCTCGAAGTCATCCACCGCCTCGACGGGTCTAGTCTGAGGGCCTGCCTGCAGGAGGATGTCGAAAAGGCCGTCTGGCGGGAGATCGAGGTCGATCCGGTCGAGACAAACTATCAGAAGTTCATCACGGCGATCCGCTCAGGTTATGGGCAGGAGCCGAGCTTCCGGCATGCCGCAAACCTGCAGAAGATCCTCGATCTGGCGATGTTGACCGAGATCGAGCGGCGCGAGCTGGCGGTCTGAGCCGGTTTTGCTGAACCCATGTCAAAACGGAAAACGCCGCCCGAGGAGGTTCGGGCGGCGTTTCCATTCTGCGCGACCTTTCGGTCCCGCGGGAGCTCTTGATTGTCAGTAGGTAACGGTAACCGCCGACTTGTCCTTGGCGGACTTGACGGCAGCGTCGGCCAGCGCCAGAGCGATCAGGCCGTCTTCGGCCGAGGGCGCCATCGGCGTGCCGTTGTCGAGCGCGTCGATGAAGGCGGAGATTTCGGCTGCATAGGCTGCCGTATAGCGGGTCATGAAGAAGTCGTGCAGCGGCGGGCGGGTATAACCGTCCTTGTTGGCGACTTCGATCGAGACCGGGCGCTGGTTTTCAGCCGAAACCGAGCCGAGCGAGCCGTGCACTTCGATGCGCTGGTCGTAGCCGTAGGACGCGCGGCGCGAGTTGGAGATGATCGCCTGGCGGCCGCTCTTGGTCGTCAGGATCAGCGAGGCGCTGTCGTAATCGCCGAGTTCGCCGATGACAGGATCAACCAAAACCGAAGCCGAGGCCTGGACCGTTTCGATCTCTTCGCCGAGCAGGAAGCGCGCCATGTCGAAGTCATGGATGGTCATGTCGCGGAAGATGCCACCGGAGACCTTGATATATTCGGCCGGCGGCGCGCCCGGATCGCGGCTGGTGATCGTCACCATCTCGACCTTGCCGATCGAGCCCTTGTCGATCTCCTTGCGGACTGCCTGGAAATGCGGGTCGAAGCGGCGGTTGAAGCCGAGCATGACCTTGCCGCCGACGGCGCGCACGGTCTCGAGGCAGGCCTTGGCTCTCGCAACATCCAGATCGATCGGCTTTTCGCAGAAGATCGCCTTGCCGGCCTTGGCGAAGCGCTCGATCAGGTCTGCATGGGTGTTGGTCGGCGTGCAGATGATGACGGCGTCGATATCCTTGTCGGCCTCGATCTCCTCGATCGTCTTGACCGCGCAGCCGGTCTGGGCCGCGATGGCGTTTGCGGCGTCCGCGAAGGCGTCCGCAACGGCGACCAGTTTCGCGCGCTTGTCTTCGGCGATTGCCTTGGCATGCACCTTGCCGATGCGGCCGGCGCCCAGAAGTGCTAGTCTCGTGACCATGTTCGTTTCCTCCCTATGCGCCTTGGTCCCTCGTCAAAGGGCGGCGATTGTGATGTGCTTTTGGGTGCTCCTGACGGAGGCGCCTGATTGATGTTCCATTTCACGCTGGCCAAGGCCATGTTTTGGAATATATGTTCTATTTTGCTAGATCTTGATACGGTTTCTGTCAAGCGGGACAGTGTCACGGGGTAAGGGTAGGAAAACGAATGAACGAAATCGGCGGACCGCAGACGATCAAGGACTTTGAAGATCGGCTGCTGGAAGTTTCCGGCAGCCTGCCCAAGCGGCTCAAGCAATGCGCCGACTATGTCGCCGCCAACAAGGATCGCATTGCGGTCTCTACCGTCGCCGAGATGGCGGAAGGGGCGGGCGTGCAGCCTTCGGCCTTCATGCGCTTCTGCCAGATCATGGGCTTCACAGGCTTTTCGGAGATGCAGAAGCTGTTTCGCGAAAGCTTCGTCGGCGGCTGGCCGGATTATTCGACGCGCCTGCAGCACTTAAGGGAAAAGGCCGAGGGATCGCCCTCCGCCCTTCTCGCCGAATTTGTCGAGGCGGGGCGGCTTTCTCTCGAAAATCTCGTCAAAACCGTTGATCCGCAGGCAATGGAGGTGGCGGTCAGGCAGCTTTCCGAAGCGCGCATGATCCACATCATCGGTCTGCGCCGCTCCTTTCCGGTGGCAAGTTACATGGCCTATGCCTTCGAGAAGATGGGTGTACCGGCGATGCTGCACAGTGTGGTCGGTCGGCTCGACAACCATCATGCGATCCAGGCGGGTGATGCGCTGCTCGCCGTCACCTTTTCTCCCTATTCCGCCGAAACGCTTGAGCTGGTCGAGCAGGTGCGCGCGCGCGGCGTTCCGGTCATTGCGGTCACCGATACGGTGGTCAGTCCACTGCGCCGCATGGGGGCTACTCTGCTCTCCGTTTCGGAAGTCGACTTTGGTGCGTTCCGGTCGCTGTCGGCCACGCTCTGTCTGGCGATCACGCTTTCCGTCGCCGTCGGGACTGCGCGACAGGAAGCCTGAATGTCCGTATTGAAATTCTGAAAAATAGAATTTATAGTCCATTTTTAGACATGGCCGTTCCAAATCGTGGAGTGGTTTCGAGGCGGGGCGCTAGATCCCGCATCACAGGGAGGACATCGCTTGGCTTCGCTCGATCTGATCACGATCGGCCGCTCTTCCGTGGACCTTTATGGGGCCCAGGTCGGCGGTCGGCTGGAGGACATGGCCTCCTTCAACAAGTATATCGGCGGATCGCCGACCAATATTGCAGCCGGTACGGCCCGTCTTGGCCTCAAGTCGGCGCTGATCACGCGCGTCGGCGACGAGCATATGGGCCGCTTCATCCGCGAACAGCTGGTGCGCGAGGGCGTCGATGTCCGGGGCGTCAAGACGGACAAGGAGCGGCTGACCGCGCTTGTCTTGCTCGGTATTCGCGACGAACACCAGTTCCCGCTGATCTTCTACCGCGAGAACTGTGCCGACATGGCGCTGTCGGAAGAGGATATCGATCCGGATTTCATCGCCGAGGCGCGCTGCGTCTGTGCGACCGGCACGCATCTGTCGCATCCGCGCACGGAAGCTGCCGTGCTCAAGGCGCTGAAGATCGCCCGCGAAAAGGGCGGTCTGACGGCGCTTGACATCGACTACCGCCCGAACCTCTGGGGTCTTGCCGGCCATGGCGATGGCGAAAGCCGCTTTGTCGAGTCCGCTCAGGTCACCGCGAAGCTGCAGTCGACGCTGCATCTCTTCAACCTGATCGTCGGCACCGAAGAGGAATTCCACATTGCCGGCGGCTCGACCGATACGATCGAGGCGCTGAAGGCTGTCCGCAAGGTCTCCTCGGCAACGCTCGTCTGCAAACGTGGCCCGATGGGCGCCGTGGTCTTTGACGGTGCGATCCCTGATAGTCTCGATGCCGGCCAGACCGGCCAGGGTTTTCCGATCGAGGTTTTCAATGTGCTGGGCGCCGGCGATGGCTTCATGTCGGGGCTGCTGAAGGGCTGGCTCACCGGCCAGGACTGGCCGACCAGCCTGAAGTTCGCCAATGCCTGCGGCGCCTTTGCCGTCTCGCGCCACGGCTGCACGCCGGCCTATCCGAGCTGGGATGAGCTGCAGTATTTCTTCCGCACTGGCATCCAGAACAAGGCGCTGCGCAAGGACGAGGCCCTGGAGCAGGTGCACTGGTCGACCAACCGCAAGAATGACTGGTCGACGATGCGGGTCTTTGCCTTCGATCATCGCATGCAGCTCGAAGCCATGGCGAAGGAAACAGGCGTCTCGGACGAGAAGATCGGCGCCTTCAAGAACCTTTGCCTCGATGCGGCGCTGAAGGTCTCCGACGGCAATTCCGGTTACGGCCTGCTCTGCGACAGCCGTCTCGGTCGCGATGCGCTCTACCGCGCTGCCGGCACGGGGTTGTGGATCGGTCGTCCCGTCGAATGGCCGGGTTCGCGTCCGCTGACGCTGGAGCCGGAAATCGGTCCGGATTTCGGTGGTCTGGTCGAATGGCCTGTCGATCATGTGGTGAAGGTGCTCGCCTTCTATCACCCCGATGATACGCCCGAAATGAAGGCGGAGCAGGAGCAGACGGTGCTCAGGCTCTTCCATGCCGCCCGCCGCAATCGGCTCGAATTTCTGCTCGAGGTCATCCCCTCCAAGGTCGGCGCCTGCGATGACGAGACGGTGGCCAAGATCATCGAGCGTTTCTACGAAATCGGCGTCTATCCCGACTGGTGGAAGCTGGAGCCGATGAAGACCACGGCGTCCTGGGCCAATGCCTGCGACGCCATCGAACGCAATGACCCGAACACGCGCGGCATCGTGGTGCTCGGCCTTGATGCGCCGCAGGCGGAGCTTGAGGAGAGCTTCCAGCTTGCTGCCGGCTTCGATCTGGTCAAAGGTTTCGCCGTCGGCCGCACCATCTTCGGTGACGCCGCCCGCAAGTGGCTCGCCGGCAGCATCAATGACGCCCAGGCCGTGGAGGACATGGCGGCCCGTTACCAGAGCCTCTGCGCGATCTGGGATGCGGCACGCCAAAAGGCGGTTTCCGCCAAGGGAGGAAAAGCATGAAGACGATCCGGCTGACCGCCGCCCAGGCGATGGTGCGCTACCTCGCCAACCAGATGAACGAGGATGGTGTCCCTTACATTGCCGGCATGTGGGCGATCTTCGGTCATGGCAATGTCGCCGGTCTCGGCGAAGCGCTCTATGGCATCCGCGAGGAACTGCCGACCTATCGCGGCCAGAACGAGCAGTCGATGGCGCATGCGGCGATCGCCTATGCCAAGCAGCTCGGCCGTCGCCGCGCCATGGCGGTGACCTCCTCCATCGGCCCTGGCGCGCTCAACATGGTGACGGCTGCGGCACTCGCGCATGTCAACCGCCTGCCGGTGCTCTTCATCCCCGGCGATGTCTTTGCCAATCGCGGCCCGGATCCGGTTCTGCAGCAGATCGAGGATTTCGGCGACGGCACGATGTCGGCGAATGACTGCTTCCGCCCTGTCAGCCGCTATTTCGACCGGATCATGCGGCCGGAACAACTCCTGACCGCGCTGCCGCGCGCCATGCGCACGCTGACTGATCCCGCCGATTGCGGTCCTGTGACGCTTGCCTTCTGCCAGGATGTCCAGGCCGAGGCCTATGACTATCCGGAGAGCTTCTTTGCAAGCAAGACCTGGCGCTTCCGTCGTCCGGAGCCGGATGTCGTGGAATTCGAAGCGGCGGTTGCAGCACTCAAGGCTGCGAAAAACCCTGTCATCGTCGCGGGTGGCGGCGTGCATTTTGCAGGCGCCACCGACACGCTGAAGGCCTTTGTCGAAAAGCACCAGATCCCAGTGGTCGAGACGCAGGCCGGCAAGTCGGCGCTTGCCTGGGATCATGGTCTGAACTTCGGCCCTGTCGGTGTCACCGGTGCCGAAAGCGCCAATGTCGTTTCCGAAAAGGCCGACCTCGTCATCGGTGTCGGCACCCGCTTCCAGGATTTCACCACGGGCTCCTGGGCGCTGTTCAAGAACCCTGACCGTAAGATCCTGGCGCTCAACGTGCAGGCTTACGACAGCGCCAAGCATGATGCGATCCCGCTGGTGGCGGATGCCAAGATCGGCCTCGAAAAGCTCTCGGCGGCGCTCGGCGATCACACGTATGCCGCACCCGATGCCGGTCTCAAGGCCTCCTGGTTCGCCAAGGCGGATGCCGTGACGGCAGCACCCACGGACAGCAATTCGCTGCCGACCGACATGCAGGTGATCGGTGCCGTGCAGCGTGCCTCGCGCGACAATACGGTCGTCATGTGCGCCGCCGGCACAATGCCGGGCGAATTGCATCAGCTGTGGAAGTCGAAGCTGCCGCTCTCCTATCACATGGAATACGGCTTCTCCTGCATGGGCTACGAGATCGCTGGCGGCCTCGGCATCAAGATGGCCGAACCCGATCGCGACGTCATCGTCATGGTCGGCGACGGCTCCTACATGATGATGAATTCGGAACTGGCAACCGCTGTCGGCATGGGCGTGAAGATCACGCTCGTGATCACCGACAACAGGGGCTACGGCTGCATCAACCGGCTGCAGATGGGCACCGGCGGCGCGCAGTTCAACAATCTCTACGCTCATACGAATGTCAGCCCGATCGGCATCGATTTTGCTGCCCACGCCGCGTCGATGGGCGCGCGCTCCCAGAAGGTGTCGTCGATCTCAGAGCTGGAAACAGCCCTCGATGCCGCCCGCGAGGCGACCGAGACGACGGTCATCGTCATCGATACCGATCCTTATCCGACCACCGGGGCCGGCGGCTACTGGTGGGATGTCGCGGTGCCGGAAGTCTCGGCCCGCGCCGAAGTCAATCAAGCCCGCGTTGCCTATGAAGCGGCTCTGAAGGAAAGAACCTGATCATGATCCTTTTCGGAACCAACCCGATCGCCTGGTCGAACGACGACGACCGCCGCCTCGGCGCCCATATCAGCCTCGAACAGTGCCTGGACGAAACCGCCAAGATCGGCTTCGACGGCATCGAGAAGGGCCACAAGCTGCCGACCGATCCGGCCGGACTGAAGTCGGTTCTCGAGCCGCGCGGCCTGAAATTCGTGTCCGGCTGGCATTCGCTGAACCTGCTCACCAACACGATCGAGGAAGAAAAGGCCGCCATGCAGCCCTTCCTCGATGTGCTGAAGGCCATGGGCTGCAAGGTCATCATCGTCTGCGAAACCTCGAACGCCATCCATGGCGCCGACGACACGGCCCTTGCCGACCGTCCGGTTCTGTCCGATGCCGAATGGCCCAAGTTCGGCGCCGGCGTCGAGGCGCTGGCCGAATTCTCGGCGAGCCAAGGCATCTCGCTCGTCTACCACCACCACATGGGCACGGTGGTCGAGACCGAAGCCGAGATCGACAAGCTCATGGAGCATACGGGCCCGCATGCCAAGCTGCTGCTCGACACCGGCCATTGCTATTTCGGCGGCGGCAATCCGGAAGCGATTGCGAAAAAATACATGCAACGCGTCGGGCATATCCACGCGAAGAATGTCCGCCCCGTCATCGCCGATCAGGTGCGTAACGAAAAACTCTCCTTCCTCGAAGGCGTGCGTCGCGGCGTGTTCACCGTTCCCGGCGATAGCGAAGGCGGCGTGAACTTCCCGCCGGTGCTGAAGATCGCGGCCGAGCATGGTTATGAGGGCTGGATCGTCATCGAGGCCGAGCAGGATCCGGATGTGCGCAATCCCCTAGAGTATCAGAGCCTCGGCCTGAAATCGCTCAAGGGCTTCGCCAAGGATGCCGGCCTGATCTGAATTGAACACGGGGCGGGGGCTTAATCTTCGCCCCGTGTTTTGACAGCAGGCGGATTTGGGCTCTATTGCATGCGACCCACTCACAAGACTGCCGGGAGCAAAGCCTTGAAGTTCCAGATCCTCGATCCGACTCATCCCTTCTTCAAGCCGCTTTATCGCCGCATCCTCTGCGTCGTGCTGCCGCTGGCCTGGTCCGGGGTGGAGTATTCGAACGGTGCGACCGGCTGGGCGATGGTCTTTATCGTGGCCGGGCTTTATGCCGGCTACGAACTGCTGTTCATGTATGATCACACGATGAAAAAGGCCGAAGCCAAGGCAGAGGCCGAACGGGCGCGGATTGCAGCCGAAGCCGAACGGGCTGACGCCGACTGAGCATAAAATCACGGGAGACGAGGAATGGCCGATCTGTTGCGCAAGCCTTCGGGCACATCCGGCAAAGTGCATGACATTACCCCCGCCAGTGCCGGCTGGGGCTATGTCGGCTTCGGGCTCTACCATCTAAAGGCGGGCGAAAGCGCTGGCGAGCAGACGGGTGAGACGGAGGTCATTCTCGTGCTCGTCGAAGGCAAGGCTGAGATCTCTGGTGGAGGCAAGGCGTTCGGTGAACTCGGCCAGCGCATGTCGGTGTTCGAGAAGACCCCGCCGCATTGTGCCTACGTGCCTGCCGGCAGCGATTGGTCGGCCAAGGCCACCACTGACTGCGTGCTCGCCATCTGCACGGCACCTGCCATGCCCGGCCGCGAGGCACAGCAGATCGGGCCTGAGGGCATTTCGCTGGTCGATCGCGGCAAGGGCGCCAACACGCGCCATATCTACCCGATCGCCATGGAAGATCGCGATGTGGCCGACAGCTTGCTGGTGACCGAAGTCTTCACGCCGTCCGGCAACTGGTCGTCCTATCCGCCGCACCGGCATGACGAGGACAATTTCCCGGAGATGACCTATCTCGAGGAGACCTATTACCACCGCCTCAACCCGGCTCAAGGCTTCGGTTTCCAGCGTGTCTTCACAGAGGACGGCTCGCTGGACGAAACCATGGCGGTGTCTGATGGGGATGTGGTGCTGGTGCCTAGGGGGCATCACCCCTGCGGCGTGCCGCATGGCTACGAGATGTATTATCTCAACGTCATGGCCGGCCCCTTGCGCAAATGGCGTTTCCAGAATCATCCTGACCACGACTGGATCTATCAGCGCGATAACGGCTGAATTCGTTTGAGGCGGTGCCTGGGCTGCCTTCACGAATATGTTTGCCGTGCCGGGCAAAATCCGGCCGTCCATCCGGTGCGTAGTGGTTTGCACAACGCCAATGATGGAGACGCCAATCATGCCGAAGCTCACTTTCGCCCTTGTCGGGCTCGCCATGAGCCTGCTGCCCACCGCTGGTCAGGCGGCGGACAAGTTCACGTTCGAGGACTACTTCGTCGGTCGCACGGAAGCGGTCGGTTCCTTCCGCGCGATCAATGGCGTCAAACGGACTTTTACGGTGGATCTGACCGGAAACTGGGACGGCAAGACGCTGACGTTGCGCGAAGACTTCGTCTTCGACGACGGCACCAAGGACCGCAAGACCTGGCGCTTCACCAAGACCAGCCCCAACACCTATAGCGGCACCCGCGAGGACGTGATCGGCGAGACCAAAGTGACGCTCAACGGGGCAGTCGCTCGGTTCAACTATCTCGTCTATCTGAGCCCGGAAACCCAGGGCAACAAGGTCCGCTTCTGGGACAAGATGGTGCTGCGCGAGGATGGAACGGTGCTGAACACGGCGCTGGTCACAAAATTCGGCATCCCGGTCGCCAAGACCACTGTCGAGTTCAGGAAGCCGGGTTCCTCGCACAAGACGGCAAGCCGCTGAGGGTCAGTCGTTTGGTGTCTCCAGCCAGCGGTTGATGCCATCTGCCGCAGCAATCCCTGTCGCGAAACAGGCGGTTAGCAGGTAGCCGCCCGTCGGCGCCTCCCAGTCGAGCATTTCGCCGGCAACGAAAGTGCCGGGGCGTGATGTCAGCATGAAGTGCGCGTCGATTGCGTTAAATGAGACGCCCCCTGCCGTCGAGATTGCCTCGGCAATCGGACGCGGGCGCTTGACGGCGAGCGGCAGGGCCTTGATGCGTTTTGCCAGTTCGGTGAGGTCGAGCCGGTTGGCCTCAGGGGTGACCTCTCTGATCAGCGCGATCTTCACGCCGTCGAGATTGGCGGCCTTCTTCAGGCGGGTAGAGAAACTTGCCTTGCGGTCCTGACGCGCGAAGTCCGTCGCCAGCTTCTCGGTCGTGCGCCCCGGCGTGAGATCGAGGATAAGCTCGGCATGGCCATCCCGGTCGAGCGCGTCCCTCAGCGCTGCCGAATGGGCATAGATCAGGCTGCCTTCGATGCCGCCCTTGCTGATGACGAATTCACCCTGGGTGGTGCCCGTTGCCGAGGTGGCCTTCACCGATTTCACCGGTTGGCCAGAGAAGCGCGTGTTGAAGCTTTCCGAGAAATCGCAATCAAAACCGCAATTGGCCGGGCGGAGCTGTGTGATATCGACACCTTCTGCTTCCAGCAGTGGTACCCAGGCCGCATCTGAACCGAGCTTCGGCCAGCTCGCGCCACCAAGGGCGAGGAGTGTGGCGTCGGCGATCACGTGCTTCTGACCCTCTGGTGTTTCGAAAAGCAGGGCATCTCCGTCGAAACCCGTCCAGCGGTGACGGGTGAGGATGGTCACGCCCGTCGCTTCCAGTCGCTTCAGCCAGGCGCGCAACAGGGGCGAGGCCTTCATCACTTTCGGGAAGACGCGGCCGGAAGAGCCGACGAAGGTTTCCGTGCCGAGATCGTCTGCCCAGACCCGGATGGCTTCCGGCGTCATCAGGTCGAGCACGGAGCGTAAGCGGTCATTCGCCGCACCATAGCGGGTGACGAAGCGCGCATAGTCTTCGGCATGGGTGATGTTCAGTCCTGATTTTCCGGCAAGCAGGAACTTGCGGCCGACCGTCGGCATGGCGTCGTAGACGGTGACGACATGGCCGTTGCCGGCGAGATGTTCCGCCGCCATCAGGCCCGCCGGGCCACCGCCGATGATCGCCACACTCTTCTTCATCCGTGATCAGTCCAGCTTGAAGGTCGAAAGACGGGAGACCAGACCTTCGATCGTTGCGCTGTCGGCATTGGCGAAGGCGAAGCGCAGGTAGTCCTGGCAATCGTCGCCGAAATAGGCTCCGGGAATGCAGAGCACGCCGGCCTTCTTCGCCAGCCTTTCCGCCACATAAGCAGAGTCCTGGCCCGCAAAGGGATGGCGGATGAAGGCGAAATAGGCGCCGAGCGAGTCCATCTTCCAGACGGGAAGTTTGGCCATCACGCCCTTCAGCGTTTCGGCGCGGTGCAAGATCTCGATGCGGTTGTCGTCACGCCAGGCCTTCAGCGCCGGGATCGCCTTTGCGACGGCCGCCTGCGGTGCACGAGGCGCGCAGATCTGCAGGTTGTCCATGACCTTGGCGATTTCCGAGACGGCACGCGCGCCGGCGGTGATCGCGCCAAGCCGATGGCCGGGAATGCAGAAGGATTTGGAGAAGGAGTAAAGGAGAATGAGGTTTTCTTCCCAGCCTTCGACCGAGAACAGATCATGCGGGCGGCCTTCGCCGGGGAGGAAGTCGCGATAGGTCTCGTCGAGAATGAGGAAAGCACCGGCCTTGCGGCAGGCCTCGAAGGCCTGGCGCAGCAGGTCCGCCGGATAGATGGCGCCCGTCGGGTTGTTCGGTGACACCAGTGCCACGGCTTTGACGCCCTTCGCCAGGACCGCTTCGATGCCTTCGATGGTGGGCACGAAGCCGGTGGCCGGATCGAGCGGAATGAGCTCGCGGCGAATGCCCATCATCGCCAGCGTGGTTTCCTGGTTGAAGTAGAAGGGATCCGTCAGCGCCACCGCATCGCCGCTTCCCGCAATCGCTGAGACTGTTGCCATGAAGGCCTGGTTGCAGCCTGCCGTGATGTGGATGTTCTCGGCCGTAACCGGCGCACCATAAACGGCCGAAACCTCTGCCGCATAGGCCTCGCGCAGCGGCCCTTCGCCTTCGATCGGGCCGTAGCCGGCGTTCGCCCGGGCGGAAGCGGCCTCGGCCAGCCAGGCGAAGAGATCGGGATGCGGCGGATAGCCGGGCACGGCCTGGCTCAAGTCGATCATCGGGCCGCTCGCGCCGTCATAGGCGCGCGCCCAGGCAAAGACCGAGGGAACGGGCGGGGCCGAGAGATCTGCAACGAGCGGATTGAAGGGGGCGGCGGGCATGTCTCTGTCCTCGGTGTTATCAGCTCTCTTCCGAGAGCACGGCAGTGGTGTTGGTGTTGCGCTTACGGGTCGAGGGCAGACCTCGTCCCGAAGGGCGGCTTGCCGGGCGCGGCTGGGCGGCGCGCTCGGTCTCGATCATGTCGAAGATCCAGTCGATGAAGACCTTGGCGATGGGGGCCGCGCGCACATCATTGCGAGCCGCGACATAGAAGGCATCCGGTGCTGGCACTGCGAGATCGAAGGGGATCACGAGTTCGCCGGCTGCAATCAGGCTGGACGCCGTGATGCTGTCACCGAGCGCCACGCCTTGGCCGAAACGGGCAGCCTCGGTCGAGAGCCGCGCATCGCCCATGAAGTGTTCTCTAGCCTTTGGCATATCGAGTTCGTCGGCGGCTGCAAGCCAGCTTCGCCATTCGCGGCCGTCATCGCCATGCAGCAGCACGTGGTCGCGCAGATCGCGGGTCGAGCGCAGCGGCCGCGTGTTGAGCAGGGTTGGGCTGACGACGGGGAAGAGCTCGAAGGTGCTCCAGAGCCTTGTCCAGCAATCCTTCCAGCCGCCCGCGCCATAAAGGATCGCGATGTCGATGTCTGGCGAATAGATCAGGCTGGAATCATTGCTGGAGGTCAGCGTCAGGCTGATTTCCGGATAGCGATCGACGAAGGAGCCGAGGCGGGGCACCAGCCAGAGCGAGAGTAGCGCTGGCACGCAGGAGATGCGCAGGCTGCCGCTGGTCGAGGGGCGGTTCATCAAGGCGGTGGCCGCGGCAATGCCGTCGAAGGCCTGGGTGACGGCCGGCAGCAACAGGGCGCCCTGGGGCGTCAGTTTCAGCCGCTTGCCGCCGCGCTCGAAAAGAGCCGTTTTGAGCGTTTCTTCCAGGCTACGGATCTGATGCGATATCGCGCCATGTGTCACACTCAGCTCCCGCGCAGCAGCCGAGATAGAGCCGCGGCGAGCGGCGGCCTCGAAGGCGCGAAGGGGGTTAAGCGGGGGCAGGCGGCTTGCCATGACGGGTTCAGCATCCGTGAATTTTTCTCACATCGATTGCTATAACATCGTGAATTGATTTTCCAAGTCTGTTGCGGGCTAATGCTCACAATAAAGGCATGCCAAGATCGTGCCGCAAAAATGGACGATGAACTGCTCATCGTTCACTAACAGGGAACGCCAGATGACTTTCGATGAAAAGCGCCTTGCGGCGCTGCGCGAGAAATACGGAAACGACAAAGCCGGCGAGATCTTCGATCCGAAGTTTGCCAAGGTAGGCGAGAAGATCTTCTCGAACGGTACGCGTGCTGCCCCTTATGCCGGCGTGCCGACTTTCGTGTCCGCACCCTATCGCCAGGTTGACCAGCGCAATCCGGATGTCAGCGATCTCGATGTCGCGATCGTCGGCGTGCCCATGGATCTTGGCGTCACCAACCGTCCGGGATCGCGCTTCGGGCCCCGAGCTCTGCGGGCGATCGACCGTATAGGCCCCTACAACCATGTTCTCGAATGCGCCCCGGTCTTCGATCTCAAGGTCGCCGATATCGGTGACGTGCCCTTTTCCAGCCGCTATCGCCTGGAGATGAGCCATGACGATATCGAGGCCTATCATACCAAGCTGGTCAGCCAAGGCGTGCTGCCGCTTTCCGTCGGCGGTGACCATTCGATTACCCATCCAATCATGAAGGCGATTGCCAAGAAGCATGGCCCCGTCGGCATGATCCACATCGATGCCCATTGCGACACGGGTGGCGCTTTCGACCAGACGAAATTCCACCATGGTGGCCCGTTCCGCAACGCGGTGCTGGACGGCGTGCTCGATCCTGTCAGAACGATCCAGATCGGCATTCGAGGACCTGCGGAATATCTCTGGGAGTTCTCCTACGAGTCCGGCATGACCGTTATTCATGCTGAGGAGATCAATGGTCTGGGCATTCCCGCGATCATCGAAAAGGCCAAGGCCGTTATCGGCGATGGCCCAACCTACCTCTCTTTCGATATCGATAGCCTCGATCCGAGCGTGGCACCCGGCACCGGTACGCCGGAAGTGGGCGGCCTGACATCGCGCGAAGCGCTGGAGCTGATCCGCGGCTTCAAGGGTGTGAACCTTGTTGGCGGCGATGTGGTGGAAGTCGCGCCGCAATATGACGCAAACCACAATACCGCGCATGTCGGCGCACAAATCCTCTTCGAAATCCTCAGCCTGATGGTCTACAGTCCGGCCATCAAGGGGCACTGAGGGTCGATATCCCGGACGGCTCCTGCCGTCCGGCAACGGATGCAGACGAACGGGCGAACACGCCTCAACCACAACAAGGGAACAGGACCATGAAAGACATTCTCTCCACTTCCGTCAGCCGCCGCGGCGTGCTCGCCGGCTCGGCCGCCGTTGCCGGCGCTCTCGCCATGCCGTCGATCCTGCGCGCCCAGGACAAGTCGATCAAGATCGGCGTCTATGGCGGCTACTTCAAGGATTCGTTCGACAAGAACATCTTCCCTGAATTCACCAAGGCGACCGGCATTGCCGTCGAATCCATCGCGGAGCCGACGGGTGAAGCCTGGCTCGTGCAGCTGGAACAGGCCGCCAAGGCTGGCCAGGCACCGGCTGACCTTTCGATGATGTCGCAGGTTGCCATGCTCAAGGGCCAGGCGACCGAGCTCTGGGCGCCGATCGACATGGCGAAGATCAGCAATGCCTCGGGCCTGATCGACCGCTTCGTCAACAAGTATCCGGATGGACGCGTGGCCGGCGTCGGCGCTGTCGCCTGGTACATCACGCTCGTCACCAACACCGATGTCTATAAGGACGCTCCGACCTCCTGGGAAGCGCTGTGGGATCCGGCAAATGCCGACAAGCTCGGTCTGCTCGCGCTCGTCTCCAACTCCTTCCTGCTGGAAGTGACCGCCAAGACCTATCTCGGCGGCACCAATGCCCTCGACACCGAGGAAGGCATCCTGAAGGCGTTGGAGAAGCTTGCGGAAGTGAAGCCGAACGTGCGCCTCTGGTACCGTGACGAAGCCCAGTTCGAGCAGTCGCTGAAGTCGGGCGAAATCCCGATGGGTCAGTATTACCACGATGTCACGGGCCTTGCCGCTGCCGACGGCCAGCCGGTTCGCTCGACCTTCCCGAAGGAAGGTGGCATTCAGGACTCAGGCTGCTGGGCCCTGTCGCGCGCTTCGGCCAAGACCGAGGAAGCACATGTCTTCATCGATTACATGTGCCAGCCGTCCATCCAGGCGACCCTGTCGCGCAAGGTCGGCACGGCCCCGACGGTCAAGCGCGAACTGCTCGACCTGACCGATGCCGAATTCGCCTCGGTCTCCTCGGATATCGAGCCGATCACGCCGCGCTACGACCTCTACCAGACCAAGTCGGACTGGCTGAACCAGAAGTGGACAGAACTGATCGTCGGTTGATTTTGCAGGGCGGTTGCCCCTCACGCGCCCTGAGCCTGTCGAAGGGCCGTCTCCTTCTCCCCGCAGGCGGGGAGAAGGAGACGGCGGCTCGCTCAGCGCCAACATTTCCTCTCCCCCGCTTGCGGGGAGAGGGTAAGGTGAGGTGCGTTTGCGTTAGGATTTTGATGCATCTCCACGCCCGTGATAGGAATACGGTATGCATCTTAGCGGAGACAACCTCATGGCAACGGTCAGCGTGCGCGATGTGAATACCGATCTTTCCGAACTGGTGGATGAGGTGATCAAGGGCGGCAGCGTGACGATCACGCGCGACGGCAAGCCGGTGGCGACGCTGGTGGCGGTGGAGAGTGCTGCTGAACAGGAACCAAAGCACAACTTCCTGGAGCACCTGATGGCCTTTCCAGAGCCGGGTATGGTTTTTGAACGCAATCCCTCCCGTGGACGAGACGTCGATCTTTGACCGGGTATCTCATCGACACCAACGCGTTGTCGCTGCTTTCCAACAGCAAGGCATCGCCGCAATTCATTGACTGGCTTCAGGCGCAACAGCGAAAGAACGCTTTGTATGCCTCGACGATCACGCTTCAGGAGATCGAAAAGGGTATCGTGAAGCTTGAGCGTGTGAAGGGTGGCAGCCTTGATAAAGCACGGCGTCTCCGCGATTGGATCGACATCGTGATGGCAGATTTCCAGGATCGGTTTCTGCCTGTTGATGTTGAGGTCGCGCTCGTGGCTGGAAAGCTTGAAGGCGCAATGCTAGCGCGAGGGCTGAATATCGAACTCGCCGACATTCTCATCGCCGCAACGGCGCAAACCCACGGCCTCACAGTCGTAACCGCCAATATCCGAGACTTCGAGCCCCTGGGCGTCGACTGTCTCGCACCGTTTTGAACAACATTCGTCTGATTGGAAGTCCATGTCCGGCCTCGCTCTCAATTCCATCACCAAGCAGTTCGGTCCCTTCACGGCGGTCGATCAGGTCCAGCTCTCGGTCCCGCACGGCACCTTCGTTTGCCTGCTCGGTCCCTCCGGCTGCGGCAAGACCACGCTGCTCCGGATGATCGCCGGTCTCGACAGCCCGACCGATGGTGCGATTGTTCTCGATGGCCAGGACATTACCCAGGTGCCGACGCATAAGCGGGATCTCGGCATGGTCTTTCAGTCGCTGGCGCTTTTCCCGCATCTGACTGTCGGCGAGAACATCGCCTATCCCTTGCGCATCCGTGGCATCGGTCGTGAGGAGCAGGTGAAGCGCGTCGAGGAGTTGCTCGCGATGATTCACCTCACCGGTTATGCCGACCGCCCGGTGCACAAACTCTCCGGTGGCCAGCGGCAGCGCGTGGCGATTGCCCGGGCGCTCGCCATCTCGCCGAAACTCTTTTTGCTCGACGAGCCGCTGTCGGCGCTCGATGCCAAGCTGCGCGAAGCGATGCAGGTGGAGCTGCGCAAGCTGCAGCAGCAGCTGGGCATCACCACCATTGTGGTCACACATGACCAGCGCGAGGCGATGACCATGGCGGATACCGTCGTCGTCATGAATGGCGGCAAGATCCGTCAGGCGGCGAGCCCGATCGAGATCTATCGCAAGCCGGCCGATCGCTTCGTCGCCGATTTCATTGGGTCCACCAATCTCCTGCCGCTGGCGGCGCAGGGCGGTTCCACGCTGGTGCTCGGCCAGAGCGTCGCCGGAATTTCTGCACCGTCGGGACATGGGCAGGCCAGCCTCTCGGTTCGCCCCGAGGACGTGAAGCTCGCGGCCCCCGGCGAGGGTCGCATCACCGGCAAGGTCACCTTCATCCGCGATCTCGGGGGTACGATCGAGACCTTCCTCGATGTCGCAGGGACCGAAGTCGTCGCCGTCTCGACCCCGCGCGAACGGCCGGTCGTGACCGTCGGTCAGGATGTCGGCATCGTCATCGATCCCGAAACCGCCGTGGTGCTCTCAGCATGAGACGCGAGCCCCCGAAAACCGCGCTCGATTATGCGCCGCTGGCATTTCCCGCGGGCATGCTGATCCTGTTCTTCGTCGTGCCCTTCGCGACGATGATCGCCGTATCCTTCTTCAAGCGGGATCCGACCGGCTTCTATTCGCCCGATTTTGTCTTCGACAACTACGCCCGCTTTCTGTCGTTCTTCTTCGGGGGCGTGCTGAGCTTCTCGCTGATGCTGGCGATTGCCGTTGCCGTCGTCTGCGTGACGCTGGCGCTACCCTTCACCTATCTGCTCGCCCGCATGTCGCGCAAAGCACAGGTGCTGTGGCTCGTGGCGCTCCTCTCCATCCTGTCGCTTTCGGAGGTGATCATCGGTTTTGCGTGGTCGACACTGCTTTCGCGCACGGCCGGCATCACCAATCTGCTTGTGATGATCGGCTTGATGGAAAGCCCCGTGGCATTGATGCCGAATTTCGGCGCGGTGCTGACGGGCATGACCTATCAGGCGCTGCCCTATACGGTCCTCGTGCTCTATCCCGCTCTCGTCAGGCTGGACCCCACACTGACGGAAGCGGCGCGCACGCTTGGTGCCTCGCCGCTCCGCGCCTTCTTCACGGTGGTCGTGCCGGCATTGCGCAACACGCTGATTGCAACGCTGATCATGGTCTTCATCTTCGCGCTCGGCTCCTATCTCCTGCCGCAGATCCTCGGCCGGCCCTCGCATTGGACGCTGTCGGTGCTGATTACCGATCAGGCGATCTACCAGTCCAACATGCCGTTTGCGGCGGCGATGGCGGTGTTCCTCGTGCTGGTCACGCTTGGGATGGTCGCGCTGACGCTGCTCATCGGTCGAAAGGGAGAGGCGGCATGAACAAGGCACTGACCCGTCTCTACTTCACGCTCATCGGCATCTTCCTTGCTGCGCCCATCGTCGTGGTTGCTGGCGTTTCGGTGAATGCCAAGCAGAGCCTCAACTTCCCGCCGCAGGGATTTTCGCTCTCGTGGTATGGCGCGATCTTTACCGATCCCGGCTGGCGTGCGGCCCTCTTCGCCTCGGTCATCCTGGCGCTTTGCGCGGCTGCTCTCGCCGTCGCCATCGCGCTGCCGCTCGCCTGGTTCCTATGGCGGCGCCTCGCCCCTTGGGCGCAGGTGTTCCAGTTGCTCGGCATTGCCCCCTTCACGCTGCCGCCCGTCATCACGGCGCTGGGGCTTCTCACCTTCTGGGCGGCAACCGGTTTCTATGGCCAGCCCTGGACGGCCGTCATCAGCCACGCGATCTTTTTCGTGACGCTGCCCCTGGTGACGCTGTCGCTCGGGTTCTCGGCGATCGATCGCTCACTGGTCGAGGCAGCCGCCACCATGGGCGCCGACGACCGGACCATCTTCCGCACCGTCGTGCTGCCGCTGATCGCGCCCTATCTCGTCTCCGGCTATGCCTTTGCCTTCGTGCTCTCGCTCAACGAATACATCGTCGCCTATATGACGGTCGGTTTCGTGATGGAGACGCTGCCGATCAAGATTTTTAACGCGCTGCGCTACGGCTACACGCCGGTCATGGCTTCGGTAACGATCCTGTTCGTGGCGGTCGCGGCCATCATCTTCGGCCTCGTCGCCCGCTTCGGCGACCTGCCGAAACTGCTCGGGGCGAATGCGGACGATCGCAGCTGATGGACTGGTGTCAGCGGTGATCCTCCAGGATCATCGCAGCCGCCTTTTCGGCGATCATTAGGGTCGGAGAACTGGTATTGCCCGAGGTGATCGTCGGCATGACCGAGGCGTCGGCAATGCGCAGGCCCTTCAGTGCGCGTAGCCTCAGGCGCGGGTCCACCACGCTGTCAGGGTCCGCACCCATGCGGCAGGTGCCTACAGGGTGGAAGATCGTCGTGCCGATATCGCCCGCAGCCTTTTCCAGATCTGCATCACTTTCGAGCGCCGGTCCTGGGCGGTACTCCTCGGGACGATAGCGGGCGAAGGCTGGTTGAGCGGCGATCTGACGGGTAAGCCGGATCGAGCGGACTGCGACATCCCGGTCACCTGCCGTGGACAGATAGTTCGGCGCGATCTTCGGCTGGGCGGCGAAGTCGGGACCAGCAATATGAACCGAGCCGCGGCTTTCGGGTCTGAGATTGCAGACACTCGCCGTCATCGCCGGGAAGGGGTGGACGGGATCGCCGAACTTGTCGAGCGACACCGGCTGGACATGGTATTCTAAGTCCGCGGTCTCCTTGTCCGGGCCGGAACGGGTGAAGATGCCGAGCTGGCTCGGGGCCATCGACATCGGCCCTGAACGGCGCAGCGCATATTCCAGGCCGATCATCGCCTTGCCGTAGAGGCTGGAGGCGCGTTCGTTGAGGGTCGGCACGCCGGTTACCTTGAAGACGAGGCGGAGCTGCAGATGGTCTTGCAAATTTTCGCCGACCGTGGGCACCTCGCGAACAGTTTCGATCCCGGCATTCTGCAAGACCTCACCGCGGCCGATGCCGGAGAGTTCCAGGATCTGCGGAGAGCCGATGGCGCCGGCGGACAGTACCACCTCGCGGCGGGCGGCAAAGCGCTTCAACTCGCCGTCGTGATGCACCTCGGCGCCGGTCACGCGGTCGCCCTCGATCGTCAGCCGCTTCACATGAGCGCGGGTGAGGATCGTCAGGTTCTTGCGGTGCCGGATCGGTTTCAGAAAAGCCTTTGCCGTGTTCCAGCGAATGCCGGAGCGCTGGTTCACCTCGAAGAAGCCGGAGCCTTCGTTGTCGCCACGGTTGAAATCGTCGGTTTCCGGAATGCCCGCCTGCTTGGCTGCCTCGCGAAACGCTTCCAGTACGTCCCAGCGGAGACGGGCCTTCTCCACGCGCCATTCGCCGCCGGCGCCATGTTTGTCGTCGGCACCCTTGTGAAAGTCCTCGGTCTTTTTAAACAGGGGCAGGACGTCATCCCAGCCCCAGCCTTCACAGCCCATCTGGCGCCACTGGTCGTAGTCGCGGGCCTGGCCGCGCATATAGATCATACCGTTGATCGAGGAGCAGCCGCCCAGCACCTTACCACGAGGATAGCCGATCGCGCGACCGTTCAGCCCTGGCTCGGCTTGCGTCTTGAAGCACCAGTCGGTGCGCGGATTGTTGATGCAGTAGAGATAACCGACCGGGATGTGGATCCAGTGATAGTTGTCGCTGCCGCCGGCTTCGAGCAACAATACGCGCCTGGACGGATCGGCGGAGAGCCGGTTGGCCAGCAGGCAGCCGGCAGTACCGGCCCCGATGATGATGTAATCGTAGCTTTCCATGTTCCTCCCCGAGCGCTGCCTGCGTCTCAACTGTTTCGCAGGCGACCCTCCAGCAGGTCAAGCACGGAGCGGGCGGCATCCATGACATTCGTGCCCGGACCGAAGACGGCGGAGACACCATGCTCCAGCAGGAAGTCGTAGTCCTGGCGCGGAATGACTCCGCCGACGACCACGATCACGTCGTTCGCCCCCTTGGCCTTCAATGCCTCGACCAGCTGCGGCGCGAGCGTCTTGTGGCCGGCGGCTAGCGAGGACAGTCCAACCACGTGCACCCTGTTGGCGACGGCCAAGTCTGCTGCCTCGTCCGGCGTCTGGAAGAGTGGTCCTGCCACGACATCGAAGCCGATATCGCCAAAGGCGGATGCAATCACCTTGGCTCCTCGGTCATGGCCATCCTGGCCGAGCTTGGCGATCAAGATACGCGGCTTGGAGGCGGCCTTGCCGTAATCCTTGAGGCGGCTCGACAGCGTCTCCATTTCCGGATCGCCTTCGTAGGCCTTGCCGTAGATGTCATGCACGACTTCGGGAACGGCGACGTGATCGCCGAAAACGGCGCGCATGGCATCCGAAATTTCGCCGACCGTGGCGCGGGCGCGGGCGGCGTCGACGGCGGCTTCGAGGATATTGCCGTTCCCGCTCTTGGCGACGTCCGTCAGCCTCGCGAGCGTTTCGCTGACCCGCTTCGGATCGCGCTGCCGGCGTGTCTGCTCGATACGCTTGATCTGCGACAGGCGGACAGCCGAGTTGTCGATCTGCAGAATGTCGATCGGTTCCTCATTTTCGAGGCGGTATTTGTTGACGCCGACGATGACCTCCTCGGCACGGTCCACGGCGGCCTGGCGACGAGTCGCCGCCTCCTCGATCAGGCGCTTCGGCAAGCCGTCATCGACGGCCTTGGTCATGCCGCCCAGCCGCTCGATCTCCTCGATCAGGGCCCAGGCTTTTTCCGCCATGTCGTTGGTCAGGCTCTCGACATAATAGGAGCCGGCGAGGGGATCGACGACCTTGGTCACGCCCGTCTCGTGCTGCAGGATCAGCTGCGTGTTGCGGGCTATGCGGGCGGAAAATTCCGTCGGCAGTGCAATCGCCTCATCAAACGAGTTGGTGTGCAGCGATTGCGTACCGCCGAGCACGGCAGACATGGCCTCAAACGCTGTGCGGACGATGTTGTTATAGGGGTCCTGTTCGGCCAGCGACACGCCCGAGGTCTGGCAATGGGTGCGCAGCATCAGGCTGGATGCTTTCTTCGGCTCGAATTCCTGCATGATGCGGGTCCAGAGCAGGCGGGCGGCGCGGAGTTTCGCGGCCTCCATGAAGAAGTTCATGCCGATGGCAAAGAAGAAGGAGAGGCGGCCGGCGAATTCGTCGACATTCAGGCCCTTGGCGATGGCGGCGCGGACATATTCGCGACCATCGGCCAGCGTGAAGGCGAGCTCCTGCACCAGCGTCGCGCCCGCCTCCTGCATGTGGTAGCCGGAAATCGAGATCGAGTTGAACTTCGGCATCTCCTTCGCCGTGTATTCGATGATGTCGGCGATGATCCGCATCGAGGGTTCGGGCGGATAGATATAGGTGTTGCGGACCATGAACTCCTTGAGGATGTCGTTCTGGATGGTGCCCGAGAGCTTGTCGCGCGAGACACCCTGTTCCTCGCCGGTGACAATGAAATTGGCGAGGATCGGGATGACGGCGCCATTCATGGTCATCGAGACGGAGATGGCTTCGAGCGGGATGCCGTCGAACAGGATCTTCATGTCCTCGACGCTGTCGATCGCCACACCCGCCTTGCCGACATCGCCCTCGACGCGGGGATGATCCGAATCGTAACCGCGATGGGTGGCAAGATCGAAGGCGACGGAGACGCCCTGCTGACCGGCGAGAAGCGCCTTGCGGTAGAAGGCATTGCTCTCCTCCGCTGTCGAAAAACCGGCATATTGCCGGATCGTCCATGGACGGCCGGCATACATGGTCGCGCGCGGACCACGAGTGAAGGGGGCAAAGCCCGGCAGGCTGTCGAGATGGTCGATGCCGGCGATATCGTCTGCCGTGTAGAGCGGCTTGACATCGATACCCTCGGGCGTGTGCCAGGTGAGCGCGTCCGCCGGACGCTTCAATTCCTTCTCGGCAAGCGTCTGCCAGTCGGCGATGGTTTTCTTGGTCATCCGGTCTTCTCCCTGCTCCGCTTGGACTGCGGGCCGACGACTAGTATTCCTGTTTGCCCCTCACCCTGCCCTCTCCCCGCAAGCGGGGAGAGTTAGGTGCCAAGGGGTGCCATCTCGGCCTTCTCCCCGTTCACGGGGAGAAGGTGCCGGCAGGCGGATGAGGGGGCTTTCCCTTCGAAGGAAAACGTTACCCCTCGAACTCCATGATCAGCTCATCGACCGCCAGGCTTTGGCCCGGCTTGACGACGATCTTTTTGACCGTACCCCGGCGTTCGGCCTTGAGGATGTTCTCCATCTTCATCGCCTCGACGGTGGCGAGCGCCTGACCGGCCTCGACGGTCTCGCCTTCCTTGACAGCGACACCGGTGATGACACCCGGCATGGGGCAGAGCAGCATCTTGGACGTATCCGGCGGCAGCTTTTCCGGCATCAGCTTGGCGAGGGCTGCCACACGTGGCGAGCGGACGCGGGCGGTGACATCCATGCCGCGCCAGCGCAGCCGAATGGCGGGGCCTTTGAGGTCGACCTTCACCGCGAGCGTTTCGCCGCCGATGTCGACATGGGCGAGTGTCTGACCTGGCTGCCAGTCGGTGGCTACAACAAGCTCGTTGCCGGCTTCGAATGCGACGCGCGTGTTGCCGGTGCCTTCGGTGACGGCAAGGGCATGGTCGCCACCCGCCAGATTGACGACCCAGTCCTTGCCGAGCTTGCGGGTATGGTTGCCGATGGTGCCGGAGATCTGGATCGCGCGCGCCTGTAGGCGGTGGTTGATGACGGCGGCTATGGCGGCTAGCTTTTCCGCCGAGGTGGCATCCGGGGTCACGCCGGTGAAGCCGTCCTTGAACTCCTCGGCGATATAGGCCGTGGTGATCTTGCCGGAGCGGAAGCGATCCTGGTTCATCACTGCCGAGAGGAAGGGCAGGTTGTGGCCGATGCCTTCGACCTCGAAGCTGTCGAGCGCCTCACTCATGGCGTCAATCGCGGTCAGGCGATCAGGAGCCCAGGTGCAGAGCTTGGCGATCATCGGGTCGTAATACATCGAGATCTCGCCGCCCTCGAACACGCCGGTGTCGTTGCGAACAACCGTGCCTTCAGCGCTCGTTCCCTCTGCCGGCGGGCGGTAGCGGGAGAGGCGACCGATCGAGGGCAGGAAGTTGCGATAGGGGTCTTCGGCGTAAAGCCGGCTTTCGATCGCCCAGCCGTTCAGCTTCACGTCGTCCTGGCCGAAGCTGAGTTTCTCGCCCGCCGCGACACGGATCATCTGCTCGACGAGATCAAGGCCGGTCACCAGTTCAGTGACGGGATGCTCGACCTGGAGGCGGGTGTTCATCTCGAGGAAGTAGAACTTGTTCTGCTTGCCATCAACGATGAATTCGACAGTGCCGGCGGAGTGATAGCCAACAGCCTTGGCGAGCGCGACTGCCTGTTCGCCCATGGCCTTGCGGGTGGCGGCATCAAGGAAGGGCGAGGGGGCCTCTTCAATGACCTTCTGGTTTCGCCGCTGGATCGAGCATTCCCGTTCGCCAAGATAAAGCACGGTGCCGTGTTTGTCGCCGAGCACCTGGATCTCGATATGGCGCGGTTCGGTGACGAACTTCTCGATGAAGATGCGGTCGTCGCCGAACGAGTTCTTCGCCTCGTTCTTCGATGACTGGAAACCTTCGCGGGCTTCCTCGGCATTCCAGGCGATGCGCATACCCTTGCCGCCGCCGCCGGCAGAGGCCTTGATCATGACGGGATAACCGATCTGATCGGAGATCTTCACTGCCTCGTCGGCATCGGCAATCAGGCCCATATGGCCCGGCACCGTCGAGACGCCGGCTTCGGCGGCCAGCTTCTTCGAGGTGATCTTGTCGCCCATCGCCTGGATCGCGCCGACCGGCGGCCCGATGAAGGTCACGCCTGCCTTTTCCAGCGCCTCGGCAAAACCGGCGTTTTCCGAGAGGAATCCGTAGCCCGGATGCACCGCGTCGGCACCGGTCTGCCTGATCGCATCGAGGATCTTGTCGAGGACGATATAGGACTGGTTCGACGGTGCCGGACCGATATGCACCGCCTCATCGGCCATCTCGACATGCAGCGCATTGCGGTCGGCATCGGAATAGACGGCGACCGTCTTGATGCCGAGCTTCTTCGCGGTCTTGATGACCCGGCAGGCAATTTCGCCACGGTTGGCGATGAGGATTTTCTGGATCATTTATGTTCTCTCCCTGCCGTTTATCATCCGGACACAGCCGCCAGACGCTCAAGCGCCATATCTGCCGACTATTCCTGCACCTTCTTCTTCAAGCCCTTGGCCACGCTCTGCTCGTTCTTCACCTCGCCGAAGGCTTCCGGAAAATTCTTCCGGGCTAGCGCTTCGTTGATCTTCAGTTTGGCGAAATAGGATTGTGGATCAAAGCCGCGTTCGGCGGCGATGACTTCGCGGCCGAAGAGGCGGCAGAGGCGTTCGCCGTCGAGATTACCGCGCTCGAAGGGTTCGGTGCCGAAAAACTGCCAGAGCGCCTGCATGAAGCCGAGGTCGGCGAGTGCCACCGTCTGGTCCATGGTGCGGTGGCGCGGCCAGTTGGTGACGGGCGTCACCTTCGGGTTTGGCCGGCGGATCGTGTATTGCCATTGCGTTCCGGGCAATCCCAAGGGAAAGCCCTGGTGTTTCGGCATGAGCGGATCTTTTGCCATTGTCTTAAACCTCGAACACTTCTTCGAAGGATTCCGGGAAGCTCTTGCGCGCCACCCTCTCGTTTATGACAAGCATTTCGTCATAGGAATGAGGGTCGAAGTCCCTGTTGACGGCCACGACCTCGCGACCAAACAACAGGCTGAGGCGGGCTGCATCGAGATTGCCGCGGACGAATGGTTCTGCCCCGAACTGGTGCCAGAGCGCATGCAGAAAGGCAGCGTCGATCCGGTGCTCCTTCGTCCCTGGCCGCGCCTTGCGCGGCAGGGTCTTGATCGGGGTGACACCCTTGTCATTGGCGCGGCGAATGGTGAACTGCACACCGGTCCCCGGCATGCCGGATGGAAAACCCCGATGTTTGATCATGTCGGGCGCTTTGCTCATGGTTTTCTCCTCACGCCTGACCGGCCAGTTTGTCCTGCGTCTTCGTGTCGAAGTCGGAGGCGTCGTGGCGTTCATGCAGCTGTTCGGAGAGCGGGCCGGAGGTCTTGTTGACGATCGCGCCACGCTTCACACCCGGGCGGGCTGCGAGCTGTTTCGTCCAGCGCTGGACATGTTCGTATTCGTCGACCGACAGAAAAGTGCCGGCATCGTCATAGGCGCCGTGCAGGGCCAGACGTCCATACCAGGGCCAGATGGCCATATCGGCGATCGTGTAATCCTTGCCGGCCATGAACTCGTTGTTGGCGAGGTGGCGGTTCAGCACATCCATCTGGCGCTTGACCTCCATGGCGTAGCGGTCGATGGCATATTGGATCTTCATCGGCGCATAGGTGTAGAAATGGCCAAAGCCGCCGCCGAGGAAGGGGGCGGAGCCCATCTGCCAGAAGAGCCAGTTCAGCGATTCTGCGCGCGCGCGGGTTTCGGTCGGCAGGAAGGCGCCGAATTTCTCCGCGAGGTAGGTCATGATCGAGGCTGACTCGAACAGTCGGATCGGCTCTCCGCCGTCTTTCGGGGCGTGATCCATCAGCGCCGGGATCTTGGAATTCGGGTTGACCTCGACAAAGCCCGAACCGAACTGGTCGCCCTTGCCGATATTGATCAGCCAGGCATCGTATTCAGCACCTTCATGGCCTGATGCCAGCAGCTCCTCGAGCAGAATCGTCACCTTCTGGCCGTTCGGCGTGCCGAGCGAATAGAGCTGCAGCGGATGCTTGCCGACCGGGCGTTCCTTGTCATGCGTCGCGCCTGAAATCGGGCGGTTGATGCTGGCAAAGGCGCCGCCATTGCCGGGCTCCCAGGTCCAGACCTTCGGCGGCACATAGCCGGCGGGCAGGTTCTTCTCGGGCGGGAATTTTTCGTCGGTCATGAAATCGGATCCTTTCTCGGTCAAGCGCCTCGGGCGCGCCGAGAGGTATATAGGCCTTCGGTGTCGTCCTTGCCCACTCTCAATCGGTCGTCACAACGGGATCGTGTCGTGCTTTTTCCAATGCGTGCCGACCTGCTTGTTGCGGAGGCTAGCAAAAGCCTTGGCAATGCGGCGGCGCGACGAATGCGGCATGATCACCTCGTCGATGAAGCCGCGCTCCGCCGCCTTGAAGGGGTTGGCGAAGTTGACTTCGTACTCCCTAGTCCGCGCCGCTATCTTCTCGGCGTCGCCGAGTTCCGAGCGGTAGAGGATCTCGGTTGCCCCCTTGGCGCCCATCACGGCGATTTCGGCGGTCGGCCAGGCATAGTTGATATCGGCGCCGATATGTTTGGAGGCCATGACGTCATAGGCGCCGCCATAGGCCTTGCGGGTGATGAGGGTCACCATCGGCACGGTCGCCTGGCTATAGGCGAAGAGGAGCTTGGCGCCGTGCTTGATGACGCCGCCATATTCCTGGGCGGTGCCGGGCAGGAAGCCGGGCACGTCGACCAGCGTCAGGATCGGGATCGAGAAGGCATCGCAGAAGCGGACGAAGCGGGCGGCCTTGCGCGATGAATCGATGTCGAGGCAGCCGGCGAGCACCATTGGCTGGTTGGCGACGACGCCGACCGTCTGGCCTTCCATGCGGATAAAGCCGGTGATGATGTTCTTCGCAAAGGCTTCCTGGATCTCGAAGAAATCGCCCTCGTCGGCCAGCGCGTAGATCAGCTCCTTCATGTCATAGGGCTTGTTGGAACTGTCGGGGATCAGCGTGTCCAGCCGCATCTCGATGCGGGCGGGGTCGTCATGGAAGGGGCGGACCGGCGGCTTTTCGCGGTTGTTCAAGGGCAGGAAGTCGAAGAGCAGGCGGACCTGTTCCAATGCCTCCACGTCGTTCTCATAGGCGCCATCGGCGACGGAGGATTTTTTCGTGTGCGTCGAGGCGCCGCCCAGTTCTTCCGCCGTGACGATCTCGTTGGTGACGGTCTTCACCACGTCGGGGCCGGTGACGAACATGTAGGAACTGTCGCGCACCATGAAGATGAAATCGGTCATAGCAGGCGAATAGACCGCACCGCCGGCGCAGGGGCCCATGATCACGGAGATCTGCGGGATGACGCCTGACGCATCGACATTGCGCTTGAAGACGTCGGCATAGCCGGCGAGCGAAGCGACACCTTCCTGGATGCGGGCGCCGCCGGAATCGTTCAGGCCGATCACGGGCGCGCCCACCTTCATCGCCATATCCATGATCTTGCAGATCTTCTGGGCATGGGTTTCCGACAGCGAGCCGCCGAGCACGGTGAAATCCTGGGAGAAGACATAGACCTGGCGACCGTTGATCGTGCCCCAGCCGGTCACCACGCCATCGCCCGGCACCTTCTGTTCGGCCATGCCGAAATCCACGCAGCGGTGGGTGACATACATGTCGTATTCTTCGAAGGAGCCTTCGTCGAGCAGGACCTCGATGCGCTCGCGGGCGGTCAGCTTGCCCTTGCCGTGCTGGGCGGCGATGCGCTTTTCGCCGCCGCCGAGGCGGGCCTCGTCACGACGGGCTTCGAGCTGGTCCAGGATCGTCAGCATATGTCCTCCCGAATGATCTGTTTGGCTTTAAAGCCTTGTGTGACACCTATTCCACTGTGCCGCAGAAGAAAACGGTTGAACAGGTGCATCTGTGGATTTATGAATTTGCAAAGTGAAAATTGCGAATTTGCGAAATGGCCATCGGGAAACTCTTCATCGGCCGCAAGGTCCGCGACATCCGCCAGGCAAACGGGGCCACCCAGGCGCAGTTTGCCGATATGGTCGGCATTTCCACCAGCTATCTCAACCAGATCGAAAACAACCAGCGCCCGGTTTCGGCCTCGGTGCTGCTGTCGTTGGCAGAAAAGTTCGGCATCGATATCACCGAGCTCTCCTCCGGTCAGAACGACCGGCTCCTTTCGGCGCTGACGGAGGCGCTCTCCGACCCGCTGTTCGAGACCTATTCGCCAAGCCTGCAGGAACTGAAGCTCGTTACCCAGAATGCGCCTGGCTTCGCCCATGCGCTGATTGCCGCGCACCAGGCCTACCGGCGCGGCAATGAGCAGCTGGCCAGCCTCGACGACCGGCTGGGTGCGGCCCCCAGCCAGGAAGTGACGCCTTACGACGAGGTGCGCGACTTCTTCCATTTCGTCGACAATTACATCCACGATCTCGACCTCGCCGCCGAGCAGCTGGCGACAGAGCTGAAGCTCGGGGAGGGGGAGAATTACGCGGCCCTTTCAGGCCATCTCGAAGCGAAACACGGCGTGCGCGTGGTGCGCGGCGAGGCGGGCGACGAGGCGATCCGCCGCTTCGATCCGGTGGGGCGCATCCTGACCGTCAGCCGTTATGCCTCGGCGCCAACCCGCGATTTCCAGATCGCCATCCAGATTGCCCAGCTGGCGGCTGCCACCAAGATCGACCAGGTGCTGAAACAGGCGAATTTCCGCAGCGAAGAGGCGGTCGAGATCTGTCGCATGGGGCTCTACAACTATTTCGCCGGCGCCCTGATCCTGCCCTATCGCAGCTTCCTCACCGCGGCGCGGGATCTCCGCCACGACATCGAACTGCTCGCCGCCCGTTTCGAGGCCTCGCTCGAACAGGTCTGCCATCGGCTTTCGACCCTGCAGCGGCCGGGCCTCAAGGGCGTGCCGATCTTCTTTGCCCGCATCGACCGGGCCGGTAACATCACCAAGCGGCACAGTGCTGCCCGCCTGCAATTCGCCCGTTTCGGGGCGGCCTGTCCGCTGTGGAATGCGCATCAGGCCTTCGAGACGCCGGGCCGGATCATCCGTCAGACAGCGGAGACGCCCGATGGCGTGCGCTATCTCTGCATCGCGACGCAAGTGTCAAAAGGCTCCGCCGGCTTCCGCGCCGCCAATCCGCGCTACGCGCTCGCGCTCGGCTGCGAGATCTCCTATGCCGGCGCCTTCGTCTATGCCGACGACCTCGACCTCTCCAACCGCGGCGCCTTCGACCCGATCGGCATTTCCTGCCGCATCTGCGAGCGCGTCAAATGCACCAGCCGCGCCGTGCCGCCGCTGAAAAGGAAGCTGGTGGTGGATCATCGGGTGCGGAACCCGATGCCGTATGAGATTGAGTAGGGTGATTTCGCCAACTGGAACGATTTGGCCTTTGGGTTGGGCGAATCGTCGCCTGCAATCGATCCTAAGCTGCCATTTGGTGCAGCTGTGCGTGGATTTTCAGAAGGCCCAACTGGTGAAATCGCAAAGCTCGTCATCAGGGTAGGCGCCCTGATTTATTCATCGGCCTATTTTGTGATGTCGTAAGTGTTGTGCACGCTGTGGATAAGCCGTTTCCGTGTTCATGTGATAGGGTGCGTAACCTAAATTACCTTCATCAAGCAGCTATCGCTTCAGATGGAGAAAGATGCAACATGGGTGAATACATAAATCAGATCGTAGTCGACGCGTCACCGTATGTGGCGTTGATCAGCCTTTACATTCAACTGCACGTTATTTTCTATTTTCACGATCGGCGCTAGGATTGATTCAATGAGTCGAGGGCTAGGGAATGTGGAAAGGCTTGTTCAAGATTATTTGCTGTCAAACTCGTTTATGGCGAGGACGGACAGGATAGCATATTCCATATTTTATGCTGAAAAAAATAATAACCGTTATTTTGACTATGATGATTATTACTATCACGGCGAAAGTTTTTTGACGCGGCTGAGTGCCAGTCAAATTTCAAGTGTACGCCGAGCTCTATCTAGTCTTCACAGGAAGGGGCTAGCTTTTAAGACACTCAAGGACAGTCGATGCTATGTCTTGTGGGGGTCCAAAGCAACATTCATGTATTATCTGAATGAATATGGATGGATGTACAAATGCCATACTGCCGACAAGCATCCTCTAATCCGAATAAATTATCACATCCGTCAAGAAGCGTTGGGTGAATAAATGCGACATGTTCCATGCTACAAAGTTGCCTGATTGGTGTGACCGTAAATGACGTAGAGCGATTGCCGCTCAGGTCCCTTGCGGCACACGGTCGCCGTTATCGGTTGCGTTCTTGATGCAGCGGCCATTTTCAAGACTGCGAGCTCGAGTTGCCGCAAATGGAGAGTGTCGTGTCGTTCAAGAGAAAGATCCGCAGACAAGGCAACTCCGCTATTCTCTGCATTCCGACCGCACTCCTGCGGCGCTTGAATGTGGAGCAACACGACCTTCTTACGCTCGATGTCGAGGATGGTGTCTTGGTCGGTCGGCCGGTTGCCCGCCCAATCCGACGTTATACCCTGGCCGAACTCTTGGTCGGCGCGGATCAATTGGCCCAGCTCAACGCTTCTGTCCGCGAGCATATGGACTCACCGCTCGTCGGTCGCGAACTCTAGCCATCCCCAACCCTACCCAAACAACCGCTCATCCCTCGCAACAAAAAACGCCTCGACGCTCTCCGGCGCCACATTTTCAAGCGTCGCCGGGGACCATTTCGGGTTCCTGTCCTTGTCGATGATCGCAGCCCGGATGCCTTCGTAGAAGTCGGGGACCTTGACCACTTGGCAGGTGCCGGCGAATTCGCGTTCGAGGCAGGTTTCAAGATCGACTGAATGGCGCGCTTCGCGCAGCAGGCGGAGCGTCACCTTGAGGCTGGTCGGCGATTTCGCGCGCATGGCGGTGAGGGTGCGCGTCGCGAGGTCTCCGCCTTCCTCCTCTAGGGCTGCGACGATCTCCTCCACCGTGTCGAAGGCGAAGCAGCGGTCGATCATGTCGCGGCCTTCGGAGAAGATGCCTTTCGGGCCGTCCACCGTGTAGTCGCGGATCGTCGAGGCGATCGATTGGCCAAGTGCGGGTGCAGGTAGGGCGGCGATCCGCTCCAGCAGTTCCGCTACGCGGTCCTGCGGAACATACCAGTCGGCAAAGCCCGCGGTGATGGCATCCGCGCCGTTCACCGCCTCGCCGGTTAGGCCCATCCAGGTGCCGAGTTCGCCGGGTGCGCGGGAGAGCAGCCAGGTGGCGCCGATATCGGGGAAGAAGCCGATACCGGTTTCGGGCATGGCGAGTTTCGTCGTTTCGGTGACGATGCGGTGGCTGCCATGGCTGGAGACCCCGACGCCGCCGCCCATGGTGATGCCGTCCATCACGACGATGTAAGGTTTCTTGAAGCCAGCGATGCGGGCATTCAGGCGGTATTCGGCCTTGAGGAAGTGGGAGGCCTTGCCATCGCCGGCCTTGCCGCTTTCATAGAACATCCTGATGTCGCCGCCGGCGCAAAGCCCGCGCTCGCCCTCGCCGGTGACGAGCACGGCTGCGACTTGCGGGTCGGCCTCGAAGGCATCGAGTGCCTTGCCGAAATCCAGGATCATGTCGTGGGAGAGACTGTTCAGCACACGTGGTCGGTTGAGTGCCACAAGGCCGAGCGCGCCCTTTTTCGCCGTCAGAATTTCCCCGCCCTGATAGTCCGCCTCCAGATAACGCATGCCGTCCTCCCTTGTCTTTTGAGAGAGTTAGATATGCGTCGCGGCCAAAGGGCAAGGGCTGCCTTGGTTGGATCAGGTCACGAGATTGCGCGGGGTCCCTGCGAGAAAGAGCTCGATGTTCTCGATCAACTGGTCGGCCAGCGCCTGGATCGCCTCGCGACTTGCCCAGGCAACGTGCGGCGTGAGGATGACGTTTTCTCTGTTGGCAATGCGCATCATTGGGCTGTTTTGTGCGGGCGGTTCGCCGTCGGTGACGTCGAAGCCGGCGCCTGATATCTGGCCGGCATCGAGGGCCTTTTCCAGCGCCAGTTCATCGACCAGACCGCCACGGCCGGTGTTGATGAGCAATGGGCGGCGCTCCATCAGCGCGAATTCCCGCTCACCGATCACGCCGCGGGTTTCCCGTGTCAGCGGGCAGTGGAGGGTGATGACGTCAGAGCGCTTCAGGACCTCGTCGAAGGCTGTCTGGCCCGGCTTCAGTTCTGTTGCGCCGCGACGACCGGCGGCCAGCACCGTCATGCCGAAGGCCTCGGCGATCTTTCCCACCGACTGGCCAAGAGTGCCATGGCCGATGATCCCGAGCGTCGAGCCACCGAGGTCGGCGATGGGATAATCGAAATAACAGAATTGGGCGGCCTGCTGCCAGCGTCCCTCGATCACCGACTGGCGATAGGGCAGGATCGACCGACGCAGCGCGAGCATCAGGGCGAAGGTGTGTTCGGGCACCGTGTGCTTGGCGTAGTTCCTGATGTTGCAGACGGCTATGCCACGCGCCTTGGCCTCGGTGAGATCGACAATGTCGGTGCCGGTGGCGGAGACGGCGATCAGCTTCAGCTTCGCGGCGCCGGCCAGCGCCTCGGCACGGACAGGGGCCTTGTTGGTGATCACGACATCCGCGTCGCGGATGCGCTCAGCCACTTCATGCGGGGCGGTGCGGGCATGGACCACCATCTCATGCGGCATGGAGGGCGCGCGGACCACGGTTTCCGGCGAAAGCGTGTCGCGGTCGAGAAAGACGATGCGGATCATGGCGAACCTCCCTGCTGGTCCTCCGACCTAGCCGAGGCGTTTTCGGCCAGCAAGGCAGGTCAGTGGTAATCCGGTACGCCCGGCATGGTGATGAAGCGTGGAAGCGCGCGGAAGCGGCGCAGCCAGCGGCGAAGGGCCGGGTATTCGTCGTGGTCGGTGCCGCAGTCGCGCGACAAAGCGAAGCTCGGAAGGAGTGCCAGATCGGCCAGCGTTGGGGTGTTGCCGACGAACCAGTCCGAACCTTCGACCTGCCGCAGCGTCATGTGGTCTTCCATGATGCGGAAGGCTTTGCGGGCTGCCTTGAGATCCGCCTCGCTTGCGCCCTCTGAGGTGAAGAGAGCTGCCTCGCGGGCGTCCACGGCGTGCTTCAGTTCGCGGTCTGAGAAGCCCAGCCATTGCTGGACGCGGCCGAAGTCTGCGGCATCGGCCGGCAGCCAACCACTGTCGGGCGCATGAGCGCGGACGAGATAGGCGAGGATCGCAGCCGTGCCGAAAAGCCTGACGTCGCCGTCCTCAAGAATGGGCAGCGTGCCGGTCGGGTTGAGCGCCAGCATATGCGGCATTTCCTGCTCGCGGCCGGGTGCCTTGTCGATGGCAACCGTTTCGAAGGAGAGGCCGAGCATGGAGAGGAGAAGGCGAACGCGAAAGCCGTTTTCGTCGAGATGGTAATCGTAGAGCCTGATCATCAAGCTGCCTCCACCATCTGGGCTTCAACGCGGTTGCGCAGCTCCGTGGCCCAGAGGATCAGGTCGCGGCGAAGGGCTGCGGCGGTGTGTCCGGTCACCGTGATGTGCAAGGCGGTCCGGCCGGCGTTGCGGGGTTGGGCTGCGATCAGGACGGTCACGTCGTTCCCTTGCAATGTCACTGTGCCGGTCTCGCTCTCGACCGGCCGGTACCCCTCGGGTGGGGCTGCCGTCACCGCCAGCAAAGCCGCGTTCGTCGACAGGTCGAGGAAGAGGCTGCGAACTGGTTCGGCGGTCTCGGGTATTGTCGAGAGCTCAGCCGCATCTGCCCCATCCGGCGCCATCCAGACGATGCCGGCGCGTTCGGTTGCGGCAAAGGTCGGGACCTTGATGGTCTGGGGTACCTCGAGATCGGGATGGGCCGGGATGTAGCGACATTGGCCTGACGTATCGTAGCGCCAGCCGTGATAGAGGCAGGCGATGTGGTCGCCGCGCACGAAGCCGAAGCTCATGCGCATGCCGCGATGCGGACAGCGGTCCTCCCAGACGTGGATTTCGCCCTCGTCGTCACGCCAGACGACGCGCTCCTCGCCATTGACGAGTGTTCCGGCAGAGGTGCCGGTTTCGATGTCGGCGGAGAGGGCAACGGGGATCCAGGGAGAGGCTGATGTCATGATGCGGCCTTTGCGGGCAGGTCTTCGTCGGTTTGAAATCTTGATACGTCAAGCACGATGCTGTCATAGGGGCCGAGGCTGACCGCCATTTCGAAGGCGTCGATCAGGGCTTCCGGTCCCGACAGCGTCAAGCGACAGCGATCGTGGTCGCAGGCCGCAATCGTCAGCCCGAGCGACAGGCGTGCCGCGCGATGTTCGGCAAACGCAATGAAGCCCTGCGGCTCCAGCCTCCCGGAAAAGGTGAAGCCGACGGTTTTATGGTCGGCTTTCGCCGTCATCGGATGGGGATCAGTGTTGCCTTGCAATTGTGCGCGCTCTAATTTTTGGGCAATCTAGCGGCGGGCGAGATCGGGTTTCAAGCGGTTTCTCCCGTGCTCCAGAGGAAAGACAGATTATGCAGAACGGTATCGACAAGGCGTCGCTTGATCAGTGGTATGTGCTCGATACCGAGGCGGTGATCCCGGTTGGTCGATCGCAGAACCGGCTGCTCGGGACGGATCTCACCGTCGTCAAGCAGGCGGATGGGGCGATCGAGGTCTTTGCCCAGGGGCGGGCGGAGCCGCTTCCGCTACGCCATCGCTTCGGCTTTCTCTGGGCGACACTGGGCCAGCCCGAGCGCGAGATCTTTCCGCTGCCGGAGGCCGACGAGCCTGATAGACGCTACGTGCCCTGCGGTGTCGTCACCGTGAAGGCATCAGGTCTTCGCATCGTCGAGAACTTTCTCGACATGGCGCATTTCCCCTTCGTCCATACCGACGTTCTGGGGGCAGAGCCGCATACGGAAGTGCAGAGCTACGATGTCGAGATCCGGCGCGAGGAAGACGAGGTCTGGGCGACCAACTGCACCTTCTTCCAGCCGCAGGCCGCTCTGTCTGCGTCTGACGGCATTACCACACAATACATGTACCGGGTGATGACGCCGTTCACCACGATCCTCTACAAGACATGTCCCAACGCCACCAATCGCTGGGATGTCATCGGGCTCTTCGTCCAGCCGCTCGATCCGGGCCGCTGCCGCGCGCATCCGATCATGTATCTGATCGACGATGTCTCCACGACGACGGAGCTTATCCATTTCCAGCAGATGATCTTCCTGCAGGATCGCATCATTCTGGAAAACCAGCGGCCGGTGCTTCTTCCGCTGGAGCCGCGCAAGGAGATCCCGACTAGGGCAGATGCCTCGTCCATCGCCTATCGCCGCTGGCTGAAAGAAAAGGGTGTGACCTACGGCGCAAGCACGGTGGCTGCCTGAGGCACAACAAAAAACCCGGAAGCAGGTGCTTCCGGGTTCCGGGCATTCTAAAACCTGTCAGTCTCAGCTGCGGCTCATCCAGTCGTCGATCTCGCGATCGGCTTCTTCCTGGGTCTTGCCATAGGCAGCCTGGATCTTGCCGGAGAGTTCCGTGCGCTTGCCGGCGATGACGTCGAGATCGTCACCCGTAAGCTTGCCCCACTGGCTCTGGGCCTTGCCCTTGAACTGTTCCCAATTGCCTTCGATCTGATTCCAATTCATCGGATTTCTCCCGTGTTGGTGAAATGTCGAGGCGTGATGTCCTCGGCGCTGAAAACGTCGGCGGCCGGACGGAAGTTCCACTGTCCAGTAAGGGGCGCGTCAAGATTCGGGTCGGCCTTGCCATGGCTAAGAAAAGCCCGGGTACATGATGGAACACTCGCCCTGTCTCGGCGTTCTTGTTGTGAACTGCATTTCATGAACAAGCGAAGGAGAATTCCATGGCCCAGGTACCGAGCGCCTCCAAGAGCAAGATCGAAGCGACGGCAAACGATTTCGCGGACCGCATCGAAGACACGGCGAATACGGCGGGTACCGCAACCAGCGGTGACGTCCAGGCCGACCTCGAGGCCCTGCGCCGCGATATCGCTGCGCTGACCCAGACCGTTGCCTCCTTCGGTGGCGGCAAGATCCGTCAGGCCGGTGAAACCTCGCAGGAGTACATTGACAGCGCGCGCGAGCGCTTCATGAATGCCGAAGAAGACATCGAGGCCTATGTTCGCGCCAAGCCGCTTCAGTCGCTCGCCATGGCAGCCGGCGTCGGCTACGTCCTTGCGCTTCTCAGCCGGCGCTGATCATGCTGCCACTCCTTAGACAACTAGGCATCGTCGCCTTTGGCAAGGTGCGGCCGACCGCCAACAAGGTCGGGCGCTCAGTGATGGCGGGTGCGATCGCCGGTGTGTTGGGGCTGACGACCTATGTCGCGCTGCTTCTGGCGCTCGGATTCTATCTGAGCGGCGTGATCGGTCCAGTCTATGCGGCTCTGGTCATTGCTGGCGTGACGGCGCTTTGCGCCATCATCGTCATTGTCGTGGTTCAGGCGATCAACCGTCGCGCCGAGCGGCGCATGGAAGCCCGTCAAAGGGCTGCAAGGGCACGGCTGCCTGATCCGATGACGCTGCAGCTATTGGCCGGTGTGCCGGCGCTGATGAAGGGACGGTCCCTGCTGACTGCCGCGGCGATTGCAGCGGTCGCCTACGGGGTCGCCAAATCGCAAGGTATCGGCAGCGATCGTGATTAACGAACGCTTTTGATTGCAGGCTGGGCTTTTCGAAGCCCGGCCGTCGACATGTCAGGGTTTCCTGGACCTGGCTTCTGCTTCCGCGTCGTGAAGCCTTTCAAGCAGGTCGAGAAGATGTGAGGGAGTGCCTTCTTCGACGATGCTGTCGTAGTATCCACGAAGCTTTGAAGCTATGAGCGCGTTCGTGTTTTGCCGCTTTGCCTCGGACAGTTTCTTCGATTTTTTTCCATCCGGAGGGCCTTCAGCCATGTCTGTCCAGTTCCGTCAGTTTGCCAAGCGAGACGACAATTAACGTGATAAGCCCGAAGAGGCAAAAAAGTTCCAAAGACGATGGAACATTTTTTTCCGAGCCGCGTTTTCTGGCGAGTCCGCACCTTTATCCATTTCGATTGGAGAACTGCATGTCCCTTACTGCCCGCGTCGCTGTCCATCTTCCCTACCTGCGGCGTTATGCTCGCGCCGTCACCGGTTCGCAGACTTCCGGAGATGCCTATGTCGCAGCGGTCCTGGAAGCGCTGATCGCCGACATCTCCATTTTTCCCGACACTGGTGATGACCGTGTCGCTCTCTACAAGCTGTTCGTGACGATCTACGATTCAACCAAGGTCGAGCTTCCGACGATCACCTCGCCCTTTGCCTGGGAAAAGCGGGCCGCCGCCAACCTTGCATCGGTGCCGACGCGCGCGCGCCACGCCTTCCTTCTGATCACGGTCGAAGGCTTCACCACCTCTGAAGCGGCCAGTGTGCTGAGCGTCGGCGAAGCCGAATTCAACGCGCTCTTCAACGAGGCCTCGATGGAAATCTCCCGCCAGGTGGCCACCGATATCATGATCATCGAAGACGAGCCTCTGATCGCGCTCGACATCGAGCAGATGGTCGAAGACCTCGGTCACCGCGTGACCGGCATCGCCCGTACCCATGCCGAAGCCGTCGATCTCTACAAGCGTACCAGCCCGAAAATGGTCCTCGCCGACATCCAGCTTGCGGATGGAAGCTCGGGCATCGATGCCGTGAACGACATCCTCAAGGTCGATAGTATCCCGGTCATCTTCATCACGGCATTCCCGGAACGTCTGTTGACCGGCGAGCGTCCGGAGCCTGCCTTCCTGGTCACCAAGCCGTTCAACCCCGACATGGTCAAGGCTTTGATCAGCCAAGCGCTTTTCTTCAACGAGCGCGTGACCGAGCAGGCTTGATATAGCTCTTTTGGGGCATAGGTTAGAGCGAGGAATGGACCGGCAGACGGAGCCGGTCCCAGATGCCGATAATGGCGGAGCAGGCAATTGGTACATCGGTTGACATGGTTTGAACCTCAGCGCGGCGACGAACAGCTGCGGGAGTTCTTCATAACCGCGCTCATCGATATGGGCGCCAGCCTCACCCTTCAGGATAAAGATGGTACCTATGTCTGCATCACCTCGCTGCCGGCTCGCTGGCGGCTGGCGGCGGGCGCAACTCCGTCCGACGACACGATCTTCGGGCCGGAGATCGGGCAAAAGCTCGCTGAGCTGAAGTCCGGGCTCGATAAGGCCGGGGATCATGCGGAGCTCGAGATCGAAGCTGGAGACGATACTTTCTTCGAATTCCGCTGCCGCATGGTCGAGATGGCGGATCACGACTTGCATCTGATCACCGTCGTCATCGATCGCACCGAAGACCGGCGTCGTGAAAGGCTTTTGCGCGCACTGCTGCGGGAAGTCAGCCACCGGTCGAAGAACCTTCTCGCCATCATCCAGAGTATCGCATCTCAGACGGCCCGTTATTCCGGGACGCTGGACATGTTCCTCGGAAAATTCCGGGGCCGGCTGCATGCCCTGTCCCAGTCGCAAGACCTGATCACCGACTCCAGCTGGCGGGGGGCCTATTTCCGCGATCTCCTCAAGCAGCAGGTCGATCGCTACGTTCAGGAAAACGCCGATCTGGTCCATGTGTCCGGCGACGACGTTCTTCTGACACCCAATGCTTCGCTGCATATCGGGCTTGCCCTGCATGAGCTGGTTGTCAATGCCGTCAGCCATGGCGATTTCCTGCAGCGGCGTCAGCCGATCGAGGTCTCGTGCCGGAAGCTCGAAACGCCCGCGGGTCCGGTGGTGGTGATCGTCTGGTCCGAACCATTCACCGCGCGCGAAAACGAAGAAGTCAAGGCGGCCCGCTTCGGCAGCACCGTGCTGGAACGCGTTGTTCCATCTTCGGTGAACGGCGAGGCGCATCACGAACTGACGGACGGACAGGTGCGGTACGAGCTGCGCTTTCCGCTCGAGATCTTCGACTGATCCTTTGGCGCCCCCGCGGGTGTCCTTTCATGGAAAGATACGGTCATGCGCCTGTTCAGTTGCAGCAACTGTTCGAACGTCGTGCATTTCGAAAATGACGGCTGCGTCACATGCGGCGCGCGTCTGGCCTTCCGTCCGACAAGTCTCGACATGGTGGCGCTGGATGCTTCTGGCACGCATGCACTGAACCAGGGTATGACGGCAACTGGTAGCACTCGGCCTTGCGCCAATGCAGCCCTCGGTGGGTGCAACTGGCTCGTTGAAGATGAGGACGACAGCGGCTTTTGTGTCGCCTGCCGGCACAATGTGACGATCCCGGATCTGTCGGTGCCGGAAAACCTGCAAAACTGGCAGAGGATCGAGCTTGCGAAACGCGGGCTGTTCTATTCGCTACTGCGGTTCAGGCTGCCGCTGGTGACGCGTAAAGCCAATCCCGAGCAAGGTCTGGGGTTTGAATTCCTCGCAGACGATCCGGCAGACGGCAGTGACGGACCAGTGCTGACCGGTCATGCCGAGGGCCTGATCACGCTGAACATCGCCGAGGGTTCCGACGCAGAACGTGAGGCACGGCGTGTGGCGCTCGGAGAGCCCTTCCGCACTCTGCTTGGCCATTTCCGCCATGAGGTGGCCCATTATTACTGGAATGTCCTCGTGCGGGACAGGAATGCCTTCGAGGCCTTCCGGAGTGTGTTCGGCGACGAGCGGGCCGATTACGGCGAGGCTCTGAAACGCCACTATGCCGAGGGGCCTCCGCTAGGTTGGGAGAACAGCTTCATCTCGGCCTATGCCGCGAGCCATCCTTGGGAGGATTTCGCCGAGACCTTTGCCCATTACTTCCACATCGTCGATGCACTCGACACGGCGGATGCCTTCGGCCTCAGAACCAATCCCGATGTCGAGGCCGATCTGCCGGCGATCGAGTTGACGCGAACCTTCGACAGCTATGGCATGGGCAGTGCAGGCGCCCTGATCCGCGCCTGGGTGCCGCTGACGCTGGCGATCAATAGTATCAATCGCAGCATGGGGCAGCAGGATCTCTATCCCTTCGTGCTGTCCGAGCCGGTGATTGGCAAACTCCACTACATTCATGGCCTGATTCGCTCATAAACCCCGGCAGAACAGGCGTCTCACGCCGTTGTTCCCGGAACTGTCGTGCAGTCTTCGCGTTAACCTTCAGGTAACACGGAGAACGATCATGAACAGTATGGCTGCCCTAATGGTCATTGTGGCCTGCCATCCGCAAGACACCACCTGTCTGCAGGACCCGGTCGCTGTTATCTCCTATGATACGGACGAGGCTTGCTATGGCGCGCTGCCGAAAGAACTTAAGCGCGCTCGGGCCATGGCCGAGATCATCTATGGGGATTGTTTCCCCGTGAGTGCCGATCTGATTGCTGGTCGAAACATCCGTCAGACGATCGACCCGAACAAGCTCGCGGTGCTCGGCGCACCTGTTTCAACCGCGGGCCCTGCCGAAGCGCAGGCCTTGGTGCCGCCCGTCCCAGCCGAACGTTATGGAGAATGAAGATGAAGCCCGAAGCCTCGGCGGAACCTAAGTCCGTCAATATCGACTCGCAGAACCGCCATGTCGCACAGCAGGCTGGCCTCGACCAGGACCTCGAATCTCAGGTGCCGCCCCGCTACGGCCCCTTCACCGTCACGACGCTCGGCGTCATTCTCGTCCTGCTATTCGCCGCTGTCGTCTGGATCATGCTCTGAGCTTTGATCCGAATTTGTCCCATGAAAAAAGGCCGCTTCTTCGGAAGCGACCTTTTTTGCTACGTTAGCTTCCCGTTCACGCCTGACGGAAGAGCCGCATGGCGAGCGAAATGAGGAAGAGAATGATGAAGATACCGAAGAGGATCTTGGCGATACCAGCCGATGCGCCAGCGATTCCACCGAAGCCGAGGACGCCAGCGATCAAGGCGACGACCAGAAATACGAGTGCGTAATAAAGCATATTGGGTTCTCCTGTTTCGATGCCGGTTGAACGTTGGCTACCGGGCTTTGTTCCATCGGGATCACGGTTTCGAGAGCGGCGCAGCGTTGAAATAAAAAAATTGCATGTTCGGGAACCTTCTGCGCCCTTTGGCGTTGTCAGGCGACACTGTTTCAAACCCGTTGGACCAAATGACAGAACATTCGAAGAAAGCGCCGGCTACGAACGGGCTGCCTGGAATGGCCGCCTTTCATCCCGGCGTGTCCGCGCAATTGCGCGAATACTATCAGTCGGTACAGGAAGAAGGGATTCCGGATCGGTTCCTCCAGCTCCTGGAGCAACTGGATGTGGCCGAACGCCAGGCCAGTGAGTCCACTCGCATCAAGGACAATGCTCGATGACCGTTGACGAGAAGTCGATCGCCCGCTCCTTCAAGCGCGACCTCTTGGCAGCGCTGCCAAACCTGCGTGCCTTCGCCGTATCGCTGACCGGCCGCCATCACGTCGCCGACGATCTGGTGCAGGACACGATCATGAAGGCATGGGCGAAGCAGGATCATTTCGAGCCCGGCACCAACATGAAGGCCTGGCTCTTCACCATTCTTCGCAACGAATTCTATTCGCAGATGCGCAAGCGTGGGCGCGAGGTCTCCGACACCGACGGCATCTTCACGTCGCAGCTCTCCACCCATCCGCAACAGTATGGTTCACTCGACCTGCAGGACTTCAAGCGTGCACTTGATCAGTTGCCGAGCGACCAGCGCGAGGCGATCATTCTCGTGGGCGCTTCCGGCTTCGCCTATGAAGAAGCCGCCGAAATCTGCGGTTGTGCCGTGGGTACCATCAAGAGCCGCATCAATCGGGCGCGCAACAAGCTTCAGGAGATCCTGGGTGTGAGCGGCGAGGGCGATTACGGCCCCGATGCGCACAGTTCAGCGGTCATCAAGAAGGCCTTCGCCGTCTGAGGGCCCGTGACCATGCGCCGCTTTCAAAACCGCCGCAGCCAGTTCATGGGCCTGCGGCGGCTTTGTGACCAGCGGATGAGCGGTCACGATGCTTGGGATGTCGGTGAAATGGCCGTAGGACGACAGAAAGACCGGCTTCGCGCCGGCTTTCATGATCAGGTCTGCACGTTCCACATTCAAGGACTCGTGCAAGACTGCGTCGATGATCACCACATCGAATGCGGTCGTCTGTACGGCCTCCGCCAGGCGGGCCAGCGGGGCGATGGTCACATCGCAAGGCAGATCGTCGAGAAGAATGCGCTCCACCTCCATGGCAATCAGATACTGGTTCTCGGCAACGAGAACGCGGAGCGGCGCAGTCATCATGGAACTTCCTTTTGTCAGGAGCGCGTTATGGGACGTGCCCCGACGAGCGTCATTTAAAAAAGACATGTGCAGCCTTCATTGTTCCAGCCTGGAACAGCATGACGGACAAACGAGGTTATCCCGTGGCAATTGAACCGCGTCACTCTCCCATTCGCATCAGCTGTTTCGAATGTCCCTTGCGGCAGATGAAACGGTTCCGCCCCTTCACTGAAGCGGAACTGGAGTTTGTGTCCACCTTCAAGCGCGGCGAGCTCGCTGCCGATCCCGGGACCACGGTCCTCGTCGAAGGCGCGCGCAGCGCACATCTCTACACCGTGCTTTCCGGTTGGGGCTTTCGCTACAAGATTCTCGAAGACGGCCGACGGCAGATCCTGAACTATATCGTACCCGGTGACATGATCGGCTTGCAGGGCGCAGTGATGGCCGAGATGCAGCATTCGGTGGAAGCATTGACACCCATGACGCTCTGCGTCTTCGAAAGAAGTCGCCTGTTTTCCCTGTTCGAGTTGCATCCGGGGCTGGGCTTTGATCTCACCTGGCTTGCCGCGCGCGAAGAGTCCATTCTCGACGAACATCTGCTCAGCATCGGACGCCGGTCTGCGCTGGAAAGGGCTTCCTACCTCCTCGCTTTCCTGTTCGACCGTGGGATGAATTCCGGCATTCTCGGCGACAATCACCGCCACATTCCCGTGACGCAGATGCATTTTGCCGACACGCTCGGGCTCTCGATTGTCCATACTAACAAGACGCTGAAGAAGCTCGCCGACCGGGGGCTCATTCGCTGGCGCGAGCGGGGCTGCGACATCGTCGACCCGCTCGGCCTGCAGGAGATCTCCGGCTGGACCCCGGACGAGCAAAGAGTAAGGCCCCTGATCTGATCGGGGCGTACAAAAAGGCCCGCATCGCCTGGGTAGCGTGCGGGCCTTTTCACGTCTGGGTAAACTCTCGTCAGGCGACGATGAGGACGCCGGTGAAAAGCGCGATGATCATGACGATCAAGACGATGAAAATCAGGATCTTGGCGACGCCAGCCGAGGCGCCGGCCACGCCCCGAAAACCGAGCAGGCTTGCGACGGCGGCGATCAGAAGAAGGATGAGGATCCATTGCAGCATGTGGGTCTCCTTGGTGCGTTGTTCCCTTGGGAAACAGGGCCAGCGGTCAATTGTTCCATTGGGTGTCGGCGGGAGCCGCGCGTGTGCGCTGCAACAAAAATCGGTTTAAGCGGATAAGCCTAGGGACAAAACCGTCATTTGTTCTCGGAGCTGGACTAGACAGGGGGCCTTAGTTCTGGTCGTGTCCGCGATCGGAGAGTCCTTCGACTTTGGGCGAAGGACAGTAGGTAGAACCCGTTCGAACGGAGTTTGGGAGATGGGATTGAAGATCGGATCGCCAAGGGAGATTTATGCCGGTGAGGCCCGCGTCGCGATGACGCCGGACAGCGCCACACAGTTGCAGAAGCTCGGCTATGAATGCGTGATCGAAAGCGGTGCAGGCAAGGCTGCGGGCTTGTCCGACGACGCCTATCGCGCCGCCGGCGTGACAGTGGTCGAGACGGCCGCCGCGCTTTACGAAACGGCCGACATCATCGCCAAGGTGCGTCCCCCGGAAACGGCTGAAGTCGATCGTCTCGGACCTGGCAAGACCCTGATCTCCTTCTTCTATCCGGCCCAGAACACGGCTCTGCTCGAGCAGGCCAAAGACAAGGGCGCGACCGTCGTTGCCATGGACATGGTGCCGCGCATCAGCCGCGCCCAGAAGATGGACGCCCTATCGTCGATGGCCAATATCGCCGGCTATCGCGCCGTGATCGAGGCCGGCAACAATTTCGGCCGCTTCTTCACCGGTCAGGTGACGGCGGCTGGCAAGGTGCCGCCGGCCAAGGTTCTGGTGATCGGTGCAGGCGTCGCCGGTCTGGCCGCGATCGGCACCGCGACTTCGCTCGGCGCCATTACTTATGCCTTCGACGTCCGCCCTGAGGTCGCCGAGCAGATCGAAAGCATGGGCGCGCAGTTCGTCTATCTCGAATTCGAAGCCACACAGGACGGCGCGGCAACGGGCGGCTATGCAGCCCCTTCTTCGCCGGAATTTCGCGAAAAGCAGCTTGCCAAGTTCCGCGAACTGGCGCCCGAGATCGACATCGTCATCACCACGGCCCTGATCCCGGGCCGGGATGCTCCGAAGCTCTGGCTGGCTGACATGGTCGCCGCAATGAAGCCCGGCTCCGTCGTCGTTGACCTCGCGGCAGAACGCGGCGGCAATTGCGACCTGACCGTGCCGGATCAGAAGATCGTTTCCGAGAACGGTGTCACCATCGTCGGCTATACCGACTTCCCGAGCCGCATGGCCGCGCAGTCGTCGACGCTCTACTCGACCAATATCCGCCACATGATGACCGATCTGACGCCGGCCAAGGACGGCGTTGTCGCGCACAACATGGAAGACGATGTCATCCGCGGCGCCACCGTCACCAAGGACGGCGAGATCACCTATCCGCCACCGCCGCCAAAGATCCAGGCGATCGCGGCTGCGAAGCCCAAGGAAAAGGTGAAGGAGCTCACGCCCGAGGAGAAGCGGGCGCAGGAAATCTTGGCCTTCAAGACCCAGACCCGCAATCAGGTGGCGCTGCTCGCCGGTGGCGGTGCGCTGATCCTGCTTGCCGGTCTTTATGCGCCCGCCAGCTTCATGAGCCACTTCATCGTCTTCGTGCTCGCCTGCTTCGTCGGTTTCCAGGTGATCTGGAATGTCAGCCACTCGCTGCACACGCCGCTGATGGCGATCACCAATGCCATCTCCTCGATCATCATTCTGGGTGCCCTGATGCAGATCGGGTCCGGTAACTTCCTGGTTATCATCCTCGGTGCGCTGTCGGTCCTGATGGCCGGCATCAACATCTTCGGCGGCTTCATGGTGACACGGCGCATGCTTGCCATGTTCCAGAAGTCTTGAGTTAGGGGAGGGGACACACACATGGAATACGGATTCACCACAGCGGCCTATGTCGTCGCAGCCGTTCTCTTCATCCTGTCGCTCGGCGGTCTGTCCGGCCAGGAAAGCGCCAAGCGCGCTGTCTGGTACGGCATCGTCGGCATGGGGCTTGCCGTCGTCGCAACGCTTTATGGTCCTGGTGCGGGCAACTGGTTCGTCTCAGTCGTCATGATTGCCATTGGCGGTGGTATCGGCTGGGTCGTTGCCCAGCGCGTGCAGATGACGGAAATGCCGCAGCTCGTGGCCGCCATGCATTCGCTGGTCGGTCTCGCCGCCGTCTTCATCGGTTTCAATGCCGAGATCGAGATGTGGCGCATCGCCAGCACACTAGCCGACGCCGGGCTCACCGGCTGCGATCCGCTGAGCGCTGCGGCCTGTGCGGCCCAGGCCGGTCAGGCGACGGTGTTTGGCGATTTCGGCGGCTTCGCCCTGAAGATTGCCGAGAAGACCAGTGCCGAGATCGCCGTTCTGAAGATCGAGGTCTTCCTCGGCGTCTTCATCGGTGCCATCACTTTTACTGGCTCTGTGGTCGCTTATGGAAAGTTGGCGGGTAAGGTCAACACGACGGCCAAGCAGCTGCCGGGCGGTCATATGCTCAACGCGGCTGCCGCCCTTGGCTCCCTGATCCTGCTGGTCCTCTACTTCCAGGGCGCCGGCAGCTGGACGCTGATCCTGATGACGCTTCTGGCGCTCTTCATCGGTTACCACCTGATCATGGGCATCGGCGGCGCCGACATGCCGGTCGTCGTCTCCATGCTGAACAGCTATTCCGGCTGGGCGGCAGCGGCCATCGGCTTCTCGCTGTCGAACGATCTCCTGATCGTCGTCGGCGCGCTGGTCGGTTCGTCCGGTGCCATCCTCTCCTACATCATGTGCAAGGCGATGAACCGCAGCTTCGTCTCGGTCATCCTCGGCGGCTTCGGCGGAACCACGGGACCGCAGATGGAAGTCGTGGGCGAGCAGATCGCGATTGACGGCGATGGCGTGGCCAATGCGCTCAATGATGCGGACTCGGTCATCATCATCCCGGGTTACGGCATGGCAGTCGCCCAGGCACAGCAGTCGGTGTCGGAACTGACCCGCAAGCTGCGTGCTTCCGGCAAGACGGTGCGCTTTGCGATCCATCCGGTTGCCGGCCGTCTGCCAGGCCACATGAACGTGCTGCTCGCCGAAGCCAAGGTTCCCTATGACATCGTGCTGGAAATGGACGAGATCAACGAAGACTTCCCCGAAACGGATGTCGCCATCGTCATTGGCTCGAACGACATCGTCAACCCGGCCGCCCAGGAAGACCCGAACTCGCCGATCGCCGGCATGCCGGTTCTGGAAGTCTGGAAGGCAAAGCAGGTGTTTGTCTCCAAACGCGGCCAGGGCACCGGCTATTCCGGCATCGAGAACCCGCTGTTCTACAAGGAGAACACGCGCATGTTCTACGGTGACGCGAAGAAGTCGATCGACAGCATCCTGCCGTTGATCAAGTAAGCTTCGGATCAGATCGTAACTGTAAAGCCGGGTGGTGACGCCCGGCTTTTTTCTTCCATGGGTTGCTAGGAAAACCGGACGTTAACCATAAGCCACTTAGATTGTGGCCAGTGTGATCGCAGGAGTTTTCGTGAGCATCAGGTTGTTTCTTGCCGGTATTTCTGCCGGGTTTATCACAACGGCAGCGACGGCAGCCGACCTTAATTCATCTAATGCACCACTACCGCTGCCGCCACAGGGCGATGTCGCTGATATCATTCACGACTGGGGCGGCGGCTATATCGGTGTTGTCGGCGGTGGCGCCGTCGGCGAAGTGGAAACGCAGACCGGCTCGGGCACGCTGTTTTCCGAAACGCCCTTGCGCGGCGGCCTCGCCGGCGTGACTGCGGGCTATAACATCCAAAACGGCAACATGGTCTATGGTGTCGAGGCGGATGTTTCCTGGGCGAAGATTAAGGGCGACAAGGCCTGTGCAGGCTTCCCCTCCCAGAACTGCTACTACGAGCTGGGCTGGCAAGGTACGGCGCGCGCGCGCGTCGGTGTGGCCATGGACCGCACGCTTCTATATGTGACCGGTGGTCTCGCCGTGGCCGGTGGCAAGGGCGGCGTCGATCCGGTGGTCGGCGCGATCAACGGGCAAGACCAGCAGACCTATTTCGGTTACGTCGCCGGCGTGGGAGCTGAATATGCCATGACCGATGCGCTGAGCTTCAAGGCTGAGTATCTTTATACCGATTACCGTCAGCGCACCTCGCCGCTCGGGACTGTCAGCCCGACGGATAGCTACAAGTCCGACCCGTCGAGTCACCTGATCCGGGTTGGCGTCAATTACAGGTTCTGATTGCGCATCGCCTGAAAACAAAAAGACCCCCGCCACGTTGGCGGGGGTCTTTGTTTTAGAGGTTGAACTCAAACATCAGCCTTGAAGGTCTGCTTTTGCGTGCCGAGACCCTCTATGCCGAGCTCGACCACATCGCTGGCCTTCAGGAACTGCGGCGGCTTCATGCCGAGGCCGACGCCCGGAGGCGTGCCGGTGGAGATGATGTCGCCAGGGTGTAGGCTCATGAACTGGCTGAGGTAGGAAACGACATGGGCGACGCCGTAGACCATGGTCTTCGACGAGCCGTCCTGCATCATCTTGCCGTTGACGGAGAGCCACATCTTGAGGTCGTGCGGGTTGGCGATCTCGTCCTTCGTGACTAGCCAGGGGCCGATCGGGCCGAAGGTGTCGCAAGACTTGCCCTTGGTCCACTGGCCTGCACGCTCCGTCTGGAAGGCGCGTTCGGAGACGTCGTGGGAGACGCAGTAGCCGGCGACATAATCCATCGCGTCCGCTTCCGAGACATATTTTGCGGTCTTGCCGATGACGACGCCAAGCTCGACTTCCCAGTCGGTCTTCTCCGAACCGCGGGGGATGAGCACGTCGTCGTTCGGACCGCAGATGGCCGAGGTCGCCTTCATGAAGATCACCGGCTCCGGCGGCACGGCAGCGCCCGTCTCAGCGGCGTGGTCGGAATAGTTGAGGCCAATGCAGATGAACTTGCCAGTGCCAGCGACGCAGGCGCCGATGCGATCAACGGCAATCTCCGGCAGCGAGGCTGGGTCGATGGCGGCGATCTTCGCCAGACCCTCCGGCGAGATGGCGGTGCCGCCGATGTCTGCGACATGGCCCGAGAGGTCTCGGACCTTGCCGTCCTTGTCGAGGATTGCAGGCTTTTCCTGACCCAACGGGCCGACGCGCATCAGTTTCATGGTCTTCTTCCTTCCTGAAGGTGGCGGCTCAGCCGCTGAGTGTCTTGCTGTTTGCAATGCCGTATGGGCATTGCTCAGATCGTCCAGCCGCCATCAATGGCAAAGGCCTGGCCCGAGGTATAGGTGGCGCCGGCGATGTAGACGGCGAGGTCGGCGATTTCTTCCGGCGTGCCCAGCCTGCCCATGGGTTGACGGGCGATGAAGGCCGCGCGCGCGGCGTCATAGTCCCCCTGTGCACGCATGCGGTCCTGCAGGGACGGACTTTCGACCGTACCGGGGCAGATGGCGTTGCAGCGGATGCCCTGCGTCACATAGTCGGCGGCGACCGACTTGGTGAGGCCGATGACGGCCGCCTTGGTGACGGTATAGGCGAAACGGTTCGGCACGCCTTTGATTGAACTCGCGACCGAAGCCATGTTGATGATCGAGCCGTCGCCTCGCTCGAGCATGGCCGGCAAAACGGCGCGGATGGTGCGGATCATCGCGCGGACATTGAGATCGAAGGCAAAGTCGAGATCCTTGTCGGCCATGTCCAGGACCGTTCCGCCATGCACGACACCTGCGCAGTTGAACAGCACGTCGAAGGGCCCGGTCTCGGCCACCACGGCCGTCACCGCCTGCTCATTCAGGACGTCGAGCTGGCGCGTCGTGATCCCAGCCTCGCCTTCGAGCGTCGCCAGGGCTTCCGTGTTGATGTCCGTCGCGACGACGGTCGCACCGGCGCGGGCAAAGGCGATGGCGCTCGCGCGGCCGATGCCCTGGCCGGCGGCCGTCACCAAAACATGCTTGTTCTTCAGGGGCAGGTTCATCCTCGTGGCTCCTCCAGCCGATCCCTCGTCACGCGACCCTTGCATATTCCGGCCGGCGATGCGAGCATCATTCATATGCAAAACATTTATTCATAAAGGTCAAGAGTGGTTCGGGGCTGCGAGGAGAGACATGCGTGAATGATGTGGATCAGGACCGTTACCGGGCGCCTGCGCTCGACAAGGGGCTCGACATTCTTGAACTGCTTGCGGGTGTCGATGGCGGCTTGGGCCAGGCAGATATCGCCAAGAAGCTCGACCGTAGCCCAAATGAATTCTACCGGATGCTCGATCGGCTGGTGAAGCGCGGTTACGTTGCGCGGCTCGATGGCGATCGCTACGTTCTGACGCTTAAACTGTTTGGCCTTGCGCAGTTGCATGCACCAACGCGGCGGCTCGCTTCGCTCGCCATGCCGCTGATGCGGGAACTGGCGGAGGTGACCCGGCAGGAGAACCATATCGTCGTCTACGACCGCGGCCATCCGGTCGTCATCGCCCAGCTGGAGGCGCCGGGCTATTGGGGCATTTCGATGCGGGTCGGCTCGCGCATGGGCCTTTTCGACACCGGATCCGGCCATGTGCTTCTTGCCTATCGAAGCCCGGAGGTCCGCGCGATGATGGTGGCGGAGCATGTGGCCAGCGGCGGACCGGAGGGGCGCATGACCGAGGCCTTTGCTCGCCACCTCGACGAAATCCGTGCGCGCGGCTACGAGATGATGCCGAGCGCCCAGACCGCCGGCGTCACCAACCTGTCGGCCCCGATCCTCGGCGCGGACGGCGAGGCACTGGGCGCGCTGACCGTGCCGTATATCGGCATCATCAATGCGCCCGAGGCGCCCGATATCCCCCATACGCTTGAAGCACTGCGGGAAACGGCACGTCGGATTTCCGCACTGGCGGGCGCCGGTCTTGGTGTGGATGCCCCAGATATAACCTGAATCTCTTAAGGCCTTGGGAGGGGCCACACATGATCATCGATACCCATCTGCATCTCATCTACCGCGACAAGCTCAGCTATCTCTGGCTGAAGGATGTCGCCGCGCTCGATGCCGATTTCACCTGGGAGACCTATGCGCGGGAGGCGAAGAGGCTCGGGATTTCCTCGGTGCTGCATATGGAGGTGGATGTCGCGCCTGAGGACATCCCCGGTGAAACAGCCATGGTCCAGGAGCTGTCGCAGGCACCTGATAGCTTCATCCAGGGTGTGATCGCCTCCTGCCGCCCGGAAGATCCTGATTTTTCTGCCTATCTCGAAGCGCAATGCGCCAATCCCTTCGTCAAGGGTTTCCGGCGCGTGCTGCATGTCGTGCCCGACGATGTCTCCGAGGGCGCACTGTTCCGGGAGAACGTGAAGCGTTTGTCCGGGACAGGGCTCACCTTCGATCTCTGCATGCTGCCGCATCAGATCGACAAGGCAAAGGCGCTTGTCGATCTCGCGCCCGATGTCACTTTCATCCTCGACCATTGCGGCGTGCCCGATATCAAGGGGCATGGCTACGAGACCTGGAAGACCGGGGTCACCGACATTGCCAGGCGCGAGAATGTCCGCGTGAAGATCTCCGGCATCCCGGCCTATGGCGATCTGGAGAATTGGACGCTGGAGGATCTCAAGCCCTATTTCGATCAAACGATCGCATGCTTCGGTTTCGATCGCGCGATCTGGGGTTCGGACTGGCCGGTCTGCACGCTCGGAGGCGGGCTCTCGACCTGGGTCGCGACGACGCAAGCGCTGCTGCATGGTTGTACGAGGGAAGAGAAGGACAAGCTTTTCGCCGGCAACGCCAGACGCATCTGGAACCTTGCCTAGCGCGCCTTGCCGCGCTCGGCCATGAGTCTGCGAAGATAGCCGCGCATGGCGATGATCAAAGCTTCGATATCGTCATTCGAGGCGGAGAGGTCCTGCAGCGCGTAGCTTTGCAGGATGATCCCGTCGATACCGATCAGCATCTGACGGGCGACGGCGCGGCCGATCCGGCGCAGTTCCTCGTCGCTGTCATCCTCGAAAACGAGATGGCCGTAGAAATCGATATAGGCATTGTATTGCCGCGTCGCGAGCCATTCGGAGCCTTTGGTCCGAAGGGCATAAAGTGTAAGCTCCGCCTGGGCGATCTGCTTGTTGCGGGTGCGCTGGATGTAGCGCCAGCTTGCCCGGATCAGTGCCTCCACCCGGTCCTCTGGCGCCTCCGGCAGCGCAACGTCCTGGCGATACGCGACTTCCATATCGGCAATCAGATCTTCCAGTACGGCGAGCAGCAGACTTTCCTTGCTGTCGAAATAGTAGTGCAGGGTGGCGAGCTTGACGCCTGCGGAGGCGGCGATGCGGCGTGTGGTCAACGCCTCCATGCCGCCCTCTTCGAGCGCTTCGCGGGCACCCTTGATGATGCGGACGCGGGTTTCGAGGCCTTTGCGGGTCGCGCCCGGCGGGCGCCCGCGTGCCGATCCGCCGGTCGATCTGTTGGTGGACGCCTCCGCGATCTCGCTCATCGGCCCCCTCCGTCTTCGAAGGTGACGCGGCCGTCGCAGATCGTGAGAACAGGAGAAAGCGAGGCGATGTTGTCCGGGGATGTCGCTTCGATATCGCCGGAGAGGACGACGACATCCGCAAGGTAGCCGGGCTTCAATACCCCCTTGCGGTCTTCCATATATTCGACCCAGGCGCTGGTGCGGGTATAGGCGGCCAGCGTCTCGTGCAGGCCAAGACGGTGGTCCGGCATGTCGTCAGCCCAAGGTTGTCTTGTCATCGCATCACCGATGCAACTGAGCGGGGGAAGTGGCGAGACCGGCCAGTCGGTGGCAAAGACGATCGTCGCACCGGCATCGACCAGCGTCTTCCAGGCGAAGGCATAAGGCCAGCGTTCGCGGCCGATATAGGTGAGATAGGGTTCAAGCGGCAGGCCTGCCGAGCCCGGCGGATGTGTGGGCTGCATCGAGGCGATGGTGCCCGTTTCGGCAAAGCGCTTGATGTCGTCGGGATGAACCACCTCGATATGTTCGATGCGGTTGCGCATGTCCTTTCGGCCATTGGCGTTGATCGAGGCCTCGTAGCCGTCGAGTACCAAACGCACCGCGCCGTCACCGATCGCATGAACCGCGACGGGCAGGCCGAGGCGATTGGCTTCGATCGCGACCGCATTGAAGGATTCGCCGGTGAATAGCGGCTCGCCCCTCCAGCCGGGCTTGTGGGCGTAGTCGTCGACGAAGACGGCCGTCTCTCCCTCGGTTACGCCGTCCATGAACAGCTTGACGAAGTTGCAGCGTAGCTTGTCCGTGTCGAAGCGGGCCTTCCAGGAGGCGGCCTTCTCTTCGAGATCCGAGAGCGGCATGAAATTCTTCATGTGGTAGGGCATGCGCACGCGCAACGGCAGACCTTCGGTCCTATCGATCTCGGCCAGCATTTCAAGCTGATAGAGATTGCCGTCCATATTCTGGAACGAGGTGATGCCGAGCGAGGCGCAATAGGCGAGGCCCTTCTTCAGCACCTCGATGTCTGCAGCGCGCTCTTCCGGAGTGACATGCTCTGGATCACCGCCGGTGCCGACGCCGAGACCTTCGCGACCGCCGGTCACGCTCATCGACGCGACAGGGCGGATGGCGTTGCTTTCGCGCAGCTCGCCATTGGCGAGACCGTCCTCGCCCATGACGATCTCGTTGCCGACGCCGACATCTCGGCCATGGAGGATACCGGCCTTCTCCAATGCCATCGTGTTGGCCCAGGCCGTATGCCGGTCGGGCGCGACCATCATGAAGGGGCGGTCTGCGATGATACGGTCGAGATGGTGCCGGGTGACGCGCTCAGTTTCCGAGAGGATGGTGTAGTCTGCCGTCTGGGCGACGAGCAGCGGCAGATCGGGGTTGGCGGCGGCGTAGTCCTTAACGGCTTTCGAAAGGGCATCGAAGCCCTTCACGCCGAAGAGCGACAGTTCGCCGAGCGCGACCGAGCCGCCGAAGATATGCATATGGGCTTCGTTGAAACCGGGAAGCACCGTGGCGCCGCCTGCATCCACGACGCGTGTTTGTGGTCCCGCGAGCTCAAGGATCTCGGCATTGCCGCCCACTGCCATGATGCGGTTCCCGGTGAGCGCGATCGCTTCCGCGCGCGGATGCGCGTCATCCATGGTCAGGATGCGGGCATTGTGAATGACGAGATCGGCGCTCATGGGTTTCGTCTTTCTTCAGGCCTGGAAGGTGACCCGGCCGTCGCAGATGGTGACGGCCGGGCGGACGGTGTCCATGATCGCTTCGGGTGACACGGCTTCGATGTTTTTGGTCAGGACCACAACATCGGCGAGGTAGCCTCTCTTCAGCATTCCCTTGCGATCTTCCATGAATTCCACCCAGGCGCCGATCGAAGTGTAGGCTTCGAGTGCTTCCATCAGCGAGAAGCGCTGATCTTTTAGACCCTCCTTCCAGGGTTTGCGGGTCAAGGCATCCTGGATGCACTGGAAAGGTGAAACCGGAGAAACCGGCCAGTCCGAGGCAAAGACGACAGGGGCGCCGGCTTCTTTCATCGTCCGCCATGCATAGGCCTGGTCCCAGCGATCCTCGCCGATCTTGGCCGTTGTCGGTTCTGCCGGGAAGCATGTGCCACCCGGGTAATGCACCGGCTGCATGGAGGCGACGATGCCAAGGGTGGCAAAGCGCGGGATGTCGTCCGGATGGATGATCTCGATATGCTCGATGCGGTGTCGGTTGCCGCGTGGGCCGTTCGCCTGCACAGCTGCCTCGTAGCCGTCGAGCGTCTGGCGGATGGCGGCACTGCCGATCGCGTGGACTGCGACCTGCAGGCCGAGCGCATCGGCCTTGGTGGCGATCGCATCGAAGGCTGCCGGCGTGAAGAGCGGCTCATAGGTATAGCCCGGCCGGTCGCCGTAACCGTCGAGCATATAGGCCGTCTTGCTGTCGAGCACGCCGTCCATGAAGACCTTGACGAAATCGCCGCGCAGCATGTCGGTGGCGAATTCCTTCTTCCATGCGGCCGCCTTGTCGAGATCCTCCAGCGCCATGAAATTTTTCATGTGATAGGGGATGCGGATGCGGCAGGAGAGCTCGCCTGAAAGCTCCAGATCGCGCATCAGCCGCAACTGGTAATGATTGCCGTCGAAATTCTGGATCGAGGTAACGCCCCATGAGGCGCAGTAGTCGAGGCCGGCCTTCAGGATGGCGCGGTCGAGGGCGAACTGCTCCGGCGTGACATTTTCCGGGTCCATACCGGTGACCATGCCGAGTTCTTCGCGCCCCCCCGTTGAAGCGAGCGCGGAGACTGGGCCGAAGGCATTGCCCTCGCGCAGCTCGCCATTGGCCAGCCCGTCGGGCCCCATGACGATCTCGTTGCCGATGCCGACATCCTTGCCCTGCAGAATGCCCGCCTTCTCCAGTGCTGCCGTGTTCGCCCAGGCGGTGTGATGGTCGGGCGCGAACATCATGAAGGGGCGGTCGGGCAGGATCGCATCCAGGTGGTGGCGGGTGCAGGGTTCGGTCAGCGAGATGATCGAATAATCGGCGGAAAAGCCCATCAGCAGAGGCTCATCCGGGTTTTTCTCTGCATAGTCGAGGATGGCTGCCTTGAGCGCCTCGAAGCCCTGGACCCCATGCAGGTTCAGCTGGCGCAGCGACACGGAGCCGGGGAAGATGTGCATATGGGCTTCGTTGAAGCCCGGCATGATGGTCGCGCCTTTGGCGTCGATGGTCTGCGTCTCGGGTCCTGCCAGCGCCTCGATCTCTGATCGCGTGCCGACTGCGAGGATCCGGTTGCCGGCGAGCGCGACCGCTTCGGCGCGGGGGGCTGCCGGATCCATGGTGAGAACCAGGCCGTTGGTAATGATGATGTCTGCGGTGGTTGCCATCTCAGGCTCCTCTGAAGTCATGCGGTCCACGTGCTGAGCGCGCGGAAGAAGGCGAAGTTGTCGTGTTTCAGCTCGTCATCCAGCGGGTTGGGCTGCGAGGAGAGTTTGACGATAGTGGTCTCAGTTGATGGGTCGACGTAAAGCCACTGGCCATGAATGCCGATGGCGCAGAAGGCACCGTCCGGTTCTCCGGACTGGTACCACTGGCTGCGATAACGACCCTTGGGGAAGAAGTTGGATTTGCCGTCGACCCAGGCCTGGTGATCGCCTGCCGTCAGCATGTCGGTGAGCCAGGCTTCGGGGATGAGGCGCTTTCCGTCGACCATGCCGCCGTTGCGCAGCATTTCGCCGACGCGGGAGAGATCGCGGGCGGTGACCGAGATGCCGCCGGCGGCCCGCGCCGTGCCTTCGACATCGACAGTGACGCTGGCATGGTTCTTCGCGCCGAGCGGCTTCCAGAGGCGCGTCGACAGGACATCGGCGTAGCGTTCGCCGGTTGCGCGCTCGATCAGGATGCCGAGCAGGTCGGAGTTCGGCGACGCATAGAAATGCGCGCCGCCATGCGGATGGGCATCCTTCTTCAGCGTGAGTAGGAAGGCCAGCAAGGTTTCATCCGGCTGGGACGGATCGGCCGGGTTCCAGAGCGTGGCGCGGCGGTAGCGGGCATAGGCGCCGTCGGTGTTCAGATAGGCCTCGTCGAAGGCGAGGCTGACGCGCATGTCGAGTACTTCACGGATGCTGCAGTCGCCATAGGCGGAGCCAGCTGCTTCGGGCAGGAGGCTGGTGACGGGCGCATCGGGGTCCATGAGCCCGTCGGCTTCCAGCGAGGCGATGACAAGTGCGGTCAGCGACTTGCTGATCGAAAACACAATATGGCGCTGGTCGATGCCGGCATGCGGGGCATAGTGTTCGGCGACGATCGTGCCCGCCTTCATCAGCACGAAGGCGTCGGTATGGGCATAGTCGAGATAAGCGCGGACGTCCGGCTGCCCGGCCAGTCCCTGCGGCAGCGCCAGCGACAGAAGACCGGACGCAACGGGTTCGCCTTCACTCACCTCGGCCCTTGCCGCGATCATGGCGCTCGGCACCACTTCCTCGGCATGGCCAAAGCTGAAGCGGCTAAACGGGGTCGCGCGCCAGTTGGCAAGCGTCACGTTCCGTCTTTCAAAACCATAGGCCTTGGCAAACTGCGTCGTCATCAGGGCATGCTCCTCCTGCGGGAGGGCAATCAAGCCCTCCCGTATCCGTCTTTTCATTTGTGGTTCAGCGTTACTTCTGCACTTCGGTCCAGATCCGGGTGTAAAGCTGCTGCACGTCGGGTTCGCAGCTCAGCAGGAACTCGCCGGCACTCTCCAGTTCAGCGGGGATCACCAGTTCCGGCGCGCCCTGCATGTCCTTATCCATGAATGCTTCCGAACCCGTGATGCCGTTGGCATACTTGGCAAAGTTCGACAGCATGGCGGCGTTTTCCGGAGCCATGATGAAGTTCATGAAGGCCTTGGCGTTGTCGACGTTCTTGGCATCCTTCAGGATGACGACGCTGTCCATGAAGACAGGATAGCCTTCCTTCGGATAGCCGAACTTGACGTCCGGGTTCTGCAGGCGGGAGCGCATGATGGCGCCGTTCCAGTAGTAGACGCCGGCATAGTCGCCGGTCGGCAGCTTGTCGGTGACGCTATAGTCCATGGCGAGCCACTTGGCCTTGGCTTCGACCAGCTTGTCGCGGACCTTCATCAGCACTTCCTTGTCGGTCGTGCACCAGGCGCCGCCAAAATACTTGATGGTGGCAAAGAGAACGTCGTTCATTTCGGGCGTGACGTTCAGCTTGCCGACTAGCTCTTCCGGCGGATCGAGGAAGATGGCCGAGGTGTTGATGTCACCCTTGTAGAATTTGGTGTTGACGCCGATGCCCGTCACGCCCCACTGCCACGGAACCGAGTAGCGGCGGCCCGGATCCCACTCGACATCGGCCCAGCGCGGATCGACGTTCTTGAAGTTTTCCATCTGGTCAGGACGGGCTTCGAGCAGCAGGCCTTCGTTGATCCAGATCGGCATGTAGTTGGCCGAGGGCACGACGATGTCGAAGCCATGGCCGCCGGCGCGAACCTTGGCAAGAGCGGTGTCGTTGGAGTCATAGTCGGTGATTGTCACCTTGACGTCGAACTGCTCCTCGAACTTCTTGATCATCTCGGGGCTGGTATAGTCGCCCCAGTTGTAGATGTTGAGCTCGCCAGCGGCCGAGGCCGCGCCTGCGAAACCCAGCACCGAGATGGCGGCAATTGCCGTGGTCGTCATCCATTTCATTGTCATTCTCCGTTCCTCTCTGTTGGTTGCTTTTATGCTTGCGGCTTGCGCCGGTTGATGAAGAAGAAGATCACGATCAGCACCGTTGAGGCGGCGAGGAAAATCGTCGCAATCGCGTTGATTTCCGGCGTCGTCTCACGGCGGATCTGGCCGAGCATGTAGGTGGGTAGCGTGTCCTGCCCGCCGGATTTGACGAATTCGGTGATGACGACGTCATCCAGCGAAATCACGAAGGCGAGCATGAAGCCGGCGATGATGGCAGGCCTCAGCAGCGGAAATGTCACGAAGCGGAAGGCCTGCCAGGGCGTGGCATAGAGATCGGCGGCGGCCCGCTCTAGCGTCAGATCCATGCTTTCCAGCCGTGCCCGGATGGGCAGATAGGCGAAGGGTATGCAGAAGGCCGTATGGGCAAGGATCAGGTAGCCGAGGCCGGAATAGCCGGTCCACACCTTGATGCGCGAAAAGACGATCAGAAGCGCCACGGCCGTAACAATTTCCGGGATCATCAGTGGCTGGTTGATAACAGCGTATTTCGCCGTCAGGCCGCGATAGGGCTCGGTGCGGGTGGTGGCGAGTGCTGCCATGGTTGCGGCGATCGTCGCCAGTCCCGCGGCCCAGAGCGCGATGATGACCGAGCGCATTGCAGCGGCCTGCACCGTGCTGTTCTCCAGCGCCGAGGCGAACCAGCGCAGAGAAAATCCGCCCCATGATGAGAGCGAGTCGCTGGCGTTGAAGGAATAGGCGACCAGCGTCGCGATCGGCAAATAGAGCGCGAAGAAGGTAAAGAGCGCAATCAGCCCGAAGCCGGGTTGCGAGCGGATATCGAAGCGACGTTCAGCCATGACGCACCCCCGACTTTGCCGCGTTGCGGACATAGAAGAGCAGGGCGATCATGACGAGCGCCATGAGCGTGATCGACATGGCAGCGCCCAGCGGCCAATTGCGACCGGCGCCGAATTGCAGCTCGATCAGGTTGCCCAGCATCAGGTTCTTGCCACCGCCGAGCACGCGCGGAATGACATAGGCCCCGAGCGAGGGAATGAAGACCAGGATGGAGCCGGCAATCAGGCCGGGCTTCACCAGCGGAATGACAATGCGCCAGAGCACCTGCAGACGGTTGGCGTAGAGGTCGTATCCGGCCTCGACCAGCCGGAAATCCAGCTTCTCGATCGAGGCATAAAGTGGCAGCACCATCAGCGGCAGATAGACATAGGTCATGCCGAGCAGGGTGGCGGTGTCGGTGTAGATGATCTGCAGCGGCGTATCGATGATGCCGAGCCAGATCAGCAGGTTGTTGAGAATGCCCTCGTTGCGGATGACCTGCTGCATGGCGAAGGTGCGGATCAGGAGGTTGGTCCAGAAGGGAATGGTGATGAGGAAAACCCAGATTTCTCGGGTGCGGGCCGGGCGGGTCGCGATGAAATAGGCGGTCGGGAAGCCCAGGATCAGGGTGAAGAGCGTCGTGTAGAGCGAGAGCTTGATGGAGCGCCAGAAGATCGCCAGATGCGCGTCGGCGATGCCCAGCGTGTCGTCGAAGATATCGCGCTGCATGAAGACCGAGGTCCAGCCTTCGAGCGAAAAGACGCCGAATTTCACATCGCCGTAGTCGCCCTTTTCGAGGAAGGAATAGAGCACCATCACCAGCAGCGGGCCGAGGGCTGCGACGAAGATGATGACAAGCGCCGGGAGGCTCAGGAACCAGCGGTTTCGGATGTCGCGCGATTTGGCATTTTCAGGGGCCGTCTTGATCGCGCTCATGGTCAATCCCTCAGGATTTGCGCGACATCATGGCTGACCATGATGCCGACATGTTGGCCCTCGACCAGCCCGCAACTGCCGCTGCGGCTGTTTTGCTGGCGAACCGTGAAGAGCGAGCCACCTTCGAGGCGGACATTGATATTGGTGTCCGTTCCCAGATAGACGACGCTTTCGATCGAACCCTGCAGGGTCGCCTCATCTATCGTGTCGACGATGGCGGCGTGTTCGGGTCGGATGACGATCGTCACCTTGCCTGTCGGCGTTGTGTTGTCCGGGAAGGTCGCAGGGATCTCGCGACCGGAGCGCAGCCTGACGCTTGCCCGGTCGCCCTGGACCGAGGCGACTTCAACCTCAAGGAAGTTTGTCTCGCCGATGAAGTCGGCGACGAAGCGTTCGGCGGGGCGATCATAGATGTCCCAGGGCGAGCCGACCTGGCGAAGGCTCCCCATCGACATGACCGCGATGCGGTCCGACATGGTGAGCGCTTCTTCCTGGTCGTGGGTGACGAAGATGAAGGTGATGCCGGTTTCGGCCTGCACGCGCTTCAGCTCGATCTGCATTTCCTTGCGCAGCTTGTAGTCCAGCGCCGAGAGCGGCTCGTCGAGTAGCAGCACCTTCGGCTTCGGAGCGAGCGCCCGGGCGAGCGCCACACGCTGCTGCTGGCCGCCGGAGATCTGGCTGACCTGCCGGTCGCGCATCTGGGTCATGTGCACCAGCTCCAGCATCTCGTCGACGCGTGCCTTGATCTCGGCTGCCGGCTTGCCCAGCATCTTCAGACCGAAGCCGATGTTTTCGGCGACTGTCATGTGCGGGAAGAGGGCGTAGGACTGGAACACCGTGTTGACCGGTCGGCGGAAGGGCGGCAGTGGCGCGATGTCCTCGCCGTGCAGCAGGATTTCGCCCGTGGTCGGGAAATCGAAGCCGGCGATCAGGCGCAGGAGGGTGGTCTTGCCGCAGCCGGATGGCCCCAGCAGTGTGAAGAACTCGTTTTCCCTGATTTTGAGAAAGATCCCGTCCAGGGCTTTGACCTTGTCGGGTCCGGTTCCGTAGATGCGGCTGACGCCGCGGATTTCGATGGCTGCCTTGTCAGATGCGGAACTCAAGCCGTGCCCCCTGGCGTTCGGGTTATGCGCGTAGTGCTTTGTTCGACCCTGTGCCCGGCGATCGCAGGTGGCAGGGTGGCGCAGAGGGTATCACGCAAGTCACGTGCCAGCTTCTGGGCATGCTGATCTCTCCCCTTATGGCTTGGTCCAGACCGCTGCCGCTTACGTGCAATACGCCGGATTTCGCCTGATTTCGTCGATGTTCCCGTGTTTCGGAAAAGCAGTTCGACGAGGCCTGCTTCTTCCTCTTTTGTGGCATGTTGCCTCTAATTTGGTCGTTTGACCATTTTTATTTTGGGCAGCTTGAAAGTTTTCCCGATGCGCATGGCTGGCCTGCGTCGGGCGCTCGGCCCGGCGCTTGACAGTGTCGTGTCGGGAAGCCCATCGTCTCTTTCTGCCCGACCAGAGAGCCCATTTGAACGGAGCCCCGCGTGTCCGACCTGACGTCCCTGTCCCTTGCCGACCTCCGGAAAACCCTCGATGCCGGAGGTCTCTCGGCCGAGGAGGTGATGGAAGCCTATCTCGAGCGGATCGAGAGGCTCAATCCTCAGATCAATGCGCTTGTCAGTCTTAGTTCGCGCGAGGCGCTACGTGCCGAGGCCCGGGCGAAGGATGCCGAGCACAAGCATGGCAGATCCCTCGGGGTCCTGCATGGCGTGCCCGTTGCCATCAAGGATCTTAGCGAGGCGAAGGGCATTCTCTGTACCTATGGCTCGCCTCTCTTCCACGATTATGTGCCCGATTTCGACGACATCCAGGTCGAGCGCATCCGGGCCGCCGGTGCGATCATCATCGGCAAGACAAACACGCCGGAATGGGGCTTCGGCTCGCATAGCTACAATCCGGTCTTTGGCGTGACGCGGAACCCGTGGGACCTCAGCCGCTCTGCCGGCGGATCGAGCGGCGGGGCAGGCGCCGCGCTTGCTGCGCGTCTTGTGCCGGTCGCGGATGGCAGCGACATGATGGGCTCTCTGCGCAATCCAGCCGCCTTCAACAATGTCGTCGGCTTCCGCCCGAGCTTCGGGCGTATCCCCACGCTTCCCGGGCGCGATGCCTATCTCAATCAGCTTGCGACTCTGGGGCCGATGGGCCGCTCTGTCCAGGACGTTGTGACGCTTCTCAACGTGCAATCCGGTTTTGATGCGCGCGATCCGTCTTCTTTCGAGAGCCCGCCGATTTCCCTCGATCCGACGATCCCTGGAAAGGGCGGTCGCATCGGCTGGCTCGGGAACTTCGGTGGACATCTCTCCTTCGAAGCCGGCGTGCTCGAGCTGAACGAAAAAGCGCTCGGTGTCTTTGAAGGACTGGGTTTTGCCGTCGAACCGGTGAAGGTCGATTTCGACATGAACAGGCTCTGGTGGGCCTGGACGACTTTACGCAGTTATTTCACCGCCGGCAGCATGCGGGACTTCTATGAAGATCCCGGCCGACGTGGCTCGCTGAAGGCCGAGATCCTCTACGAGGTCCGCTCCGGCTTGCGCATCCAGGCGGCTGATGTCTACGAGGCCTCGGCCGTTCGCACGGCCTGGTATCAGGCGATCATGAAGGTTTTCGAGACTTGCGATTATCTCGTGGCGCCGGCTGCGCAGGTCTTTCCCTTCGATGCGGATATTCCGTGGCCGCGCGAAATCGCCGGCAAGCACATGGACACCTATCATCGCTGGATGGAGGTCGTTATCGGCCCCAGCATGGCCGGGCTTCCGGTTGCGGCACTGCCCGCCGGTTTCTCGGCGACTGGCCTGCCCAATGGCTTCCAGCTGATCGGGCGACCGAGGGCGGATCAGGCCGTGCTGTCCGTTGCTGCCGCTTACGAGGCGGCGACCGATTGGCTCGCGCGTGTGCCGCCGCTTGTTTCCGGGACCGCGGGATAAATCGCCGTGCCGCTTGAAGCGCGACATGATTTGGTCCAACGATTCCGAAACAGTCGCAGTGTTTGACCTCTTTCCCCGCCCGGGTTTTCTGCCTGGACGCTACTTCTGGATCCTTCTTCATGAACCTAGTTTTTGACGGCCACAACGATGTTCTCCTGCGCCTCTGGCGCAGTCGCAGCGAGGGCCGCAATCCCGTGGCCGAATTCCGCAACGGAACGAGCGCCGGGCATATCGATGCGCCGCGCGCGCGGAAAGGCGGGCTCGCCGGCGGCCTCTGCGCCATCTACATCCCGTCGCCGCATGACTTCAATCTGCGCGAACCGGATGCAAACGGGCATTATTCCACGCCACTCGATCCGCCGCTCGATCGGGCCTCGTCCCTCGACATCGCGCTGCAGATGGCGGCAATTGCCCATCGGCTCGATCAGGACGGCAGCTGGCGGCTGTGCCGGACGACGGCCGAAATCCGCCAGGCCATGGCGGACAACGTCTTTGCCGCTGTCCTGCACATGGAGGGCTGTGAGGCGATCGATGCGGATCTCGAGACGCTCGAAGTCTTCTATGCCGCGGGGCTTCGTTCGCTTGGACCGGTCTGGAGCCGCCACAACATCTTCGGGCACGGCGTGCCCTTTGCCTATCCGAGTTCGCCCGATACCGGACCCGGCCTGACCCGCGCTGGTGAAGATCTGATCCGGGCCTGCAACCGGCTCGGCATCCTGATCGATCTCGCCCATATCACCGAGAAGGGTTTCTGGGATGTCGAGCGTTTGAGTGATCAGCCGTTGATCGCCAGCCATTCCAATGTCCATGCGTTGACGCCCGTTGCCCGCAATCTGACCGACCGTCAGATGGACGCGATCAAGGCAAGCCAAGGTCTCGTCGGTCTCAACTATGCCGTCACCATGCTCCGGCCTGATGGCCGCGACGATGCGGAGACCTCGCTTGCGACCATGGTCAGCCATATCGACTATCTCGTCGACCGCATGGGTATCGACTGCGTGGCGCTGGGGTCCGATTTCGACGGCGCGACGATCCCGAATGTGATCGGCGACGCTACCGGCAACCAGCGGCTCGTGACGGCGCTTAAGGAGCGCGGCTACGGTCCTTCAGACCTCGACAAGATCTGCCGAGAGAACTGGCTTCGGGTGCTGGCATCTGCCTGGCACGAGTAAGCCAGGTCGTTTCCCTGGTCAGGCGACCCGGTTGCCGGAGCGCCAGGCCGACTTGACGAAGGGCTGCCCGTCCTGCAGGTCGACGCGGATCAGATCGGCCTTCAGCCCGGTTTCGATCGCGCCGCGATCGGGGAGGTTGCCGGCGAGCGCCGGGCTGCGCGTCACCATGGCAACGGCGCTCGGCAGGTCGTAGTCGAGGCCGGGATCAGCCGAAATCATGAAGGCGGCGTCGAGCATCGAGCGCGGCACATAATCCGAGGCTAGGATGTCGACAAGCCGCGCCGCGAGGAGGTCGCGGACCGCTACATTGCCCGACTGCGAGCCGCCGCGCACGAGGTTCGGAGCGCCAGCTACGATCATCATGCCGGCGGACCGTGCCGCTTCGGCCGCTTCCATCGAGCAGGGGAATTCGGAGATCGACACGCCCTCGGCGATGCCCTCCTCGATATGCGCCACATCGGTGTCGTCATGGCTCATCAGCGGCATGGCGCGCGACCGGGCGAGCGCGACGACCTCTGGACGGGTGCTCGCGGCAAACTGGCTTTTCTCGGCAACGAGCACCTTGATCTTCTCGCGCACCAGTTCCGGGCTCTCGCCTGTTGATTTGCAGGCTCGGTGGACATAGGCCTCGATGTCACGGCTCTGGCGAATTCCGGGCAGGTGCTCCATGACCGAGATGACACGAACGATCTCGCGGTCGATGTTGTCGGCCGTCAGTTGCGGGGTCACGGGGTCGGTCAGTTCGCAGCGCAGGTGAACGAGATGTTCGGCCCGAAACATGCCGGCGCTTTGCGCCTGCTCCAGCGCTTCGATCATGGGTTTCAGGATCTCGGCCCGTTCCGGATTGTCGGTGGTCGCCCCGACGCAAAGGCTGTCGAAGACGGTCGTCACGCCGCCGCCGATAATCTGGGCGTCGTGGGCGAGCGCTGCGCGCATGAAATCCCAGCGTACATGGGCGCGGGGATAGAGGTGTTTCTCGAAATGGTCGGTGTGGATGTCGACAAGGCCGGGCAGGAGATAGTCGCCGGCGAAGTCGAGCGCATCGGCATGGCGCGACGGTCCCTCATGGATTTCGACAATCAGGCCGTTTTCGATGACCACCGAACCATGCAGCACATGGCTTGGGGTCACAACGCGGGCATTGGAGAGGATCAGGGCCTCGCCGCGGGCCGCTTCATGGGTTTCACCCGTCGCATCCGTCTGTCGCAGCATGAGCGTCATCTCCATCCGCTTTCAATCGAAGCGTCTCTAGGCGCGTTTCATGACGCTTTGGTGTCAGCGGCGGCGGATCGTCCTATCCGATGAGCCTGAGGCAGTCGTCGGCAATCACCTGTTCCTCGTCGGTCGCGATGACCCGGATCGTTACCCGGCTTTCCTCGCGCGAGATGACGGCCTCGTTGCGGTCGTTCGCCTCACTGTCCAGGAGCAGGCCGAGGAAGCGCAGGCGCTCGACCACCGAACGGCGGATCGTCGGCTGGTTCTCGCCGATGCCGGCGGTGAAGACCAGCGTATCCAGGCCACCGAGCGAAGCAGCGAGCCTTGCCACCTCCCCTGCGATGCGGAAGGTGAAGACATCGAGTGCCTCGCAGGCTTCCTTCGAAGGGGTCTCCAGCAACACCCGGCTGTCGGCGCTGATGCCGGAGAGACCGAGCAGGCCCGACTGTTTGTAGATCATCTCCTCGACCTGTTTGACGCTCAGCCCATGGGCGTCCATCAGATGGAAGAGCACGCCCGGATCGATCGCGCCGGAGCGGGTCGCCATGGGCACGCCGTCAATGGTGGAAAAGCCCATGGAGGTGTCGCGGCTGATCCCGTGGTCCAGCGCGCAGAGGCTGGCGCCGGAGCCGAGATGTGCAACGACGGCACGGCCGCCGACGGTCTCCGGTTCGAGCGTTTTCAGGGCGCCTGCGATAAAGGCATAGGATAGGCCGTGAAAGCCGTAGCGCTTGACGCCCTTGTCGAACCATTCCCGCGGAATGGCGAAGCGCCTGACGGTGTCGGACTGCGTGCGGTGGAACGCGGTGTCGAAGGAGGCGGTCTGGGGGAGGCCGGGCTTCAGTTCAGCGATGGCGCGGATAAGGCGCAGGTTCTGCGGCTGGTGGAGAGGTGCCAGCGTCACCAGGCTCTCGATTGCGGTGAGGCCCTCCTCGTCGACGATTGCAGCATCTGCGAATCGATCGCCACCATGGACAACGCGGTGACCGACGGCCGAGACGGCGTCGAGATCGTAGTGTTCTCCGAGCCAGTCAAAGACCTCTTCCAACACGTCGTGCAGCAGGTCATCGGTCTTTGCCACGAGCGGTACGTCGAAGACTTGTGGCCCCTCGACAAGATGGAAGGTCAGCGGCTCTGCGCGGAAGTCGATCACGCCCTTGCCGATGCGTCTGGCGCCTTGGGCCTCGCGGGCGAATATGCCGATCTTCACCGTCGAAGAGCCGGCATTGAAGCTCAGCAGCAGTTTCTGCCTCATGCCTTGTCACCGAGCGCTGCCGCTCGCTTGGCAGCGACGAGTTTTGCCAGAGCTGCCGACGCAATGCGGACCCTGAGGCTGTCGGACCGGCTTGTCAGAATGATTGGCACGCGCGCGCCGAGCACCAGACCAGCTGCATCGGCATTGGCGAAATAGAGGAGCTGTTTGGCCAGCATGTTGCCGGCTTCGAGATCGGGCACCAGCAGGATGTCGGCGTCGCCGGCGACGGGCGAGATGATGCCCTTGGTGCGGGCTGCCTCCATGCTGATCGCATTGTCGAAGGCGAGCGGACCGTCGACCTTGGCACCCTTGATCTGGCCGCGGGCGGCCATGACGGTCAAGGCTGCGGCCTCCAGTGTCGCCGGCATCTTGTCGTTGACCGTCTCGACGGCAGCGAGCACGGCGACCTTGGGCTCCGCCACGCCCAGCATATGTATGAGATCGACTGCGTTCTGGCAGATGTCGCGCTTGTGTTCGAGGGTGGGGGCGATGTTGATCGCGGCGTCCGTGACGATCAGCAGCTTGGAATAGGCCGGCACATCCATGACATAGACATGGCTGACGCGGCGCTCGGTCCTGAGGCCCGAACCGCCACCGACGACGGCGGCCAGAAGCTCGTCGGAATGCAGGCTGCCTTTCATCACGGAGCCGACCTTGCCGGCAACGGCGAGTTCGACGGCAAGGGCCGCTGCCGCATGGCTGTGTTCGGTCGACATGATCTCGAAACCGTCGATCGAGATGCCGGCCTTTTCGGCGGCAGCGCGGATCTTGGCCTCCGGGCCGATCAGGATCGGCTCCAGCAGGCCTTCGTCGCGGATCTCGACGGCCGCCTCGATCGCTTCCGGCGAGCAGGGATGCACAAGGGCGGTTCGCACCATCGGCAGGCTGCGGGCCTCGGCCACGATCGCATCGAAGCGGTCGTGGCGCTGCAGCGAGACATCCGGCGGAAGGTTCTCCGACCAACTGATGCGCTCGACCGGCGCCCGCACACGGGCCTTGCCGGCCAAAATGGGCTCGCCGTTCTGGTTGACGCAGCGGGTGTCGAAGATCAGGGTCCGGCCATCGCTCTCCTTGGTCATCAGGGTCACCGTCGCGGTGATCCGGTCGCCGGTCGCGATGTCCCTCCAGAACTCCAGATCCTGGCCGAGATACACTGTTCCGGGGCCGGGAAGGCGGGTGTCGAGGACAGCCGAGATCATGCCGGCCGGGATCAGTGACTGGCCGAGCGGCACTGGGTTGTTGTCGCCGGAGAGTGCGGCAAAGAGTTCGATATCATCGGGGCCAATCACGCGTGTGATGCTGGCGGCATCGCCGAGCTTCAGCTCGTCGAACATGCGGTTGGTGAGGACTGGTCTTTCCATGTCGCTTTCATCTTCCATTGTCGAACCGTCCTCCCCCGATCCGTTTATCTTGCGGATGATCTGCGTCATGCGCGTGACCAACCTTGGCGGGCAATCTCTGCGGCGAAGGGTGCACTGTCCTTGACTTGGGTCAAGGGCGGGTTCGACGAAGGTGGTGGGAGGGAGATCAGGTCACCTTGTGCTGCGCGGTACCCCTTCTGTCGGCTCTGTCGACATCTCCCCCACACAGGGGAGAGTGGCCGCTGACCGCTCTGCCAGCCACACTGCTGTCCGCAGGGAGCCGAGATCACCCCCATCTGTCCCGCCAGGCCGGCTGCGCATCCGCGTAAGGCAGGGCGACGGCCTCGAACACGCCGCGCGCAATCGCCCGGGCCGTCACCAGCGTTGCCAGATGGCAGAGTTCCATGAGGTCGGCTGCCCCATTGCTATCCCGTCTGCCCGTCGAGGCTGTAAACATCGTGTCGCCGTCGGAGGGCAGATGGGCCGGAAGCACGGCGCGGACGAGGCCATCATGGGCGGCGATCGACAGGCGATGAAGCTCGGGCTTCGAGAGCGCGCAATCGGTCACGACGGCGCCGATGGTGGTTGCCGTCAGTCGCAGCCCCTTGATGCGCATCGCCCGATCTTCAACGGTCACATGAGCGGGCTGGCCAAGACCACCGAATTCTTCTCCCTCCTCAAAAGGGGCAGCCCAGAAATGCGGACTGTCACCAACCGTGACTGAACCCATGGCGTTGACGGCCACCAGCGCTGCGATTGTGTGGCCCGAGGACGAAATGGCGCTGGCAGAGCCCAGGCCACCCTTGAAATTGGCCGTCGTGGCACCCGTTCCGGCGCCAATAGTGCCGAGCGCGAAGGCCCCTTTCGCCGCGTTCTCAAAGGCCTTATAGCCGAGATCGCGATAGGGAGCATGCAGGCCCCAGTCCTTAGCTCCACCATTCAGCAGATCCATCAGGATCGCCTGCGGCACGATCGGCACCCGCACGGAGCCCACGGCAAAGCCACGACCCGCCGCGCGCAGACCCGACTGCACGCCGCCCGCCGCATCCAGCCCGAAGGCCGAGCCGCCTGAGAGCACGAAGGCATCGACCTGTTGCACTGTCATGGAGGGATCGAGCAGCGTCACGTCGCGTCCACCGGGCGCGCCGCCGAGCACGATTCCAGACGCTGTTGCCGGTTCGTCGAAGACAATCACGGTGACGCCGGAGCCGAGGGTGAGGTCTGTCGCATGGCCGACGGCCAGGCCGTCGATGTCGGTCAGGAGGTTGGACGGGCCTTGGGGCATGGGGCATGTCTCCGGATGTGCGGGCGGAGAGTGGCGGGGGTGGGCGACAAGATCAAGGCGGTTTTGGTGAGTAAGCTGATCGGCTCAAAGCCTGTGCCGTGCGGCTATGGCCTCTCATCCGCCTCCTGAACCTGTCGAAGGGCGGCACCCTCTCCCCGCAGGCGGGAGAGAAGACCGAGACGGTAACCGCGCCTGCCTCCCTCTCCCCGCCTGCGGGAAGAGGGTGGGGTGAGGGGCAAAGCCTGGCCCTCGGCGCGAGCGAACCGCCGCTGTCCGGAAAGGGAAGTATGGAACAACCGCGACCCGTCCACATTTGCTTCCCGCGACCCGGTTGACGCACGCGCCTTGCAACGCGATGTAGCCTCAACACCAACGATCAGGATCTTGCCCATGCAGCGCATCAAGCGCCATCTCACCCGCATCGTCTCGGTCGCCGAAGCCCGCGTCTGGCTGACCGCGCTGGTGGCGGCGCTTGTTGCCTATCTGCTGTTCGAACTGACGGGGGAAGTGCTGGAAGGCGAGACGCGTGCCTTCGACGAGAGCGTGCTGCTGATGTTGCGTGATACATCTGATCTCAGCATGCCGGTCGGTCCCGCCTGGCTCACCAAGGTGATGGTCGACATCACGGCGCTTGGCGGCGTGACCGTGCTGACATTGCTCGTGACCCTGGTCGTCACCTATCTGGCTCTGCGTCGCAAATTCCGCACGGCCGCTTTCGTCACCGTTTCGATCCTCGGCGGCTGGGCCTTGAGCAGCGCCATGAAGCTTGGCATCGCAAGACCACGGCCTGAAGTCGTGCAGCATCTGGTCGAGGTGTCGGACATGAGCTTTCCGAGCGGCCACGCCATGCTGTCGGCGATTACCTACCTGACGCTCGGCGCCATGCTGTCGCGCATCGAAGAGCAGCCGTCGCTGCGCTACTTCTTCCCGCTCGTTGCGGTGTTCCTCACCCTGATCATCGGCCTCAGCCGCATCTATCTCGGGGTGCATTACCCCACTGACGTGCTCGGTGGCTGGGCGGCGGGAACGGTCTGGGCATGTGCCAGCTGGTTTGCGGCGAGAAGGGTGTTGGGAAGGCCAAGTGGGCGCTAATGCGCCCACTTGGGGTTACCCTCAATGCTTAAGCGCCTTCGGATCGAGCGCATCGCGGATCGCGTCGCCGATATAGTTGACGCTCAGCACCGTCAGCGAGATCGCAAGGCCCGGCCACAAGACGCGGGACGGGTTGATCTGCAGGAAGTTGGCGCCGTCGAACAGTAGACGGCCCCAGGTGGGGAAGTCCGGCGGGAAGCCGAGCCCCAGGAATGAGAGCGCGGACTCGGTGATGATGGCGGTGGCGATGCCGAGCGTCGCCGAGACCATGATCGAAGACATCACGTTGGGCAGGATGTGCTTGATGATGATGCGGTGTTCGCGCATGCCGCTCGATTTCGCCGCCAGGATGAATTCCTGGCTCTTGATCGCCAATACGTCGCCGCGCACGATGCGGGCCGTGTGCATCCAGCTGGTGATGCCGATGACGAAGACGATCAGGATGAAGATGCCGGTTTCCGGGCCGAAGGCGGTGCGCAACGTGTCGCGGAACAACATGATGATCACCAGCAGCAGCGGCAGGAGCGGCAGCGCCAGGAAGAGGTCGGTCAGACGCATCAGAGGGCCGTCGAGCTTGCGGAAGTAGCCTGACAAGACCCCGACCAGCGTGCCGACGACCAGGGCCAGCAACATGGCCGCCATGCCGACGGCGAGCGAGATCTGGCCACCGGCGAGAACCTGGGCCAGCATGTCGCGGCCAAGGTTGTCTGTGCCGAAGGGATGCTCCCAGGACGGCCCCTGGTTCTTGGCACGGATGTCGAGTTTCGCCGGATCGATCGTGTGGATGTAAGGGCCGATGAAGACGGCGGCGACGATGAAGACGAAGACGATCAGGCCGGCAACGCCACCCTTGTGGGCGCGGAACTGGCGCCAGAGCATGGGCCAGAAGCTGCCGCTCTGAGGTCTTGTCTGTGGAGCCGGTGCACCGGTCGTCGCGATTGCGGCATCACTCATAGCGGATCCTCGGATCGAGTATGCCGTAGAGAACGTCGGCAATCAGGTTGAAGAGCACGATCAGGATCGCGAAGATGAAGGTCAGGGTCTGCACGAGCGGGATGTCGGCGCCCTGGATCGCAGTGATCAGCAACTGCCCCAGACCATTCACGCGGAAGACCTGCTCGGTGATGATGGCCCCGGAGAAGATCGTGGGAACGCCGAGCGCGATCACAGTCACGACCGGGATCAGGCTGTTGCGCAGGACATGCACGAGCAGCACGATCTTTTCCTTGACGCCCTTGGCACGGGCGGTGCGGACATAATCCATGTTCAGGTTGTCGAGCATGGAGGCGCGCACGAAGCGGCTGATCTGCGAGACGTTGAACAGCGTCAGCACAAGGACGGGCAAGAACATCTGCTTCACCTGGAGCACGAAGCTGTCCCAGCTGTTGACCACCAGTGTGGTATCATAGATCGACGGGAACCACTGGAGCCAGGAGGAGAAGACGACGATCAGCAGGACGCCGGTGAAGAAGGTCGGCACGGAGTAGCCGACCATCGAGACGAAGGTGCCGATCTGGTCGAACCAGGAATACTGGCGATAGGCGGAGATGACGCCGATCGGGATCGCGATCAAAACGCCGAAGAGGTAGGAGAGACCGACGACCCAGAGCGTCTGTGGCAGACGCTGGACGATCAGGTCAACCACGGGGCTGCGGGTCGCCCAGGAAAGCACGCGCATGCGCTCGCCGGAGCCGACGGTGATGCCGGTGATCTGTTCGAAGATGTTCAACGGTTCATTGATGAAGAACTGCTGCAGCCATTTGAAATAGCGAATTATGAAGGGCTGATCGAGGCCCATGGCCAGCCGGATCTGCTCGCGCACTTCGGGCGGAATGGTGAGCGGCAGGTCGCCCAACGGGTCGCTCGGTGCAAGGTCGAGCAGGGCAAAAATTATGAAACTGATGGCCAGTAGCGTCGGGACTGCGAACAGCAGTCGCCGTACGGTGAAGGTAAACATCGGCTGGGCTCCAGACTGTCGGCAAAAATGCGAACGCCGGGCCCGCCCGTGAAGGCAGGCCCGGCGCGAAGGGCATTACTTAGCGCGCGACCAGTCGGCGACGTTCCAGAGTTCCGAATCCCAGGCGTTCATCTTCACGCCAAGCAGCGTGTTGTTGACAGCCGACGGCTGACCGCGATGGATAAGCGGGATCTGGGCGACATCGTTGGAGAGCATGTCGTTCAGCTTTTTGGCGATTTCGGCACGCTTTTCGAGCTCGCCGGTCTGGCCGAGTTCCTTCACAAGCGCATCGTATTCCGGGTTGCAGTAGCGGACGATGTTTTCACCCTGCCAGCCATTGGCCGGGTTCGGGATCTTGTCGCACATCCAGCCCGCCATGTACTTCTCCGGATCCGTGCCGTCGAAGTTGTTGGTGTACATCTGTATGTCGGCCATGAACTTCTGGAAGGTGTCCGGAGAGGCCGGGTCACCGCCGAAGAAGACGGAAGCCGAGATGTTGCGCAGTTCGACGGAAACGCCGATCTGGCTCCACATGTCCTTGACCAATGCCTGGGTGCCCTGACGGACGGAGTTGGTCGAGGTCTGGTAGAGGAAGGAGAGCTTGACGCCGTCCTTCTCGCGGACGCCATCCGAGCCCATCTTCCAGCCGGCATCTTCGAGCAGCTTGTTGGCGCCTTCGATGTCCTGCTTCAGGCACCAGTCGACGGCGGTCGAGACATAGATATCCGGAGCGGGCAGGATGTTGCAGGTCGGCTGGCCGTTCGGGCCGTAGCCGGCTTCATCGATGATCTCGCGGTCGATAGCGATCGAGAGCGCGCGGCGCACGGCCGGGTCGGACAGTGCCGGGTGCGGGCCGGCTTCCTTGGTCGAGCGCTTGTCGCCGAGCGAGGGATCGACGCCGTAAGGGTTGATGTCGATACGTTCAACCTGGGTGCCGAAGGCGACTTCGATCTTGCCCTTGCCGGCAGCCATCATCTGGTCGAGGATTTCGGGCTCGACCTGCATGTTCCAGGCATAGTCGAATTCGCCGGTCTCGAGAACCGAGCGCGCTGCGGAAGCGGCGTCACCGCCACCCTTCAGGGTGACCGAGGCGAAAGCCGGCTTGGCGGCGTCGCGGTAGTTCGGGTTGGCGGTGAAGGTCACGACGTCATTCGGCTTGAATTCGTTGACGACGAAGGGGCCGGTTCCAATCGGGCCAAAGTTGGCGGCCGTGCATTCCGGCGCCTTGGCGCCAAGGCAATCCTTGAACTGGGCTGCCTGGATGAGCGGAGCCTGTGCGCCGACAAAGGCGCTGTAGGGATAGGGCTTGGCATCGGCGAAGGATACCTTGATGGTGGAGGCGTCAACGGCTTCCACGTTGGTCACGCCTTCGAAATAGGCACCCTGGGCGCAGCCGCCGTCCGGTGCCGTGCAGTATTTCCAGGTGAAGATTGCGTCTTCGGCCGTGACGGCCGAGCCGTCGGACCATTTCAGGTCAGGCTTCAGCTTCCAGGTGATGCTCTTGAAATCGGCTGCTACGCCGCCGTTTTCAACAGTCGGGATTTCCGTGGCCAACATCGGCACCAGTGCGCCGGTCTCGTCGTAGCGGGCGAGCGGCTCGATGACCATCGAGGCTGCGTAAACTTCCTTGGTTCCCCCCGACAGATACGGGTTCATCGTCGAGACGGCCTGCCAGAAGATGATCTTCAGGTCGCCGTCCGTGCCGCGTTCGGCCATTGCCGGCGCTGCCGTCAGCGCGAAAGCGGCAGCCGACGCCGCCAGCATCATTTTGCGAGTGTTCATGTGCTCATTCCCCATTATTTTTGTTTGCAGGCATGATGGAAGACCGATCTGCCGGCCAGCGATGTGGCCAGCCCATTCGCGAAATGTCAACCACCTATCTTCTTGGTATTGCAGGAAAGTTTTCCAATCTGAGGCGCTCCGCGGAGTCGCGCAATGCGTTCCCGAACAGCCCAGTATCTGTCGGGTTGGCTAAAATTTAGGCCATGTAATCACAAGCCTATTTTCCATGCAAGACGGAATTTTGCGGCTTGCCAAAGCTGCGCATCGCGGCACAGTATGCGCGAAATCCTGCGGGGAACAACGACAAAAAGAGGTTACTTCATGCCAGTGCTCAACCGCGCCAGCGAACTCCAGCCCGAAGTCGCTGAGTGGCGCCGCCATCTGCACCAGAATCCCGAACTCCTGTTCGACGTGCATGGCACAGCGGCCTTCGTGGCCGAGAAGCTCGAGGAATTCGGCTGCGACGTAATCGAAACGGGGATCGGTCGGACCGGCGTGGTCGCGATCATCAAGGGCAATCGCGGCGATGGGCCGGTCGTCGGCTTCCGTGCCGACATGGATGCACTGCCGATCCACGAAATGTCCGGCAAGGCCTGGGCCTCCAAGACGCCCGGCAAGATGCATGCCTGCGGCCATGATGGCCACACGGCCATGCTGCTCGGTGCGGCCAAATATCTCGCCGAGACCCGCAATTTCCGCGGATCGATCGCCGTGATCTTCCAGCCGGCCGAAGAGGGCGGCGGTGGCGCGCGCGAGATGGTCGCCGATGGCATGATGGAGAAATTCGGCATCCGCCAGGTCTATGGGATGCATAACCATCCCGGCATGGCGGTCGGCACATTTGCCACCAAGAAGGGACCTGTCATGGCCGCTGCCGACCAGTTTGACATCGTGGTGGAAGGCCGAAGCGGTCATGCCGCCCAGCCGCACAAGAGCATCGATCCGGTGTTGGCAGCTTCACAGGTGGTTGTGGCACTGCAGTCGATTGCCGCCCGCGAGACAGATCCGCTTGGCTCAGTGGTTGTCACCGTGACGAAGATCCACGGGGGCGATGCCTATAACGTCATTCCCGATGCCGTAACATTGTCCGGTACCGTTCGCACGCTGATGCCGGACATGCGCGACATGGCCGAGGCCCGAATCGGCGAGATTGCGTCCGGCGTCGCGATGGCCATGGGGGGCAAGGCGACGCTGCGCTATCACCGCGGTTATCCGGTCACCGTCAACCATGAACCGGAGACCGAGTTCGCGCTCGATATCATGCGCAAGGTGGCCGGGGACCATGCCGTCAGCGATGCCTTCCCGCCGGCGATGGGTGCTGAGGATTTTTCCTACATGCTCGAAGCGCGGCCCGGCTCGTTCGTCTTTATCGGCAATGGCGATACGGCCAACCTGCACAACTCCGCCTATGACTTTAACGACGAGGTGATTCCCTATGGCATCAGCTACTGGGTGACGCTTGCCGAAACGGCACTCGCCGCCTGATTACACGACCACATCTCGACACAGATAAAAACAGGGGAACGGGATATGGCTGTGGTGGAACAGGCAACAGAAGCAAGCAGGGCGCCGGTGCTGTCGGTGCGGGGTCTGACGACCTCGTTCAGGGTCGGCACCGAGTGGCGGTCTGTGGTGCGAAACATGGATCTCGACGTCGCCTCGGGAGAGACCGTGGCGATCGTCGGCGAATCGGGGTCGGGCAAGAGCGTGACCTCGCTGTCGATCATGCGGCTTCTGCCGGAATTGACGAGCCGCATCGCGGGGAGTGTCAAACTGGAGGGGCGCGAGCTTCTGACGCTCGATGCCGAGCAGATGCGCCAGGTGCGCGGCAACCAGATCTCGATGATCTTCCAGGAGCCGATGACCTCGCTCAATCCGATCTTTCCGATCGGCAAGCAGATAGCCGAGGCCATCACGTGCCATCGCGACATCTCCAATGCAGAGGCAAAGACCGAGGTCTTGCGGCTGCTCGACCGCGTCCGTATCCCGAACGCCAAGAACCGCTTCGATGAATATCCGCACCAGTTCTCCGGCGGCATGCGTCAGCGCGTGATGATCGCCATGGCGCTCGCATCCCGGCCGAAGCTGCTGATCGCCGACGAGCCGACCACCGCGCTCGATGTCACCATCCAGGGCCAGATCCTCGACCTGATCAAGACGCTTCAGGACGAGGAGGGCATGGCGGTGCTCTTCATCACCCATGACATGGGTGTGGTGGCCGAAGTGTCGGACCGGACCATCGTCATGTTCCGCGGCGAGGCCGTGGAAACGGGGACGACGGACGACATCTTCAATCGTGGCCAACATCCCTATACGCGCGCATTGCTGTCCGCCGTTCCGAAGCTCGGATCCATGGGCGGGCGGGAGCGGCCGATGCGTTTCCCGGTCATCGATATCAAGACCGGGGCCACGCTGGTGCCGGAGGCGGAAGCCGGAGTTCCGGAAAAAGCGAGCCAACCACTGCTGGAGGTGAAAAACCTCACCACCCGCTTCGACATCCGGTCCGGCCTGTTCGGGCGCAAGAGCGGCGCTGTGCATGCGGTCGAAAACGTCTCCTTCACCCTCAAGCCGGGTGAAACCTTGTCCCTGGTCGGCGAATCGGGTTGCGGCAAGTCCACAACGGGCCGCTCGATCACCCGGCTGGTTGAGCCGACTTCGGGTCAGATCACGGTCGACGGTTACAATGTTGGCGGCCTCGACGAGGCTTCGCTCCGGCGCATGCGTCGCAGCATCCAGATGGTCTTCCAGGATCCCTTCGCCAGTCTCGATCCGCGCATGAGCGTAGGGCAGGCGGTGATGGAGCCTTTCGTTGAACACAAGCTCGGTTCGAAAGCCGAAGCGCGCGACAAGGCCGCAGACCTCCTGGAGCGGGTGGGGCTCTCGGCCGACATGATGCCGCGTTATCCACATGAGTTCTCGGGCGGTCAGCGCCAGCGCATCGCGATTGCCCGCTCGCTGATGCTCGATCCGAAGATCATCGTCGCCGACGAAGCGGTCTCGGCGCTGGACGTGTCGATCAAGGCGCAGGTCTGCAATTTGCTGCTCGATCTGCAGCAGAGCTTCAACCTCGCCTATCTCTTCATCAGCCACGACATGGCAGTCGTGGAGCGGGTCAGCCACCGGGTCGCCGTGATGTATCTCGGCGAGATCGTCGAGATCGGTCCGCGTCAGGCTGTCTTCGACAATCCGCAGCATCCCTACACGAAAAAGCTGATGGCGGCGGTGCCGGTGCCGGATCCGGCGCGACGCAAGCTCAAGCGCAATCTGTCGACCGACGAGATCAAGAGCCCCATTCGGCCCGCGGGCTACCAACCGCCTGCGCGCCAGTACCGGGAAGTGAGCGAGGGGCATCTCGTCCAAGTGTGAGAGATTGTTGCTGCCGGCCTTTTTCCCGTGTTCTGAGGCGGTTGCTTACGGGGCGGGCGCGTCGCCGAAGCCGACAAGGGTCACGTGTGCCGTCCAGTCATATTTCGTCGCATCGATGATCTGTGGACGCGGATGGGAAAAGCCGTGGTAGAGCAGGGGGAAGCACCGCGTGATGCTTTCGCCCGGCGCCAGAACCTGATTATGACGGAGAGTACCGCGATAGGCGGTGCCGGCTCTTTCCGCCTGTTCTCCGATCAGGTCAAAGGCAATGCGGTTGACCATGTCGCCGGAAGAATTGGTGAGTGTTGCAGCCAGCGGCAGGGCCGGATCAAGGCAAGTCTCGCCGTCGGCTCCGACATCCACTGTGACGGCCGAGACAGCGCCTCTCTGGCTTCTCGACTGATTGTCGCTGAAGATCCAGATCACGGTGCCGACGACAGCGATCACGCCGGTCAGCGCGATCGCCCAGGGGCGGCGCCTGAGATAAAGCTCTATCAGCAGCAAGGCTACGGCGGCCGTAACGACAAAAGCCATCAGGACAAGCCTGCTTCGATCACATGTTCCATTTCCTAAAGATAAGGTCCGAGACAAGAAAGGCAACCTGGTGCGGCTTGCCTTGGAGTTGCCGCTTGCCTCCGCTAGGCATGCAGCACTAACGTTCCAACCCAGACTCTGACGCAGACAGGTGCATCATGCTGATTTCGCTCTATCAAATGCAGCCGCTTTCCGGCGATGTTCCGGGCAATATCGGCAAGATTGCCCAAGCTGCCATGGCGGCGGCAGAAATGGGCGCGGAGCTTCTTGTCACGCCCGAACTCGGCACCAGTGGATACGCACTCGGTTCGCAGTTCAAGGAAGTGGCGGAAGGGCGCGATGGTTTGATCATTGGCGCCTTGATGGAAATTTCGGCCGATTGCGGGCTTTCGATCTGCGCAGGTTTTCCCGAGCGCGACGGCAATCATGTCTTCAATTCCTCTGTGCTTGTCCGGCCGGACGGCAGCACGGAGTTCTACCGCAAGAGCCATCTCTATGGCGAGGGTGAGCGCGCGGCTTTCGTGCCAGGCTCGGAGGCTCCGCATGTCTTCGATCTCAACGGTATCAAGACCGGAATGCTGATCTGCTACGACGTCGAGTTCCCGGAGAATGTGAGAACGCTGGCGCTGGCCGGTGCCGAATTGATCCTCGTGCCGACCGCGTTGCCGGAAGGCATCATAAGCCGACGCGTTGCCGATACGGTTGTACCGACACGCGCGTTTGAGAATGGCGTCTTCGTCGTCTATGCCGATCTCTGCGGAGAAGAAAATGGGCTCACCTATGGCGGTCGGTCGGTGATCCTCGGGCCAGATGGCGACGAGCTGGCGCGGGCCGGCATGCGGGAGACGCTACTTGTCGCCGAGATCGATCCCGCCGCCTATGACGATGCCCGGGCGCAAAACCCCTATCTCACCGACCGTCGGCCGGGCCTTTATCGCCTCGGCTGAGATTGCGCATTGCAGCGGCAGCTTCGGCCTCCTACATCACGGCTGTTGATGAAGGAGGCCACCGATGATCTTTGACGCTGCCGTGCTGTCGCTGCGCAATCTTTTTGCCCCGGAGACCCGCACCGTCTTCTGGAAGACGCTCGGCCTGACGATCCTCGTTTTGATCGGCCTGTGGTTCGGGCTGCGCGAGACTTTCATCGCCTTCATCATGCCTCTGGTCCAGGGCGTCGTCCCGGAACTGCCGGACTGGGCGGGCTGGCTCACCTTCATCTTCGGCATTCTGGCCAGCATCGGGCTGGCGCTCGGATTGGCACTCTTGCTGTCACCGGTCACGGCGATCATTGCCGGTCTGTTTCTCGATGATGTCGCCGAAGTCGTGGAGAAGCGCGATTATCCCAGCGACCCGCCGGGCAAGGCCATGCCGATGGGACAGGCGATCGTCGCCTCGATCAAGTTCTTCGGCGTGGTCGTCGTCGGCAACCTGATCGCGCTGATGCTGCTCTTCATCCCCGGCATCAACATTCTCGCCTTCTTCCTGGTGAACGGCTATCTGCTCGGCCGGGAATTCTTCGAGTTCGCGGCCATGCGGTTCCGCAGTGTCGAAGAGGCGAAACTTCTGCGTTCCCGCCATTCGGGCACCGTATTCATGGCGGGCCTGGTGATTGCGCTTTTCCTCGCGGTGCCGATCGTCAACCTGCTGACGCCGCTCTTTGCCGCGGGCCTGATGGTGCATCTGCACAAGGCGCTCGCCGCGCGGGACGTGGCTCTCGCCCGTTGAGCCTTATTCGACGGCGCTGATTTCCTGCGGCGGCAGTTCGACCAGCGGGGCCGGTACAACGCAGGTCTTTTCCGGCGATTTGCAGATGTCAGCGATGACGCATTTCTCGCATTCGGGGCGCCTTGCCTTGCAACAGTAGCGCCCGTGCAGGATCAGCCAGTGATGGGCGTGGAAGAGATATTCTTCGGGGATGATCCGCATCAGGATCTCCTCGATCTCATCAGGCGTCTTGCCGGGCGCGAGCTTGATGCGGTTGCCAATTCTCAGGATATGCGTGTCGACGGCCATTGTGGGTATGCCGAAGGCCATGGACATCACGACGTTTGCGGTCTTGCGGCCCACACCCGGCAGCGTCACCAGTTCCTCGCGGGTGCGCGGCACGACGCTTCCGAAATCGTCGACCAGCTTTTGGCTGAGCGCGATGACGTTCTTCGCCTTGTTGCGGTAAAGCCCGATGGTCTTGATGTAATCGCGGACCTTTTCCTCGCCGAGATCAAGCATCTTTTCCGGTGTGTCGGCCACCTTGAACAGCGCCCGCGTCGCCCTATTTACGCCAGCGTCCGTTGCCTGGGCGGAGAGCGCCACGGCAACGACAAGCGTGAACGGGTTGACGTGTTCCAGCTCGCCCTTGGGCTCCGGCCTCTGGATCGAGAAGCGGCGGAAGATCTCTTCCAATTCGGCCTTTGAATAAGCCGTGCGACGGCGTGTCGCCGGCTTGCGTCGGGTCGCAGGATTTGACTTTTTCAAAGTTTGGGTGCTGGATTTCGGCTTCGCTTCAGTCATGTAAAACCTATAGTCGGGCGTGGTGATGGAAGGCAATCTCGAGCAGGCGGCGGACCAGCCGATTTTCGCAGCTGAACTGACACCCTACCGGTCGCTCGGTCGCAAGGGGTATCGTATCCTCTTTGCCATCACCGGGACCGTGTGTCTCGTCCATGCTATCTTCTTCATGGCGACCGGTGCCTGGCCGATCGGTATCTTCTTCGGCATAGATTTTCTCCTGCTCTACGGTGCCTTCTGGCTGAATTATCGGGCTGCCCGTGCGCGAGAAGAGGTGACGGTGTCTCGGACCAACCTCTCTATCCGAAAATTCACACCCGCCGGCCGGATGACCGAGCACAGCTTCAAGACGCTTTGGGCGCGGTTTTTCGTGCACCGCCATGATGAGTTTGGCATCACATCGATGGTGGTCAGCGGCGAGGGCCGCGGCACCGATGTCGGCTCCTTCCTCAACCCCGATGATCGCGAGAGTTTCGCCAAGGCCCTCACGGGGGCACTCGCGATGGCCAAGCAGCGGATCTGAGTGCCAGACATTACTGCAAGAAACGGGTGGCGTCGAAGGATTGCCCGTGGTGAAGTCCTGTTCAGATTGAGGATTTCGCCATGACGCTTGCGCAACAAATCAACCTTTCCGGCTCCACCGACATCACGCCGTCAGGTTCGGACTATGAGACCGTGCGGCAGGTAATCGAGATGCTGACGCTCGACTACCAGAGCCAACCATCGCTGGAGGTGATCGCCGAGCGGCTGGGCCAGTCGCCGACGCAGTTGCAGAAGACGTTCACCCGCTGGGCGGGCCTTAGTCCCAAGGCCTTCCTGCAGGCCGTCACCCTCGATCATGCCAAGCGGCTGCTGGGTCGCGAGGAATTGCCGCTGCTCGAGACATCTTTCGAGCTCGGCCTCTCCGGCCCGGGACGCCTGCATGATCTCTTCGTCACGCATGAGGCGATGAGCCCCGGGGAATGGAAGGCGCGCGGCGCCGGCCTCACTATTCGTTATGGCTACCACCCTTCGCCGTTCGGGCTGGCGCTTGTCATGATCACCGAGCGCGGGCTGGCGGGGCTCGCCTTTGCCGATGCGGGCGGCGAGGTTGCCTGTTTCGACGACATGGCGCAGCGCTGGCCGAATGCGCGTTATGTCGAGGACGTGGATGCGACCGCACCCTATGCGGCGCGCGTCTTTCACCCTGAGCGGTGGTCGTCGGAGGAACCCTTGCGCGTCGTGCTGATCGGCTCTGACTTCCAGATCCGCGTCTGGGAGAGCCTTCTCCAGATCCCGCTTGGCAAGGCGGTCACCTATTCCGACATTGCCCAAAAGATCGGTCAGCCGACCGCGAGCCGTGCCGTGGGGGCTGCCGTCGGACGCAACCCGATCTCGTTTGTCGTGCCCTGCCACCGGGCACTCGGCAAGAGCGGCGCGCTGACCGGCTATCACTGGGGGCTGACGCGCAAGCGGGCGATGCTGGGCTGGGAGGCGGGGAAGGGGTGAAGCGCGATGCTTTTCTGATGGCTGCTTCTGTGAGAGACTGAGCCATGCGCAACACGGTTCAAATCCCTGAAGACATTAGCCGACGGATCGACAGTTTGGTCGAGCGGAGCAATCTGTCCCGCGATCAGATCGTAGAGGATGCGCTGTCTCAGGGGCGCTCGCTTGCCTGGCAGGAGCAGTGGGTGTCTGGTGTGACGGAAGGGCTGGCGGAAGCCGAGCGCGGCGAATTCGCCAGCGACGCGGAGATCGAGGCCGTCCTGAACAAGTACGGCTCCCCTTAAGGCTATGCGTATCGTCTGGACGCGGCGTTATCTTCGAGAGCTCGCGGCCATCGGCGACTACCTCGGCGAGCGCAACCCTGCTGCCGCCGCGCGCATTGTGCGGTCAATTCACGGGCGGACGCTGGGCCTTTTGACGCAAAATGCTTTCCTGGGACGGCGCGGCGAGATTGAGGCACGCGCGAACTGGTGCTAGCCGATCTTGGATACATCGTCGCTTACCGCGTGCGGGACGATCATGTCGAAGTTCTCTTCGTTCAGTATGGCACCCGCGCCTGGCCGGAACAGCTCTAGCCTCCCAGCCCCAACAACTCCCGCGCCGCCGCCTCGTCCGTAATTAGCGTATTACACCCGATCCGCCGAATCGTCGCTCTGATCGCCTTTGCGCGATGCGCGCCGCCTGAAGACAGCACGATGTGCTTGGCCTTCTTCAGCGTGTCCAAATCAACCGACATTACCCGCTCGTTGATGGGGTGGGCGACGGAGTTTCCTTCGGCGTCGAGGAAGTTGAACATGGTGTCGCAAACGCAGCCCGCGTCGACCAGTTCTGTTAGCGTCCGATGGCTGATGAAGCCTTCGGAGAGCGAAGTGGAATGCGGGCCGATGTCGCCGCAGGAGACGATGGCGAGGTCGAGGTTCTCGGCGAGGTCGTAGATCGCCTTCAGTCCGCATTCCTCGATCAGTGCCCGCTTCGTCGTAACCGAATCGACGAGCAGGGGTGCGAGGAACATGTAGCATTCGGCGCCGAGCTGGCTTGCCAGCCGCCAAGTATAGTCGATCGGGTTGGTCTGGCGGACTGCCACGATCCCGCCGAGCAGCGAGACGACCTTACAGTTCTCCCGGCCGGGCGACCGGAAACCGGCGAGCGAAGCCGTCATGGTGCGGCCCCAGCCGACGCCGATCGTCATGTCGTTGGTGATGGCTTCGGTCAGGAACTGGCCGAGGGCGAGACCGACGGCTTTGGCGATCGAGGTGGCATCCTGGCTGTCCGACGAGGGCACGACGACGGCCTCGTCGAGGCCGTAGGCCTTTTCCAGCCGCACGGCGAGATCAACGCAGTCGGCGACGCCATCGCTGATCCAGATCTGGACCTCTGCTCGCTTTCGGGCTTCCTCCAGCATGCGGATGACCGTCGAACGACTGATGCCGAGACGGTCGGCCACATCCTTCTGAGTCAGACCCTCGTTATAATAGAGCCAGGCGGCACGGATGCGCAGCGCGGCTGCGTCCGAAAGGGTGGTGTGGGTCTCGCGTCGGAGCTTGGCCAAGATCTCTCTCGAATGGGGAACTTCCAGCGGGCACTATCCGTTCTTGTGGTACTTATGTCAAATTCAAAGGACATATGTCTTGACTTTGCCGTCTGCGGATGGCGATAGTCCGGGCAACGAGACCGGCGTGCAAATGCCGGTCCCCAACTCTTTTCGCGCAGCCGAAGGATAACCCGATGACCTCGAAACTCGAACAGCTTCGTTCCATGACGACCGTCGTCGCCGATACCGGTGACATCGAGGCCGTCCGCCGTCTGAAGCCTGTCGATTGCACAACCAATCCGTCGATCGTTCTGAAGGCGCTCGGCACCGACGCGTTCCAGGATGCGTTTCAGGAAGCCATCACCTGGGGCAAGGCCAAGGGTGGCCAGGATCATGCCGTGATCGGCGCGATTGCCGATCGCATGGCGATCTCTGTCGGTGCTGCCTTGGCCGAACTGGTTCCGGGCCGCGTATCGACCGAAGTCGACGCCGATCTCTCCTTCGACACCAAGGCTTCGATCGACAAGGCGCATCAGATTGTCGCCGGCTACAAGGAGCGTGGCATCGAGAAGGACCGCATCCTGATCAAGCTCGCCTCCACCTGGGAAGGTATTCGCGCTGCCGAAGTGCTGCAGAAGGAAGGCATCGACTGCAATCTGACGCTGCTCTTCTCCAAGGCCCAGGCGATTGCCTGCGCCGAAGCCAAGGTCTTCCTGATCTCGCCTTTCGTCGGCCGTATCCTTGACTGGTACAAGAAGTCGACCGGCGAGGACTACACGTCCGAGACAGATCCCGGCGTTGTCTCGGTGCGCTCGATCTATAATTACTACAAGGCGAACGGCATCGGCACGATCGTCATGGGCGCCTCCTTCCGCAATGCCGGCGAAATCGAAGCGCTGGCCGGTTGCGACCGCCTGACCATCAGCCCGCAGTTGCTCGACGAGCTGAACGCGGACCAGGGCGCGCTTGCCCGTGCGCTGTCGCCGGATACGGTCAAGGCCGAGCCGCTGGTTTCACTCGATGAAAAGGCCTTCCGCTGGGCGATGAACCAGGATGCGATGGCGACTGAGAAGCTCGCCGAAGGCATTCGCGGGTTTGCCAAGGATATGGATACGCTGCGTGGCCAGATCGCCAAGGCACTGACTGCCTGATCAGGTAGCCGATCCGATACTCCGGAGTTGGGAAATGGCCGTGGCGCAAGCTGCGGCCATTTTTCATGTGTTGCAGACTGCTGGTACGCATCCAGGGAGGAAGACCATGGCGATCATGACGGGCGGTTGCGCCTGCGGCAAAGTGCGGTTCGAAGCGGAGGGCGAGCCGGGTCGCGTCGGCATCTGCCACTGTCTCGACTGCCGCAAATACCATGGAGCCCCGTTCCACGCTTCAGCTATCTATCGCGATCATCAGGTGACGATCACCCGTGAGGCGCAGCTGTATGACGGCCGCTATTTCTCCGACCTGCGGCTCGCGGGTCTTCAATCAGAGCGGCGAGGAGGTGGAAGTGAATCTCGGATCGTTCGACGACATCAATGAGTTTCAGCCGAGCTACGAGCTTTGGACGATCCGGCATGAGGACTGGCTGCCGGCATTTCCGGTGGCGCACCGATACGAGCGGGACCGGCCGGAAGAGTGGCGCGGGGAAGAGTGAAGCACGGGTCTCCTCGCGATCAAGATGAGGGAAAGTTGTGCGGTTCGCCTGCTGCGGCAGCATCGCATCAATCGCGGGTAAAGCATGTTTGATCCGACTCTGGGCTGCAGAAAATTCTGCCTTAATGATTGACGAAGGGTTAATTTCTGCGCCATATCACACGAATGACGCGCCTCCGAATCCGCATCGGATTCGCCGGGGCGAGGGGCGGGATTTTCCGGCTGGGGTCATTTTGATGGCGAGGGAAGCAGAGATCAGCTCTGCTGCATGATGCCCAATCCAACGCCAGGCTCTGCAGAGCCATGTTTTCACTGAGATTGCGTCCGCAACAGTACTGCCAGATGTCGCCCGTTCTTCTACGCGCGCCTCGCAGGAACCGCGGGGCCATCGAGTCACCCTAAGGGGAGGCACGAGCCCTTTGTTTGGCCGCATTGCGTTTTTTTGAACAACAAGTCATTAGGGCGGGCGTTGATGGCTACGATTATTCCTTCGGTGAGTATCAGTCAGATCAGGACGCTGGCGACCTCGGCCATAGCGGCATTTACCAGCGAAGACGTCAATGCGCTCAGCTCCGCGCAGATCGCCGCATTGTCGTCGAAGCAGATATCTGCCTTCCAGACAGACGATTTTGACGGGCTTTCATCCAGTCAGCTGCGTGCGGTCTCGGTCGCTGCGGTGCGCGGCTTGACCATCGATCAGCTCGCTGTCATCGACAGTGCCAAGATCATCGGGCTCCAGAGCCGTCAGCTGGGTGCGCTTTCTTCCGCCCAGATTAGAGCGCTTTCGCCCGAACAGTTCGATGCCCTGTCGACGTCCCAGCTGGCAGCGCTGACCAGCGTGGCGCTTGCCAGTCTCGAAACGGAGGATATCGCGACCCTTACCTCCACAGAGCTTTCTGCTCTGTCCACGCGCGCTCTATCCGGTCTGTCCTCAGCCAATTTCGCTGTGCTCACAAGCAGTCAGCTCTCCGGGCTGACCACAGCTCAGATCGCGTCTCTGTCCACCACTGTGATTGCTGGCCTGACCAGTGGCCAGATCGACGGTCTCTCCGCGCTGCAGGTCTCGGGTCTGACCTCGCGCCAGATTCCGGTGCTGACCACGGATGTAATCGCCTCCTTCGATACTGACCAGATTGCCGCCCTGAAGAGCAGTGCGGTGGCGGCTCTGTCGTCGGGACAGGTGGCAGCACTTTCGACGCAGCAGGTCGAGGTGTTGACGACCGGCCAGCTTGCCGCGCTCACGTCCGCCGGGATCAAAGGCCTCGGTTCTGATGATATGGATGTGCTGTCTGCGGATGATGTCGCCGCTATCGCGACGCGAAGCCTGGCTGGCCTTTCGGTCGACGTCTTTGCGTCACTCGGTTCCGAACAACTTACAAGCCTGGCCTCAGGCAAAATCGCTGCCTTGACCACGGCGCAGATCGCATCCCTGACTTCGGACCAGGTCAATGGTCTGACCCCCGCCCAGCTTTCCGGTCTGTCGAGCGCTCAAGTGAACGCGCTCAACTCTGGTACACTGCTTTCGTTCAGCACACTGCAGATCAGCGGCCTGTCCACTCGCGTGATCGCCATGCTGGGGTCAGCCAAGATCGCTGCGCTCGACAGCGCGCAGGTCGCTGCTCTCTCGACCTTGCAGATTGCCGCCCTGTCCTCGGCGGGCGTGGCCGGGCTCGGTATCGATGATCTCGCGACCTTTTCCTCGACCGAATTTGCTGCCCTGAATTCCCGTGCGCTGCAGGGGCTGTCCGCAGTCCAGATCGCAAGCCTGCTATCGGCTCAGCTGAGTGCTTTTTCCACCGGTCAGATCGCGAGCCTGAAGACCGCTCAAGTGGCTGCGCTCGACAGCAATCAGATCGGCGCTTTGAGTACCGGCCAGATCGCGGCGCTTAACCCCGCTCAGGTTGTTGCACTCGGCAGCGTCAATATCACCACGCTTTCGACAGAGCAGGTGGCAGCACTGAACAGCCGCGCCGTCGGTGCGCTTACCAGCGCACAACTCGATGCGATGACGAGCGACCAGATCGAGGCGCTGACGTCCGCACAGATTGCAGCCCTGTCGTCGAGTGACGTCGCGGCTCTGTCGTCCGGCGACCTGGAAACGTTCTCCACCATCGAGTTTGCCGCACTCAGTTCCACCGCCATCACTGGCATCTCCACGGCTGTCATTGGTAACCTCTCGACCACGCTGATTGCCGCGATGAACACGCGCGCCGTTGCAGCACTCAGTTCAGCGCAGATTGCCGCCATGACCTCGGCGCAGATCGCCGTCCTGTCGAGCGCCCAGATTGCAGCATTGTCCTCGACTTCGGTCGCCGCGCTCGGGGCCGATGACCTCTCGACCTTCGAGTCTGTCGACATTGCCGCCCTGCAGCCCCGTTCGCTCGCGGGACTGACGACCAGCGCGTTCGCCGCATTGACCTCAAGCCAGCTCATTGCACTTACCTCGGCCCAGATTGCAGCCCTTTCGGCCGCCATTGTCGGGTCGCTGAGCACTAGTCAGCTGGATTCCTTCACCACGGACCAGATCGCGATCATGTCTTCTGGCCAGATCGCGGCGCTTTCGAATGATGCCCTTGCGTCGCTCGACACGGCGCAGATCAGGTCGATTAGTACCCGTGGCATCGCAGCTCTGACGTCACAACAGGTGGCTGCCCTGAGCACGGCGACGTTCGATGCCCTGACATCCGCGCAATTGGGTGCGCTGAGTTCCTCGGCTATCCGCGCCCTGACGGTCGGCGCTGTCGGGACCCTGACGTCTTCCGAGATCGCCGACCTGCCCTCCCGTGTTATCGGGGCGCTTTCGACCAGCGGCATAGCGGCTCTCACATCTGACCAGATTTCCAGCCTGACCGGCGTCCAGGTTGCTGCCCTGACAACGGCGCAAATCGATGTCCTGACCAGCGATCAGATCGACGCCCTTTCCACGGAAGCCGTCGCCGGCCTCACCAGCACCCAGCTTCGGTCGCTGACGCCCGAGCAGTTCGGTTCTCTGTCCACCGACCAGATGCAATCCTTAAGCACGCGTGCACTCGCTGACCTTGGCAGCACTCTCTGGGCTGCGGTCGCCACTGCGGAATTTGCGGCCCTTTCGACCTCGCAGCTGGCAGCGCTCGGCAGCGCGGCGCTCGGTAGTGCCCAGCTCGATACGCTAACCTCTTCGGAACTCGCTGTACTGAGCACCCGGACCATTGCCTCCATCACACCAACATCTTTCACGACACTTGATACCGCCCAGCTCGCGGGGCTCACATCCGCGCAGGCCGCAGCGCTGACCACGGCGCAGATCGCCGGCCTGACCAGCGCGCATTTTGACGGTATGACGGCTGCCGCAATCGGTGCTCTGACCAGTACGCAACTGCGGGCACTCACGACGGATACATTCGGCTCGCTCTCCACAAGCCAGGTGGCCGCGATCAACACCCGCGCCTTTGCTGGCCTCGAGTCCGCGCAGATAACGGCGTTGTCCTCCGAGCAGATCGGTTCTCTGACCACAGCCCTGTTGGCATCGCTCTCCAGTGGGGCTATCGCCGGCCTCACGACAGAAGACCTTGATGTGCTCGAATCGACCGATATCGCCGCCATCAGTTCGCGAGCGATTGCGGGACTGTCGACGGCGAACGTCGCAGCCCTCGACAGCGCTCAGCTTGGTGGATTGACCACGGCGCAGGTGAGTTCGCTGACGACAGCTCAGGTCCGGGCCCTCACGTCGGACCAAATCGTCAGCTTCTCGAGCGGCCAGTTTTCAGCTCTGACGTCTGCGCAAATCCGCAACCTGTCGACTAACAGCATCGTCGCATTGGGCACTGATAAAGTCGCCGCGCTGAACTCGCGGATTATCGGTGCGCTGTCCACCGAGCAACTTGTTGCCATGACCACGGCACAGATCGAGGCTCTGACCCCTGCTCAGGTTGGCGCCCTCGGTTCGGCCGCGATCCGTGCCCTCGAAGGTGCAGACCTGCAGCTCTTCTCCACGGAAGACATAGCCGCCATTGGCACGTCGGCAATTTCCGGCCTGTCGACCGATGATATCGATGATCTCAGCACCGCCCAACTCCTTGCTTTGACGGCTCCGCAGGTTCAGGCAATGAACGACTCCCAGCTGGCGGCGGTGATCGCTGCTTATCAGGAGATCTGAGGCAGTAGATCAGGAATTGTCGCTCAGGGCCTTCTCGGCCTCGGGAAGGGATCGATGATGATCTCCGGTTCGAAGGACGGATTTCGCACGTCGTCCTGCGGCGCGAAGCCGCTTTCCTCGAGCAAAAACCGTCCATCGACCCAGCCTGAAATGCGGGGACGGTCGACGGTGGCTATGCGGCACCAGTAGCCGCCACGACTGTCCTTGCAAGAGAGGCGTTCGATCGGCTGGCCCTCGTCGAGCGCGTGGATGACCCGGAAATTCGGTCCGGCGCCGGAATAGACGGCAAGGCGCTGGCCAGGGGGCAGGCCACGGACATGCCAGAGATAGGTGTCCATCAGCGCTCCGCCGCCATCGAGGTTTGGAGCGGGGATGACTTGCGGTTCCTGAGCATGCGCGACCAAGTTGGCACCTACCATCCAGGCGAAAGCAGTCAGGATCATCATCGTGGCGCGGTGGTGCATGCGGGGCTCCCTGAAGTGCTCAGCACCATACCGGCGGCGGCGTGATGCCGCTACCGCTTTGCTGTGTCAGGGTAAATGCCAACAGCCAAAAGGGAAGGGGCCACCGAGATGACCCCTTCCCCTTATCGCCCGCAGGCCCCTGCAAAGCTCAATGCGCAATCATCACATGGCGGACGGTCGTGTAGTCTTCCAGCGCATAGACCGACATGTCCTTGCCATAACCCGACTGCTTCATGCCGCCATGGGGCATTTCGTTGCAGAGCATGAAGTGGGTGTTGATCCAGGTGCAGCCGTAACGCAGCTTGGCGGCAGTCTGCATGGCGCGAGAGATGTCCTTGGTCCAGACGGAGGAGGCAAGGCCGTAGTCGCTGTCGTTTGCCCAGGCGACGGCCTGTTCGGCTTCGGTGAAGCGGGTGACGGAGACGACCGGACCGAAGACTTCGCGGCGGACGATTTCGTCGTCTTGCGTCGCGCCGGCAATGACTGTTGGCGTGTAGAAGAAGCCCTTGTCCGAGCCCAGCTTGCCGCCTGTCACGACTTCCATGTGCTTGTGTTCGGCGGCGCGGGTGACGAAGCTTTCGACGCGGTCGCGCTGGCGCTTTGAGATCAGCGGGCCGATCTCGTTTTCAGCATCGTCGGCCTGGTTGAACTTGATCGTGGAGACGGCGCTCGCGAGATCGGCAACGAAGCGGTCGTAGATCTTGTCGGCGGCATAGATGCGGCAGGCGGCGGTGCAGTCCTGGCCGGCATTGTAGTAGCCGAAGGTGCGGATGGCGGAGACGGCGGCCTCGATATCGGCATCGTCATGGATGATGACCGGGGCCTTGCCGCCGAGTTCCAAATGCGTGCGCTTTACCGTCTTGGCGGCTGCCGTCATGATCTTCTTGCCGGTGGCGATATCGCCGGTGATCGACAGCATCTGGATTTTTGGATTGTTGATCAGAGCGTTGCCGACGCTCTCGCCGCGGCCGACAATGACATTGACCACGCCTTCGGGCAGGATGTCGGCCATGACCTTGGCGAGCTTGAGCGCCGTCAGCGGCGTCTGCTCGGAGGGCTTGAAGACGATGGTGTTGCCGCCGGCCAGCGCCGGTGCGAGCTTCCAGGCCATCATCATCAGCGGGTAATTCCAGGGCGCAATCGAGCCGATGACGCCCACGGCATCGCGGCGGATCATCGAGGTGAAGCCTGGCAGGTATTCGCCGGAGACCGGGGCCTGCAGCGTGCGGATTGCACCGGCAAAGAAGCGGTAGCAATCGACGATCGCCGGGATCTCATCGTTCAGAACGGCGTTGATCGGCTTGCCGCAGTTGAGGCTTTCCAACGCTGCGAAGGCGGCTGCGTCTTTTTCGATCGCGTCGGCGATCGCCAGCAGGTAGCCGGCGCGCTGGCCGGGCGTCGTCTGCGACCAGGAAACGAAGGCGCCTTCGGCAGCGTCGACGGCCGCCTCGACTTGGGCGAGCGAGGCTTCCGGGAGATCGACGATCAATTCGCCGGTCTTGGGGTTCAGGATCTTCTCGTCCGTCTCTGTGCCGGCTTCGAACTTGGCGCCGATCAGCATCTGGGTGTCCATGTCGTTCTCCCTTTTATCAGACTTCAATTGCGAGACCGGCGGCCAAGGCCGCACGGCTTAGGTGGTTCATCATTTGCCGCTGCCTGCGATCTGGTCGGTATCGCGGGTCAGATAATAGGCTGCCAGGATCGGCAGGAAAGTGACGATCACGACGATCATCGCGACCACATTGGTCACCGGGCGCTGGCGTGGGCGGATCAGTTCTTCCAGCATCCAGATCGGCAGGGTCGACTGCTGGCCGGCGGTAAACGTGGTGACGATGACCTCGTCGAAGGAGAGCGCAAAGGCAAGCATGCCACCGGCCAGAAGCGCCGTTGCGATGTTCGGCAGGATCACATGGCGGAAGGTTTGGAAACCATCGGCACCAAGATCCATCGAGGCCTCGATCAGCGAGCCGGAGGTGCGGCGGAAGCGGGCGACGGCGTTGTTGTAGACAACGACGACGCAGAAGGTGGCGTGGCCGAGAATGATCGTCCAGAAGGTGAAAGGGATGTCCGCCAGCGAGAAGGCCGAGCGGAGCGCAATGCCGGTGATGATGCCGGGTAGTGCGATCGGCAGGATGACGAGCAGCGAGATCACTTCTCGACCGAAGAATTTCGTCCGCGCGACGGCTGCGGCGGCGAGCGTGCCGAGTACCATGGCAATGACGGTTGCGATGCTCGCGACCTTGACCGAGAGCGTAAGCGCTTCCCAGATATCCGGGCGGTTCCAGGCGACGGCAAACCATTTGGTGGTGAAGCCCGGTGGCGGCCACTGGAAGCTCTTTTCCTCCGTCGTGAAGGCATAGACGAAGATCAAGAGGATCGGCAGGTGCAGGAAGGCGAGGCCGGCGCCGGCGGCGATCTTGAGCGACAGGCCTGCGGACTGAGAGCGGTCAGAGCGCATCGAAGGCCCCCATGCGTTTGGCGATGGTCAAGTAAATGCCCATGATGACGATCGGCACCACCGAGAAGGCGGCGGCAAGCGGAATGTTGCCGGCGGTGCCCTGCTGGGCATAGACGGCCTGGCCAATGAAGAGGCGCGAGGTGCCGACGATCTGCGGGATGATGTAATCGCCCATGGTCAGCGAGAAGGTGAAGATCGAGCCGGCGACAATGCCGGGCAGCGCCAGCGGAAAGAGCACATGGCGGAAGGTCTGGCGGCTATCGGCGCCGAGATCGCCCGAGGCTTCGATCAGGTTGCCGGGCACACGTTCAAGGGCCGCCTGGGTCGGCAGGATCATGAAGGGCAGCCAGACATAGACGAAGACGATGAAGGTACCGAGATAGCTGATGGAGAGCGAATTGCCGCCGATGACGGGGATGGCGAGCAGTCCATCGAGTAGCCAGGTCAGATGCAGCTTGGCGAAGATCCAGGTGAGGATGCCTTCCTTGGCGAGGATCAGCTTCCAGGCATAGACCTTGACGAGATAGCTCGACCAGAGCGGTAGCATGATGCCGAGATAGAAGACGGCCTTCCAGCGGCCTTTGGCATAACGTGCGGCGTAATAGGCGATCGGGAAGGCGATGACGGCGGAAGCGAGCGTAACAGCGGCCGACATCAGCAGCGTGCGCAGGATGATGTCGAAATTGGCCGGGCGCAGCAGTTCGCCATAGGTCGCCAGCGTGAATTCGTAATTGATCAGGCCGGAGAATTCATCGATCGAGAAGAAGCTCTGCAGGAGCAGCGCAAAGAGCGAGCCGACATAGATGATGCCGAGCCAGAGCAGGGGCGGCACCAGCATCAGAACCAGCAGCAGGTTGGGCCTCCGCCAGAACAGATCCGAGAGCCGCCCCATCAGGCCCTGACGGCCAGGGGTGATGGCAGATGTGGAGATCGCCGTCATGCGCCGGCCTCCATGTAATGTGGGTCGGCAGGCGACCAGACGATGCGGATGCTTTCGCCTGTTTGAGGCGCGGCTTGGCCGGCGGGTAGCGAGATGGTGAGTGCGGCCACTGCCGTTTCGACGAAGAGCTTGGTCGAGGCGCCGAGGAAGCTGGTCGAGCGCACCGTCGCCTCGATGCCGCCTTCCGAGACGATGCGGATGGCTTCGGGGCGCAGGCTTGTCCAGCAGGCCTCGCCGCCCAGCGCCTTCATCGCTTCGGGCGCAATCACATTCGAAGAGCCGACGAAATCGGCAACGAAGCGGGTGCGGGGGCGGTTGTAGATCTCGTACGGGGTGCCGGCCTGGACGATCTTGCCGTCATTGAAGACGGCGACCCGGTCGGCCATCGAGAGTGCTTCGCCCTGGTCATGGGTGACGAAGACGAAGGTGATGCCGAGCGAGCGCTGCAGGCTCTTCAGCTCTTCCTGCATCTGCTCGCGTAGCTTGAGATCCAGTGCGCCGAGCGGCTCGTCGAGAAGGAGGACCTTGGGTTTGTTGACCAGCGCACGGGCCAGCGCCACGCGCTGCCGCTGGCCGCCGGAGAGTTGGCCGGGCTTGCGGGCGCCGTAGCCGGGGAGCTTTACCATCTCCAAGGCTTTCTCTGCCTCGCGGTGGCGCTCGGCTTTGGCGACGCCCTTGACCATCAGGCCATAGGCGACGTTGTCGAGGATGTTGAGGTGGGGGAAGAGGGCATAGTCCTGGAAGACCGTGTTGACGTTGCGCCGATAGGGCGGCACGCCCTCGGCGGTTTCGCCGAAGATCTCGATATGGCCTGCGGTCGGCTGTTCGAAGCCGGCAATCAGGCGCAGGCAGGTCGTCTTGCCGGAACCTGAAGGGCCGAGCATGGCGAAGAATTCGCCTGGCTCGACGGTCAGGTCGACGGCATCGACGGCTTTCACGCTGCCGAAATGGCGCGAGACCTTCGAGAAGGAGACGGCTGCGGTCATGGGGACTCCAGAGGTATGTGAGGTGTGCCGCCGACAGGCGGCCTCTTCTCCCCAGCGGGGAGAAGTGCCGAGCATAGCGAGGCGATGAGGGGGGCCGAAGGCCAGGAGGCCCCACGAGAGGCTAGAGGCTTCGCCTCCCCCCCCCCCC